>JARGFW010000145.1 GCA_029211085.1 Deferrisomatales bacterium | reverse complement strand
GTGGGGAGTTTCGGTATGGGTTTGATTGAACGGGGGAGGGGGCGGACGCAGACGGGGTTGGCTTCGCAGAGCTAATTTGTCAATTTGACAACGTCCCCCTGCCCCCCCCTGGAGATCCTTACCCGGATGATGGAGGGGCGGCCGGTGCAGCGGGTGGAGGTGAAGGTGGAGGCGGGGGAGTTCACTATATGTTCGACTAGACGCAAGTCGCCGGTGGGGACGAGGACACACGGGTGGCTTTCTTCGCGGTGTCTTCCAGCGTCCCGTCGATGCCTGCAAAGGGATGCTTGGTGACGGCCGTTCGTGGTGGCCGCCGGTCGGGCAGGGATTTGGAAGGGGCTGCCGGACCCGGTGAGGGTGACTCAAAGGAGGCTGACCATGAGTCTGCAGTTCGACAGCAACATCACCGCATTTGCCAAGGTCGCGGCCAATCTCTGGACGAATTGGCGCACGCTGGCATCCGTCGCCCGGTGCAATGCCTTGGAAATCGCCATCAAGGCCAGAGTGCAGTTCATGCCGCCGATCACCTACCAGCAGTACCACTCCAATCAGCTCGGAAGCTTCGGCTGGACCTCCTTGAACAGTTGGACGATCGGGTACAACGCCTACCACTCCCAGTTCCCCAATATCCCTCTGGCCCTCTGGATGGAGTGGGTGATGACGCTCTACCATGAGAGTCGGCACGCGGAGCAGATCTACCGCGTCGCCCAGGGGGTATTTTCGGGGATTATTACGTTTCCCACCCAAGACCTTATGAAGACGATGCAGGCCGTCATGGCCGGGAAGGGGGCACGCGCCATCCGGCAGGCGTTCGAGACGAAGAACCCTTTCGAGGCCGTCGACCGGACGACGCGGCGTGAGGTCGTGAGGAAATGGTGCAGGCTCGATCCGGGCACCGGCGTTCCCGAGCATGCCGAAATCCACCGATCCTATTTCGCCAACTTCCTGGCCGCGAGCCCGCCACCGTGGTTCGACAAGTACCACCGCAGGCACGACAAGGTGAAGAACGCCGTAATCGATTGGATGAAGTCCACCCACGACCACCACCTGGGCGAGCTGAGCCGCGAGGCGCAGAGGAATGCGGGTCAGTCAAGTGGCTACGGGAGGTTCTATGAGAACCTTGCCGAAGAGGTGGATGCGTACGGCATCGAAGGTGTCCTCAAGGGGAAGATCCTCGGGCTGATCGGCAAGACCATGCCCGCGAAGGTCAACTGGGGCACCCCTCTCAATCAGCAGGGCGACGCTGCAGCAACGCCGCCCTGACCTTCGCGAGAGCTCTGGCGGGGGTCATGCCCGGCAGGTGAGCGCATGATTTCCTGCTTCGGCGTTGCTTCGCGCCCCGACTGTTCTTCGTGTCCGGACCGGGCGGGACGGATAAGGGGACGTTGGGAAGGATATGGGACGCCTCGCGTTTATCGCCTTCTACTCACTCACCGACGAGACCATCGGCCTCATTCCCCGGTTGCAGTTTGCCAGGGTCACCGAGCGCATTACTGAAGTCACAGAGTGACCTTTACGTACGACGATGCGGTGGTAAACCTCATCGTGAGCCGGTGCACGGAGCTCGAGAGCGGCCGCCGCATGGTCGATGCCATCCTCACCAACACCGTGCTCCCGGCCCTGAGCCAGGATCCTGACGCGGATGATGGAGGGAAGGCCGGGGGGCCGGGTGCGAGTGAAGGTGCAGGGAGTAGAGCCTGCATACGCCTTCGAGTGAGGCGTGAGAAGGGTGAGATTCTTGATTCGTGACCGGGGGCGAGGCAATTCGGGTGGGGGAGGTGCGAAGGCAGCGACAAAGAAACTAACGAAACCTAGCAACTCCTCCAACCGTCGACTAACTCTTGGGGTGAGGTGTGGGCCATGCGCGAGTTGAGTGGCTGGCAAGTAGACTGTTGTGTCCAGGGCAAGCTCGGTGTTGAGCTGGACTTGGCGAAGAAGCTCTGGGGTCTGTTCAACTCGGATCCGTTGCTCTTCTACCTGCGTCGGATCACGAAGCCGCTGATCGAGAGCATCGCGGTGCTGGCCCGGGTCGACCAAAATAACCGCCAGGTGCGGGCAGGCGCTGCCGCGCGCGCGCCAAAGTGGATCAAGGTGTTCGCGGACGCGCGGGCCAAGATGCGGGTCTGGATGCGCTGGGGGCACGGCGCGACGTTCTTCGATCAGATCGACAACATCGTCCGCCACGCCAACAGCTGGGACGCCGCCGACGTCGCGGACCTAGCGCTGCTCTTCGCTGAGGTGGTAGACGCTCCGGGTCCGGCGTTTAGGTTGACGCCGGACGAGACGCGCCAGGCTAAGGACGCGAATCGCCCCGGTGGGAAGTACTGGAACAAGGGCGGCCTGGTGGGGCGGCATCGGTACAACCCAGCAGCCCTGCCTGCGGGGCTGCCGGCGGCGATGGTGCCGCAGCCGGCGCCGCAGGTAACCGCGCACACAGATCTCGCCAGGCAGCTTTGGTTGAGGCCCGGGGGGGCCTACCGCACCCCGGGGGTGACCCCAGGGGCGGAAGTCTGGACGCTCCTGCCCACCAGCACGGTGTGGAAGATCGATCAGTTGTTCGGGTTGCCGACAGCCGCGGATATCTCTGGAACGACGGCCGATACTGTTTACGTCTTCGAGCACTTGCACCGGTTCTACGCCGAGGCGCTCGGGTTCGGCGGTGGTGGACCCGACGACCTCGCCGCCGCCCAGGAGGGCTTCGCCGCGCTCGGTGACCTGATCATGCTGCTGCCGATGGCGACCATGGTCTCGCAGGCGCACCATTCGCTCTTGGAGATCGCGCTGACGCTCAACCTGAACCACTACGCCCACTACAGCATCGGCCAGTACACCAGCCTGATGCCGCCGGGGGCTCCCAGCAACGAGGTGAGGGACCGGGTGCTGAACGTGTTGTCGCGGGCCGAGACCGACCAGCGCAACCACCGCCTGCTATGCTTCATGGACGGCGCCGGACAGAGGCGGGCGTACCTCTACGGCCAGGACTGGCTCGGTATGGGCGTCCCGGCGACTCCCGTCGGCGGTGTGGCGCTGAGTCCGCACGAGGAACTCGCCAGGTTCCAGGGGCTCGCCCAGATGACCTCTGAGCGGCTGGACTTGATGTACGCCCTGCCTTGGCGCCTCGACAGGTCCTGGGTCGACGACATCCGGGGCGCGGTCGGGCTCTGAACGCCACGGGCGGGTGCTTCACAGCGCTGTCGGCCGGCGTTCCTGGCTTCCACCGTCGCGCCTCGCTGCAAGGGCGGGGCGAGGGGGACGGACGGGGGAGGAGGGACCCGCCAGCTCCGGCAAGCCTACGACGACCGGGTTCTCGGCAGTGGTGAGTTTGTGGAAGCGTTGTGGGCGGCAGGTGTCCGCGAGACGGACACGGTTCCGACGTTGTCGCTGCAGGAGTTGACCGAGCGGGTCGCCCGCGCCTACGGGGTGGATGTCGGGGAGATTCGCCGCCGGCGTCGGTTGCCTGAGCTCAGCGATGCACGAGCGGTCACCTGCTATCTTGCGGTTCGCCGCCTGGGATACAAAGGTGTGGATGTCGGGGTAGAAATGGGGTTGGGGCGCGCCGGAGCCAGGGCGCGCAAAGGGGACGTTGTTCACTGAGCAACTAGCTCGTTCGGCGGTAGAGATTCTGCGTGCAAAAAGAGCCCGGGTGGACTTTCCCGGTCTGCGGCAGCACGTGATCGCACGCGGGATCGATCGTCGCGAGATCTTCTGAGATGAACAAGCCTCCAAGGCGTTCTTGACAAGACTTTCGGCACTGCTCGTCGTGTCGGCAACGGAGTGCTTCGCGTGGCATTGGTAGGCGGTGCCCACCAAACGAGGGGCAGCAAACTGCTGCGGGGCCACCCGAAGGCTGGACACCGCCCACCAACCCTGTTCCTGAGCCCACGATGAGCCAAGACGAAGCCATCTCGGCCACCGGGTCGCCACAGACCCTGACCCTCGAACAGGCCCTGGGCCTGGCGGTGGAGCTCCACCGGGGCGCCCGCTTGGAGGAGGCCGAGATCCTCTACGGCAAGATCCTCGAGGCCTCCCCGGACCACCCCGACGCGCTTCACTTCCTCGGCGTGCTTTCCCACCAGCGGGGACGGGAGGAGGCTGCCGTGGAGTTGATCGGGCGTGCTCTCGCGCTGCACCCCGACCACGCCGACGCCCACAACAACCTGGGCAATATCCTCAAGGAGAACGGCCAGCTCGAGGAGGCGGCAGAGGAATATCGCCGGGTCATCGAACTGCGGCCCGACCACGCGGACGCCCACAACAACCTGGGCATCGTCTTGAAGACCCGGGGGGAGCTCGACGGGGCCGCTGCGGCGTACGAGAAGGCGATCGCCCTCGACCCCAACCACGCCGATGCCCACCACAACCTGGGCAATGTGCTGCGCCGTCAGGGCAAGCTCCAGGAGGCCACGACCCACTTCCGTATGGCCATCGTCCTCGACCCTCATCACCCGGAAGCCCCCAAGTTGCTGGGCCTGGCTCTCTACAGCATGGGGAAGGTCGAGGAGGCCCAGGCGGTGTTCGCCCAGTGGCTGGAGAGGGAACCGGACAACCCGGTGGCGGTACACCTGTGTGCGGCCTGCTCGGGCCGTGGGATTCCCGAGCGCGCGTCGGACCGGTACGTGGAAGAGGTCTTCGACGGGCTCTCGGCGAGTTTCGACGAGCACCTGGCGGGTCTGGAGTATAGGGCACCGCAACGGGTGCTCTCGGCAATCGAGTTGGAACTGCCTGTCCCCAAGGGAGACCTCGACGTGCTCGACATCGGGTGTGGCACCGGCCTGTGCGGGCCTCTCCTGCGACCCTACGCCCGTCGCCTGGTGGGGGTGGACCTCTCAGCGGGCATGTTGAACAAGGCCCGGCGGCTGGGGACGTACGACGAACTGATCAAGGCGGAGCTGACCGGCTTCCTCGCGGGCGCGGTGGAACCGTGGGATCTGATCGTTTCAGCCGACACCCTGTGCTACTTCGGCGTGCTCGAGGGGGTGTTCGAGGGCGCGGCCGGAGCGTTGCGGGACGGGGGGAGATTGGTCTTCACCGTAGAGCAAGCCCCAAAAGGGGAGGGCTTCGTCCTCAACGCCCACGGCCGCTACAGCCACACCGAGGCGTACGTGAGACGGGAGTTGGACCGCGCCGGCCTCAAGGTGCACTCCATGGTTTCGCAGGTTCTGCGCACCGAGTCGGGAAGCCCCGTGGATGGCCTCGTGGTCACGGCGGTAAGGAAGGGGAGGCCGAAAGGGTCGAGTTGAAGAGCCGTGCCGCTCAACGATTGCCTTTCCCGCCGTGGAATCTGGGTCGTGTGTTCATAGACGAACCCCGAAACGGATTACCCATGCGGAGAGTCGGGTGGTCGTGGCCACCTCGCGGACCTGCAAGAACCACTGCCGGTGGTCGAGTTTCCCTCGGCTGCGCTGAGGAGGCGGTTTCTAGCACTCTCCGCTGCGAATGGGCGGCGGCCCAGTTGCCCCTTGCTGAGTCCGGCCTGGCCAATCACGGGGGAGACTGATGCTGACTCTGCGTTCCGTCGGGGGAAGAGAGCAGCCGTTTCCTCTGGCCGAGGGGACCAGCCTCGTCGGCAGGGGAGAGGATTGTGCGTTCCGGATCCGTGATCCGCGCAGCTCTCGACACCACGCCGAGATCCGGGTGACGGGACAGAAGGTGACCGTGCACGACCTGGGAAGCAGGAACGGTCTCTTCGTAAACGGAAAGAGGATGGATCTGGCGGTTCTCCGCGCCGGGGATGAGGTCGCTTTCGGGTCTGCGCGGTTCACCGTTGCGGAGGTGGTCGGAGAACCCGTGGGCGAAATCCGCCTTGCCGGGGATTCCACACAGATCATCGAACGCGGACACCTGGCCGAGGCGACGCTGCCTGCTGACAGCCGTCGTCTCCAGGTGCTCCATTCGATCGCGGAGAAGCTGGTCTCCACTCTCGATCTCGATGAAGTTCTGCCCAAGGTCCTGGAGACGCTCGACGAGTTGTTTTCGTATGACCGCTGCGCCGTCCTGTGCCGTGAAGAGGACGGTTCTCTGCGTCTTCACGCCTGTCGGCCGCGAGATACAGGCGCTCCGTTCAGCCGGACCATCGCGGATCGGGTGTTCGATCGTGGGGAGGCCCTGCTCTACGATGACGTCCAGGGTGAGGCCCCGTTCGACCTGGGGCAAAGCGTGATGGGCCTCAACATTCGCTCCGTCCTCTGCTCGCCGCTGGTATACAAAGGCAGGGTCAACGGGTTGGTGTACCTGGATCGGTCGGTTGCCGGTGCCTACGACTTGGAGGACCTATCCCTCCTGCGCGGCGCATCTGCGCTGGTGGCCATCGCCGTCGAAAACAGTCGTCTCTTCGGGGAACTCCAGACCCGCTACCGGTTGACCGCGGCGGATCTGCGTGCGGCGGAGCTCCGACTGCTCGAAGCGGAACGCTCGGCGGCCTTGGGGCGGTTGGTGTTGGCCATCGCCCACGAGGTGCGCAACCCGGTCACGGTGATTGGGGGGCTCTGCCGGCGCCTTGAACGGCACCCCGAAGAGGCGGTCGGGGCGGGCGTGGCGGCCACCGTGCGGGAGGAGGCCGAGCGCTTGGAACGGATGATGGGGCGCGTAGAGGATTTGATCTCACTGCCTGAGGCGGCGGTTCGCCTCGCTCCATTGGGCGATGACGTGGAGGCGGTGCTCTCCGACCTGCGCCCGTTACTCACCCAAGCCGGAATCCGGGTGTTGGCCCCGCCCCAGGAGGGATGGGGCTCGGTGTCCCATGACCCCGCGCTCACGCGGATCGCGCTGGTTGCAGTGCTGGAGCATGTCTGCACGGGGGTCCCCAGGGGAGAGACGGTGCAGATTCGTCTCGAGCGCAGGGACCCGGGGTGGGCCATCGTAGCGGGCCCGCCTCTGGGAGGGCCGGTAGGTCCAGACGAACCCGGTGTGACGGAACGGCCGGTCGGGCTCCGCCAATGGGTTCCAGATCTTAGACTGGCTCTCGCCCAGAGGGCGATGGAGGCCCAGGGGGGAGATGTGCGCTTGTCCGAGGGTGGAGGGGGGGGAAGCGTCGTGGAAATCCTCTTCGCCAAAGAACGGGGAAAATCCGAATGAAGGGAAACCTTGTGTCTCCTCGAACCGACGCAGGGGAGGTGCTTCACTGAAAAGTATGGGGGGCAGGGTGAGGTGAATCCTGCAGCGATGGAGACCCGCCGGCCGACGGGTCCCACGGCGAAGACTTGCCAGCTCTGCGGGAAGACGCTGAGCCTGCATGAGGGTCTTGCGGGCGCCCCTGTGAAACGGGATACACTGCCGGCCTATGCGGGAATGCTGATAGCCGGGCCGGTGGTGGTCGTGCGGCAGAATGCCTCCGGGCATCGAGAGTGATGCAGCGGATGTCTGCCGCCTGGCCCTGGGGATCTCGGCCGCGAGGTGTCCGGGTTTCCTGAACGGAGAACAATGATCATGGACGGAGCTTTCTGGTCGCACGGATGGACCGTTGCCCTTCTGCTCCTGGCAGGGTGTGCGGGTGCACCGCCTCCGCCCCCGGTTTCCATTCCTCCGCCGCAGGAGGCCCCGGCGCCTACCCCCGCACCGGAGGTCGCGCAGTTGCACGTGCGCCTGGGTATCGACGGGCTACTCTCCGGTGACCGCGATCTCGCGAAGACCCAGTTCGAGTCGGCCCTGGACGTGGATCCGACGAACCCTGCGGCCGGCCGGCTGCTGGGCCTCATCGAGGCGAACGATCCGGCGGTGGCCCGGGCCGCGGTGCTCCAGGGGATCGACCTGCTCAACCAGGGAGAGGCGGAGCGTGCGCGGGAAGAGCTGATCGGGGCCCTGTGTTCTGACCCGGACAATACGCTGGCCCGTGAACTCCTGGGCCAGCTCGACGCGGACCCCCGGCAGGTGCTGGGAGAGGCGTCGTTCGCGTACACCGTGCAACCGGGGGAGTCCCTGTCGCGGATCGCCCAACGGTTCCTGGGCGACAAGTACAAATTCTATCTGTTGGCGCGTTTCAATAGCCTCGACAATCCCAGCCGCCTGCGGTCGGGCCAGGTCATCCAGGTGCCCGGGGAAGCCCCGCCCTCTGTCCCTGCCCCGACGGCCGACACCGAGCCGCCCCGGGTGTACGCCACGCCGTTGGGCGGCGCCGTACCGGGGCCCGTTTCGGTGGTGTTGACGGCGGAGGATGATCGCGACCCCGCGCCGGTGGTGTACTTCACCCTGGACGGAAGCCCCCCGCGGGTGGCAGGGAGTTCCCGTTACACGGGGCCCTTAGCTCTCCGGAAGACCACCGCGGTGCGGTTCCTGGCAGCAGACAGGGACGGAAACGTGTCCCCCGCTGGCTCTGAAACCTATGTGATGGAGACCGCCTCGGCACCTGCCGTGCCCGCAGCGTCTGTTGCCGACCTGTACCGGCAGGGTCTGTCCGCCGTGGAGCGGGGAGACCGGGAAGCGGCCCTGGCCCTTTTTGACCAGGTGTTGGAACGGGAACCGGGCCACGTTGGTGCCCTGGACACCCGCCAGCGGGTGGCGGACGAGGGAGTGGAGGATTGGTATCGCCAGGCTTACGCTGCGCTGCGCCGGCAACGCCCGCGCGAAACGGTGACGTACTGCGACCGTGTCTTGGCCTTGGCACCGCACCACCGCAACGCCCAGGTACTGCGGATGCAGGCCGTGGATCTGATCAACCATCTGGTGGAGGTGGATTTGTCCGCGGCCCGCGCAGCGCTGCAGCGAGGGCAGGCGGCCGAGGTGGCCCGGCACGTGGCAAAGGTGCTAGAACTGGATCGCGATAACGTCGCCGCCCGAGAGTTGCTGCGCCAGTCCCAACCGGATCGGTAGGGGAGGACGTGCACGGCACCGGGTGCGGTACTGTGTCGTCCCGTGGGGAGATGTGGCGCCATGCCTGATCTGTTGATCCCCCTCTATGGGCAGGGTGGAGACCGCGGCGGGTATGCACCAGGAGCGGTCGCCGGGGTGACCGTGCGCCGGGCGCTCGCCTACGAGCGCCAGCTGGTGCTTGGGTGGGTGGAACGTGCTTTCGGTGCGGGATGGGCCGGCGAGGTGGCGGTGGCGCTTGGTTGTCAACCCGCCACCTGTTTTGTGGCGGTGTGTGGCACGGAACTCGCAGGTTTCTGCTGTTACGACACGACCTACCGGGGTTTCTTCGGCCCCCTCGGCGTGGGGGACGCGGCCCGGGGTCGCGGCATCGGGCGGGCGCTGCTGGGTGCGGCGCTGCACGCCATGTGGAACGCCGGCTACGCCTACGCCGTCGTGGGGGCGACGGGGGCTACAGGGTTCTACGAGCGGGTGGTTGATGCCTGGCAGATCCCGGGGTCGAGCCCGGGGCCGTATCCGCCGCGCTTGCGGGGCCGGGCCGAATGAGTAAGAGTTATACATAGGGCTGGTAGCCAGCTCTCTTCTCCTGTGTTGCGTTTGAGGGTGGCGGAATGCCGAATGGACAGCACGCGTTTCTGATCGGCTTGTTGGTGTGGGCACTGGGATGCGCCGGCAGTACGCTGTCCGAGAAGACAGCGGCCCCCCCCGCGCCTGCTTCATCCCCGGCTGCACCGGCTGCGCCGGCCGAACAGCCTGGGGCCGCTGCGGTCCCCCCTAGTCCTGAACCCCTGCCGCAACCGCGTCCGACTCCCATTCCGGCGGCCTCGGAGGTACCCCCACTCCCACCCAAACCGGCAGAGCCGGCGTGCCCGGACGACGACCCGGTGGACGGGCGCACCCACTACATGGCCGGTCTCGACGCCCTGCAGGTGGGGGATGAGAAAAGGGCCTGGGACGCGTTATTCCTGTGCCTCTGCAAGACCCCGGACAACAGCATCGCCCAGCGGCTGCTGCGTCAGATCGAGTCGCCGCCGGCGGAGTTTTTTGGGGACCAGTACACCGAGTACCAGGTGCAGCCCGGCGACACCCTTTCAAAGATCGCCAAACAGGCCTACGGAGATCCTTTCCTGTTCTATGCCCTGGCCCGCTACAACGGCATCGACAACCCGAGCCAACTGCGCACGGAGCAGACGTTGCGGGTGCCTTCCCCCCGGGACGGGGGGAAAGTGGAACTGCCAGCCGTGGAGCCGGCCCCCGCGCCTCAGCGCGCAACCGCACCCGCCTCCGAGGATCGGACCCCGCCCGAGGTGGCAGCCGACCCCCCGGCAGGGCGGTATCCGGGGAAGGTGCTGGTGACCCTGCGGGCATCCGACGCCGTTGACCCGGCGCCAGCCGTGCACTACTCCCTGGGTGAGGAAGATCCCGGTGCAGGTGGGATCATCCGATACACGGTACCGATCGCCGTCGATGTCAGCACAACCCTGCGCTTCTACGCAGAGGATCGCAGCGGTAATCGTTCCGCGGCGTACACCGCGCGTTACGAGGTGGGGTCGCGGGAGAAGTTGCGGGACGTCGAGGCACTGCGGGACCGGGGGGAGTTGGCAGCAGCTTTGGCTGCCCTGGACTCCTTACTGGCAACCGACCCGAACGCCGCTGCGGCGCGCCGCCTGTACCAGGAGGTGTCCGTTGCCCATGCCGACGCCCTGGTGCGGCGCGACGAGCTGCGACCCGCCCGGGAGGTGTTGCAGCGCGCGGCGACCGTGGCGGGGGGCAGTGCCCAGGTGTCCCAACGGTTGGCCGCGGTGGAACAACGCATCGGGATCGAGCAACTGTTTGCCGACGCCACCCGGGCCATCGATGCAACGGACTATGAGGCGGCGTACACGGCGCTCAACCAGGTGCTGAAGTTGGACAGGGACCACCCCGTGGCGCGGGAAAAACTGGTGGTCGTACGCTCCGCACTGATCGACCGCACCAGCAAGGAGGCGATGGGGGCGTATCGCCGCCAGGACCTCGCCGAGTCGATACGGTTGTGGGACCGGGTGCTGGAGTTGGACCCGGCGGACGAAACCGCCCAACTCCGCCGGGCCGAGGCGGTGCACTTGCAGCAGCAGTTCCAGCAGAAGTTCCAGTAACCCCTGTTGCCCGTTGTGGTACCGGATGGCTGGGCTGCCCCGGCTACCCGCCGGTTTCCTGGCCGCCGCGCGGTGCCCGAGGGGGAGCCGTTCCCTGCCGCTCCCCGGCCCCCCAACCTTTCCCTGGAAGCCCTACTGGCGGTCGATGGCCTCCAGGCGCTGTTGCATCTTTTGGGCCTGTTCCAGGCGCAGCCGGGCCTGTACGTGGTCGGGATCTCTCTCCAGGCTCTGCTCCCAGAGTCGAATCGCTTCACCGATGTCCTGCCGGGATGCGCGAACTCCCTGTTCATAGAGATCCTGGGCCGCTTCCTCATCCGCCGCGGTGACCGCCGCAGCAGCGACCGGGAGGGCCGGCACCGCAGTCGCCGCCGTTGGCGGGCGGGGGGGTGCGTTCCCTCCGGCCATGCCGGGAGGGGGCGCTTGGGGAAGTGGCACTTCGTCAGGAGGGTTCCCCTTCCGTGCTCGTGCTTCCGCCTTGTGCAGGATGTCGCGGGCTGCATCATCTTCCGGAAACGATCCCAGATATTTCTTCAGCTCAAGGATGCTGGCCTCGTAGTCTCCCGCCTCGAACAGGGCGGTCCCCATGTCCCGGTAGTCCCGTTCCTGGCCGTTGGTGCTTGCGCCGCGGTGGGGAACCGCCGGGGCGGTCTGTCCCTCTGGTTTGCGGGCCGCCGCCTGGGCGCGCCGCGCCAGGAGCTTGTCCAGACGGGCCTGCTGGACGGCAAACACCGCATCGGTTTCCATGCTGCGCAGGTTCGCCAGGGCATCCGCGTCGGAGGGGTCCAGGGCCAGGGCCTGCAGGTACGCTTCTCTCGCTCTGGCGGTTTCCCCCGCGCGCTCGGCAGCGGTTCCGGCGGCCAGTTTTTCCCGTACCCGTTGGCGAATGAGTGCCTGGGTGGCGGCCAACTGACGTTGGACCCCGGGATCGCCGGGGGCCAGGGTGCGCAAGATGCGCCACTGGATGAGGGCGGCCGCCAGGTCCCCCCGTTGCCGGAGTTCCCGGGCGCGCCGCTCCCCGGCGGCGGTCGCGCCGGGGCGAGGTTGCACCGCCGGTGCCACGGTGGGCGCCACGGTGGGTGCGGGGGTGGTGGCAGGGCGGGGCGGCGGGGGTTCGGGAAGCCTCCGGATCGGCGGAGCACACCCGGCGCTAGCCAGAAGGGCCGCGGTCGCCAGGAGCGCCGCCCAAGGGGAACCCACACCGTTCTTCATTGCAGGGGGACTCGATGAAACACATCGAGCTTCTCGCCGAACATCTCCAGGTCGTCGCCCCCGTACACCATGGTCCGCCGCAGCAAGAACGGCGGGGCGAACGCCGGGTTGCCGCCGGCCTGCACCGTGGCGCCCAGGCGGTATCCCGCGGCGTCGAGCAGAGCGATCACCTGCCGGTCGGTGTCCCCGTAAGGGTAGGCAAATGTGTGGATGGGAACGTCCAGCAACTGCCGGATACGTGCCGCAGAGCCCACCACCTCCTGTTCGAGTCGCCGGGCGTAGGCCGCCTCGTCCTCCTCGGCGGTGGGCAGTGCCAGGTTGGTGTGGGCCTTGGAGTGGGGCTGGATGTCCACCAGCCCCGAGGCCAACATCTCACGCATCTCTTCGGCGCGCAGGGCGGCGCCCCCACCCAGGAAATCGGTGTACAGGAAGATCGTGGCGGGAAAGCCGTGACGCTTCAACACCGGATAGGCGTACTGGTAGTTGGAGCGATAGCCATCGTCCATGGTAATGGCCAAGGCTTTGCGAGGGAGGGCGCGCCGCCCGGCCAGGAACTCGGCGACCGCGGAGAGTGGCACCACCCGGTAGCCGTGCTCGGCCAGATACGCCATCTGGGCTGCGAACTCCTCGGGGGACACCACCATCTTCGCCTGTTTGTCCCCGAAGCGGTGGTAGCACAGGATCGGCACGGTCTGGTAGCCGTCGGGATACACACCCACCGGGTTTGTCGGGACCAGGGGAATCACCACCTCGTTGCCGGGCGCTAGAGTGGCGTGTTGCCCGAACTCCTCGATCTCCCAGTCGCGATCTCCATCGCCCAGGAACCGTTGGGCCAGGGACCGGAAGGTGTCCCCCGGTGCGACACGGTAGATGACGAAACCGTGGTCGCGGGCGACTACGCCAGAGGCTGTTGTAGCGGTCAGGGACGGCAGGATCGCCGGGGACGGCGCTGTTGCCGCGGGGGGCGCCTGTGGCTGCTCCTCGCGCACGACCACGGGGGCGGCGCAGCCCCCCAGGGCGGCCCCCAGG
>JARGFW010000144.1 GCA_029211085.1 Deferrisomatales bacterium | reverse complement strand
CCTCTGGGACGCGGGCGTGAGGGAGATGCGCAGCTCCCCCCGCGCACCGTCGCCGGCGTGCCATCCCGTGGACCCGATCCTGGCCACGGAAGCCACCGCCTCGGGAACCGCTGGGTAGACGAGCGCTTCCATGAGACGCGTTTGTTGATCCACCAATGCCAGTCGGGTGCCGATTTCCATCTCCCCGGTGATCCGAACCTCCCCCTCATCGCTGGGGGGCATGAACTCGGTGCCGATCCTCGGCAGCAGGAGCAGGCTGCACCCGAGGGCGGCCGCCGCCGCCGCGATGGTCGTCAGCCGGTGCTCCAAGACCCACCGCAGGAGGTCTCGATAGGCGTTGTCCAGGCCGATGAAGAACCCCTCCGCGCCGCTCGCAAGCCGTGCGATCCCCGAGCCCCGGGCGGGGACCCGATCCCGGGGGGGCTGGAGCAGCCGTGAGGCCAGCATCGGCACCAGGGTCAGGGATACCAGAAGGGAACAGACCAGGGAGAAGATGATCACATAGGCGAACTCGGTGAACAGGATCCCCGACACGCCCCGCACAAAGACCAGGGGCAGAAAGATCACCAGGGTGGTGATCGTGCTGGCGACGATGGCCGGAGCGACCTCGCGGCTCCCCTCCACCGCCGCCACGGCGTCATCCTCCCGGTCCTCGTCGCGGCGGCGAAAGATGTTCTCCAACACCACCACCGAGTTGTCCACCATCATGCCCACCCCCAGCGCCAAACCCCCCAGGGTCATGAGGTTCAGGGTGAACCCGCCGAAGTAGATGAGCGCGAACGTCGCCACCACCGAGATCGGGATCGACAGGCCGATCACCACCGTGCTGCACACGCTGCGCAGGAACAGCAGCAGGACCGCGACGGCCAGGCCACCCCCGTAGAGCACGGAACGTGCCACGTTGGCGATGGAGCGTTCGATGAAGTTCCCCTGGTTGATGACGGGAACGATCCGGATCCGTGGCATGGCCTGGTTGGCGTCGACGATCTCGTCGAGCACCTGTTTCGCGACCTCCACCGTGTTGGCGTCTGCCTCCTTGCGGATGGCGACGTACATGCCGCGCTTGCCGTTGACCCGGATGATCCGCGACAGCCGCGCGTAGGTGTCCACCACGGCGGCGACCTGGGAGAGGGTGACGGCGGCGCCGTCCCGCTCGAACACCACGGTGGAGCGGATCTGGTCCAGATCGGTGAACTCGGCCGGGGCCCGGAGGGTGACCTCGTAGCGTCCCTCCTCGATCTGTCCCGTCGGCAGGTCCAAGTTGGCGTCTCGGACCGCCTCGATGATGCGGTCCAGGGGAAGCCCCAGGGAGCGGATTCTCTCCGGGTCGAGCTCGATGCGCACCTCCCGGCTGAAGTCTCCCATGATGTCCACCTGGGCGACGCCCGGGATGCGGGCAAAGCGATGGCGGACCTGGTCTTCCACGAGCTCCGTCAGTTCCACCGGGTCCAGGTCGCTGGAAACCCCCAGAACCACCACGGGGAAGCTCGCGATGTCGAACTTCCGGATGCGGGGCCTCACGATGTCATCGGGCAGTTCGTTGATCTCGTCCTCGATCTTGCCCTGGACGTCCGCGGCGGCCGTGTCCAGGGAGGTGCCCCAGGCGAAGCTCACCCGGATCCTGCTGTTTCCCTGGGAGGACTCGGAGGTCATCTGTTCCACGCCGGGGACCGTGGCGATGACCTCCTCGAGAATCTGGGTGACCAGGCGCTCCATCACCTCGGGGCTGGCCCCCTCGTACTGGGTCTGGACGGTCAGGGTGGGCAGTTCGATGTCGGGGAGCAGGTCGATGCGCAGACGGCTCAGGGAGAACGCGCCCATGATGACCACGATCAGGGTGACCATGGTGGTGAAGATGGGGCGCCGCACGCTGAACCGCGGCAGGTTCATCGGGCCGCTGCTCCCTGTGGGACCGGCTTCTTCCCGCCTTCCCCGGCGGGTATGGTGATCGGAGAGTCGTGGTCTACGAGTTGCTGTCCAAGGGTGACCACCCGGCCGGAGAGGCCTTCCCCCGAGACCTGTACGCGGTCCCCGTCGCGGATGCCCACGTTCACTTCGTGCCACCCGACGGAGCGTCCGTCCTCACGGACGACGAACACTCCGGTCTGCCCCCCCCGGGTGGTCAGCGCGCTTTCCGGCACACTGGTGGTTTGCGCCACGTGCTCGAGGACCACGGTGGCCCGGGTGAACATGCCGGGTTTGAGCCGGGAGCGGGGGTTCGGGATCGCGATTTCCACGCGGGCCTGCCGGGTGGCCTCGCGAAACACCGGCGCGATGCGGGCGATGGTGCCTGGAAAGCTCTCGCCGGGATAGGCGTCGGCTGTCAACGCCACAGCCTGGCCCGGTTGGAGGCGAGCGTAGTCCCTTTCGGTGACGAAGATGACCCCGGTGATCGGGTCCAACTCGACGATGGAGAGCAGCGGAGTGTTGGCGGCGACGGTCTCCCCCTCGTCCACGAAGCGCTGGGCCACCACCCGCCGACCGCCAGAGACCCATTCCGCGCGAATCTGGGTGTGGCTGAGACGGATCCGGCACGTTTCGCAGGAAGCTTCGGCCTTCTTGACCTGGGCACGAGCCACCTCGAGTCGCGACTCCTTGGACAGCACCTCGGCCGTCGCCGCATCGAGGTGGGAGGCCGAGGCGACACCTCGGGATCGCAGGGTCTCGACCCGCCGGAGCTCCCGGGTGGCGATCTCCAATGCGTTGGTCGCCTCCACCTGATTTGCCTTCGCGACCTCCAGATCCGCCGAGGCCTGGGTTGCGGCCTGGACGAACTCGTCGTCCTCCATTTCAGCGACCAGTTGCCCCTTTTCCACCACGTCGCCCAGGTCGACGCTCAGCCGCACGATGCGCCCGCTTCCCTTGGGCGCCACCAGAAACTCGGCAGTGGCTTCCAACGTGCCGCTGAACGTCCGCCGCAGCTCCATGGGGCCGCGCTCGACGGCCGCCACCTCCACCGGCGCAGCCGCGGGGCCTTGCCGGCGGGGCGCCGACCCAGCATCTGCCTGGATGCGGTGATAAATGGCCCAGCCCAGCGCCCCCGCCGCCCCGAAGAGGACCAACCAGAGAATGAGGCGTACGCCCGATTTCATCCGCGCCGACCCTCGCTGTTGTGTGGCCGGGTAGTCGCTCCGGACCGTTCCTATCCCGAGATCACGGGCTCCGGGACGATGGCGCAGTGTAGCCTGGCCAACCGCGGTGGCCTATTCCGGGATTCCCCGCTGCTCGCGATGCCGGACCAGTTCGTCGCACTCGAACCCCTCGGGTCTGATGGTCATCACCGGGCACGACGCGCGGTGCACGACCTTCTCGGCCACGCTGCCGATGAGCATGCTGGCAAGCAACCCGGTCAAGCCGTGGGTTCCGATGATGATCAGATCCACCTCCAGCTCCCGCGCCGCGATGATGATCTCCAGGTACGGAGGACCCGACTTGATGAGATAGTGGGCGCGAATCCCCGAGATGTCGAACTCTTCCACAAACGTTTTCAGCTTGTCCTCGCGTTTGCGGGTCTCTTCTTCCAGCCGTCTCTTCACCTCGGCGTCCACTTTGGCCCGCAGTTCAGCTTCGAACATGAACTCCGGCGGCCATACGTTGACGAAGTACAGGTCGCTGTCGAAATGTCTGGCCATCGAGATAGCCGCACAGATTCCGCGAGCGGAGTAGTCGGAAAAATCAGTGGGAACGAGGATCTTCTTGAATTGCGTGCCATGCATCGGGTTTCTCCTCTTGGATTTGTGGCTTGGCTGTGAGTTGCTGGCCAGCCAGCTGCCGGCGTGCCCGGCGGGCGGACCGGGCCGGCCCCGACCGCTGCCGATTTAGGAGATGCAAAGTGTGTTCCGATGTCCTGCAAGCCCCCCGGCGGCGGGGCGGCAGAGCCCTCCCTTTCAGGGGTGAAAACGGTATGTTCAACCGCGCAAGTGTTGACCGTGCGACCGAGGGCATCCGCTGCCCGGAAAAGGGACCGAGGGAACGCGCCACGGACGCGGAGGTACCTGCGCCCGTGTTCGCGAGCGGAAAAAAATGCTCCGGATACCGAACAAGGGTTGGGTCGGCGGTATCCGAAGCAACCAACGGCGCCCTCCAGGAGGTCAGGGCTCCATTGGCAAGGTATTCCCAGGGGGTTGGAATGCAAGGGAAGTGCCCGGATAGACATCCTGTGGGACCTCTTCCTGCGTCCGCGCCACCCGGTATTTGTGGCGAACCCGGACCGCGGCCGCAAGGTGCTCCGCGACCTTGCCCATCGCCACCCCGGTCATGGTGCGCTTTGTGCATTCGCCCTGTCCTCGCAGCGTCCTCAGCACCAGCTCTGGTCGGGGTCGCCCCGGATGAGTAGACCTTCAGTGGCCTCCTGGAAGGAGAAGGATGATGTCTTCCACAAAGGGATGTGGTGCGGTTGGCGCGGAGGAGTTGCGGGTGCAGGTGGCGGCGTGCACTCGGCTCCTGCATCTGCAGGGGATTCTCGGCTACAGTGGCCATGTGAGTGCCCGGCTTGGGGGGGGAGACAGCTTCCTGATCCAGTCCTTCGACGACAGCCGCGCAGAGTTGCTGCCCGAGCGGCTGCTGGTGGCCGATCTCGACGGCAAGCCCTTCAGTTCGACCTCCTCCGGTAAACTTCCCAACGAAGTGACGATACACGCCGAGATCTACCGGCACCGACCGGACGTGGCCGCGGTGGTGCACATGCATCCGGAACTGGCCACGGTGTTCACCCTGGTCGAAGGGGTGCGTTTGCAGCCGATGAAGATGCACGCGGCACGTTGGGCTGACGGGATCCCGGTTCACCCCGAACCGGGCCACATCAAGTCCCAGGAGCAGGGGAGGGCCCTGGCCCGGACCCTGGGCGACTGTCATGCGGTGTTGTTGCGGGCCCACGGGGCGGTGCTGGTTGCCGAGAGCATCCCCGCGTTGCTGGTGGACTCGGTTCATTTCGAGGAGAACGCGAAGGCCCAACACCTGGCGGCCGCGCTCGGTACCGTGGTGCCCCTGTCGGACGCGGAACTGGCGCTGCTGCAGGCCAACTCGAACCGCGCCCAACATGTCGCCAAACTGTGGAGTTACTATCTGCGGCTGGGTCTGGGGGCAGGGGTGTTGCCGACAGACTGGGAGTCGCGTCTGGGGTGACCGTCCCGCGCCTCGCGGCGCCGCGTGCCGGCAAACCCCGCGCCGCTGCGAGCGGCATGCCGCTCGCTTGAGCTACCGTGCCTCCCTCGCTGCGGCAAGGGCACAGGAGACCGAAAGATGAAAAAAATCCGCGTCCTCTTCCTGATGTCGGCTGGGCACCTGATCGGACATTGGTACATCGGGTTGCTCATGCTGGTCCTGCCGCTGCTCAAGCAGGAGTTCCACTTGAGTTTCACCGAGGTCGGGCTGTTGATCTCGGCGCGGTCTCTGGCCGGGGCGTTCGGCAACAGCGTGTCGGGGGTGCTCGCCGATCTGTTCGGCAGCAGAGATCGCATCCTGCTGGGCAGTTCGGCAGGCGCGGCGCTGTGCTGGCTGTTGGTGGGGTTCACCGAGCAGTATCTGTTCATCCTCATCCTCATCCCGCTGTTCACGATGTTCAACAACCTGTGGCATGCCCCCGCCATGAGCCTGCTCTCCGATGCCTACCCCGAACGCCGTGGGTTCGCCTTGGGCCTGCACGGCTCCGCGGCGAACCTGGGCCAGGCCCTGGCGCCCCTGGTGGTGGGGGTGCTGATCACCTATCTGGGCTGGCGTACGGCGGTCAAACTCAACGTCCTGCCCGGGCTGACCATGGGCGTGCTGTTGCTGGTGATGCTCCCCGGCCTGGGCGGGTTGACGAAAAAGAAGAAGACCACCGGACAGTTCTGGAAGCTGTTCAAGGAGCACCTGCTCAAGAGCCCGCAGATATTGGCAATCTCGATGGTCTCGGTGTTCCGCACCATGGGCCAGCGCGGGGTGGAGGCGTTTCTCGGCATCTTCCTGGCCGATCACCTGGGGTTGTCGCCCGTGTGGGTGGGCTTCTATCTGTCCCTGCTCACCTTCGCCTCCGCCTTTCCGGAACCGTTGATCGGGTGGCTGTCCGACCGGGTGGGCCGGAAATCGATCCTCTGGGTCAGCCTGACCATCAGCGGGTTGGCCACGGTGGCCATCACCGTGGTGGGGCCGGGAGCGCCCCTGGGGATCAGCCTGGCCCTGCTGGGCATCTTCCACTACTCCCTGCGGCCCATCATCTTCGCGTTCGCCCTGGATCTCACCCCCCCGGACATGGGGGCAGCTACGATCAGTTACGTATTCACCTGGAACCAGGGGTTCTCGGCGCTGGCGCCGTTGGTCGGCGGAGTGCTGGCGGACCTGTACGGGATCAAGGTGGCGCTCTACTTCGTCGCCGGGTTGAGCCTGGTCGCGGCCCTCTGTGTCGGTCTGTTGCGGCCCAACGTGGGGGCGGAAGTGGCTCCATCCACAGGTGAGTAGAGTCGACCCGACGGCGGCGGTTACGCGCGGTCGCGGACGACCGGTGCGGAACCGATGGGGCGCGGATGCCCGCGGGATCGGATGCGGCACGTGCCGTGTCGGTGGTGAGGAGTGGCGGGTTTGCTGAGGAAAGCGGTTCCGCTGTACGTCTACAGCTTCTTCATGATCATGTCGGTGATGGTCCTGTTCCCGCTCCTTCCGGAGATCCGCGGGGAACTCAACGCCTCCTACTCGGAGATATCCGTCCTGGTCGCCACCCTGGGGCTGGTGCGGTTGCTGCTGGCCGTTCCGAGCGGTTTTATCGCCGACCGTTGCGGCAAGAAGAAGATCCTGGTGGGGTCGGCGGCGAGCGCCGTCCTGGGACTGGTGCTGATCGGCACCGCCCAGGGGTTGGTGCAGATGGTCCTGGGCCGGGCCCTGATCGGCGCCTCTTCCATCCTGTCTACCGTTTCCATCGTGGTGATACTCGCCGGCATGGCCGGGCCAGAGCACCGCGGCGCCACGCTGAGCATGAACAACGTGGCGCACAACGCCGGCGCGATCGTGGCCCCGGTGTTCGCCGGGTTGCTGGCCCGTTGGGTCCACTGGCGATTGCCCCTGTTCGTGGCGGCGGGGCTCATCGTCTTCGGCACGATCGTGATGGCCCTCTCGTTCCGGGAGGACGGGCTGTCGACCCGCCGGGCGGCCAAGGACGCGGCCCGGGACGGGGTGGGGCGCCCGTCTCGAACCCGCAGGGAGGTGGTGCTGCGGTTGGCTCCGCTGTTCGCCCTGAGCTTGTTCGTGTTCTTCTTCCGGGGGGGCTTTCGCCACACCCTGTTGCCCCTGTACGGCACCGATGTGCTCCACATCGGCGTCGACACCCTAGGCTTCTACCTCGGGTTCACCGGGGTGATCGCTATGCTGAGCATCTTCGTGTTCGGCTTTGTCGCCGACCGCTTCGGACGCTTGTGGGTTCTCGTGCCGAGTTTGGGGATGGTGTCCGCCGCCGGGGTGGCGCTGTTCCTCCCGTCGGCGGCGAACCCCTTCTTGGTGGCGTGTCTGCTGCTCGGCCTGGGGTCCGCCATCAACAGCATGCCCAACGTGCTGCTGGCCGACTATGTGGAGCCGGAGGTGATGGGCCGGGTGCTCGGTCTGAATCGGGTGTTCGCCGATTCCGGCTACTTTCTGGGTACCCTCTCGGTCGGGGCGCTGCTGGACTGGTTCGGCTTCGAAATCCCGGTGGCGATGATCTCCGCGTATGCCCTTCTGACCCTGGTGATGGTGGTGGTGTTCATGAAGGGGCACGGGGGCGAAGACCGCGGAGGGAAATCGGTCGCGTGAACCGTCCTGTACGGGTTGCGGGCCACCGGGTGGACGTCCCGGGCGCGCCAATCCCACCGGCACGGGATCTGTCCGGCGCGGGCCCACGGGTCGACAAGACGTATCCGGCGGGGGGGGGGCAGGGTGCCGCGGGCGTTGCCCCGACACCGTTTGGAGGCCACCGAGCCAACTCCCGGACGGCCTTTCTGCGGCGAGTTTCAGGAGGATCCAGCGGGTGGTTTCCGGCATCGGCCGGCACCGGTCGGGTTGACGGAAAACGCACCGTCGCGCCACGGGTCCCCGGCGACCCGGTTCGGTTCACCCGGGCTGAACAGCGCGCAGCGCAGGTTGAAACCCTTCGTGTCAACGTCGGTCAGGTGCGGCCGGATCTCGACCCCGTCCTCCGGGGGCAGGGCCCGGTCCAGGAAACGAACCGCGCACCGCCCGTACCGCCCGCAACGCCTGGGTTCGGCAAGGGGCCCCGCGGGTCTTGCAGCTCAAACGGACGCGGTGTTTCCCTCCGGGCCTCCCGCCCCCCTGCCGATGACGAACTGCCGCACCAGGCTGCCGACGAACAGCACCAAACCGACCCAGAACAGGGGCGCGCTGGTGGTGAAAATGTTCAGCAACGCCAGCACCGCGGCCGCGCCGAAGATCAGGGTCTCGTCCTTGCGTAGCCAGGTGAAGCAGTACTGCGAAACGGCGATCTGGAGCGCGACGATCATGATCAGGATAGCGACCACCTGGATGACCGACTCCACCACGCCCCGATCCGGACGCAACATGACGATGGGCGCGTAGATGAAGAAGAACGGCAGCAGGTACTTGGCGAACGCGGCCTTCATCGCTTCAAAGGCGGTCTTCATGTAGTTGCCCCCTGCGATCTGTGAGGCCACCAGGGCGCCGATTGCGATGGGGGGCGTGATGTGGGACGAGATCGCCGACACGAAGCAGAAGAAATGCGCCGCGAGCAACGGCACGCCCATCTGCAGCAGGCCCGGAACCGCACCCAGGGCGACCAACATGTAGGCGGCGGGCGTCGGCACGCCGATGCCGAGGATCATGGAGGTCAGCATGGTGATGATCAGTGCCAGGGGTAGGCTGCCCCCACTCAGTTCCTCGATAGCCAGGGGGAGCTTCATCGCCAGCCCGCTGGAGACGATGGCCGAGACCACCACCCCCAGCAAACCACAGATCATCGCCACGCCACACGCCGTGCGGACGCTGTCGGTGAGGTTGGAGAGCACCCCCCGGAAGGTGAAAACGATGTCCTTGCGCCACACATTCATGGCGAGACCGACCACCGCCAAGGTCACGATGCTCCAAAAGCCCACGAAGGGCAGGGTGTACCCCTTGACCAGGAGGACGACGAGCACGACCAGGGGCAGGACGAAGGTGGGTGCATCCAGGAGAAGTTGCTTCGTGTCGACCGGATCGACGGTATCGTCGATCGCCATCTTCCTTGCGGTCAGACTGATGTACACATACACGCAGAGGAAATAGAGTGCGGCCGGGATGATGGCCGCCTTGACGATCTCGATGTAGGGGACGTTCGCGAAGCCGGCCATCAAGAACGCCGTGGCCCCCATGATCGGGGGCGTGATCTGACCCCCGTTCGAGGCCACGGTCTCGATGGCGCCGGCCTGTTCGGCGGTGTACCCGCTCTTCTTCATCATCGGAATGGTGAAGGCGCCGGTGATGGTGATGTTGGCGACCGTGCTCCCCGTGATGGCACCGAGGAAGGTGCTGGCGAAGAGCGCCACCATGGCCGGCCCGCCTCTGAGTTTGGAGCCCACCCACTGCCCCAGCCCGATGACGAAGCGGGTCCCCCCGAACGTGTGCAGGGCCCCCCCGAAGAAGATGAAGAGAAACAAGTAGTTGGCTGACAGGTCCAGTATGTCCCCGTACACCCCCTTGCCGCTGCCGAGTTCTACGCTCAGCCACATCAACAGCCGCTCGAAGGAGACGTCGGGCACGGTGAAGGGTGGCGGGAGCCAGCGGCCCACCAGCAGGTAGAGGATGGCGACCAGACTCACGATGGTGAAGGTCTTGCCGAAGATGATCCAGTTGCCGACCATGAGGACGAGGATGAGCACAACCCCCACCACCAGGTCCATCCGGGACGGGAAGGAGGTCCGGAACATGAGGATGGGGTCCAGCTCGACCATCAGGTAGACGGTAACCGCCACCGAGAACAGGAGCAGTGCGAACGATAGCCACTGTTGTCGTGCGGCCGCCGAGCGATGGAGAAGCGACAGGAAGGTGACTGTCAGGGCCAGCCCCAGGTGGGTGATGATATGCCCGTCCGGGCTCTGGACCAGCGTCTGGGTGTACGCGAGCTGATACACCGCCATGGCCACGGCCACCGGCGGCAGTGCCAGCCCTGCCAGATCCTTTATGAGTCGCATGTACGAACCCCTCCCTATCATTTTTCCAGCGCCGGCGGTCGCGGCGACGCGCGACCCGGCGGCACACGATTTGTGACCAAACCAGGGGTCCCGATGGCAGGGGTGCCGAAGAGGAAGGACCCACTCTCACAGAAGGGAGCCCTCGATCCTGGGGGCCGGAATCGGTCCCCAGGGGAAGGCCCCCTTCTTGTTTCCGAACGCGCCAGACTGCGAACGGCAGGCGCAGTACTCCGCACCTCTCCAGGAGTTAAGGCTGCTGGAGTGCTTCCGCCAGATCCACCAGCTTGATCCCCTTCTCGTCGTAGAACTTCTTGGCCCCGGCGTGGGCCTTGTAGTGTTTCAGGGACGGCATCGCCGGTTTGAATTGGGCGGTCATGTGGGCGCCCATGGGGTGCCAGCGGGCCCACTCCTCCGGCGGAGTCTCCCAGATGATCCGCGTTATCTCGTAGACCACGTCGTCGTCCATGCCCTCGTCGGCCATGAAGTAGGAGGGATCGCCCAAAGCCCACAAGCCCTCGGGTTGGGTCACCGGGTCCAGTGCCTTGGCCGGCACCCAGACCGGCACCGTTGCGTACTCCTTGTCCATCAGGTCGTCCAGGATCGCTTTGTCGAAGCCGATGTAGTAGATGGGTCCCTTGGTCGCCCCGGACTCGATGAGCCCACCCTTGCTAAACGTCTTCGGGTAGATGTGGTCGAAAAGCTGCATGGTGGTGTCCACCAGTCCATCCTTCATCTTGTCCCCGCCGCCGCCGTACCCGGTGTACACCAGGGTCACCTTGTCCAGGACCCCGTATTTTTCCAGCAGGGCCTTGTGGTCCATGGTGTTGGCCGCGCCTTTTCGCCCCACGTCGACCACCTTGCCCGCCAGGTCCTTCACGGTCTTGAGCTTCGAATCGTAGGTGATGAAGCACTGGGTGGAGGAGTTGGCGTTTGCGATGAAGCGGTACCCGGTGTAGGTCCCCCGCATTTCTCCCCACTCGTGACCGGGGTTGTAGTGGATGTGGGAGAGCGTATTGAGCCCGATGTACTGCTTGGGCTTTTCTTTGCACAGGTCCACGTTGCCGGTGACGCCGGCCGTCGACACCGCCTCGGCGCTGAGCCAGTCGGACTTGTCGTTGATGAACTTGGCCAGGGCTTGCGCGAAGGCGTACCACGGCGAGGTCGTTCGCCCGCCCCCGATCAGGATCTGCCGCTTCTCGGCGGCGAAACTGGTGCCCCCGAGCAGCCCGACCGACAGCAGGGCGACCAACCCAACCGCTACCACTCTCGAACTCTTCATCCCGGATCTCCTTTCACGAGGTTGTTGGGCAGACGACACAAATAGGATTTTGAAAATGGGATCAGTGTAAGCGCCTTGAGGTCTTGAATCCTATGATATTCATTCTTGAATCACATTATAGCTGTAGAAACGATATTTGAAATCTTGCAGGAAAGAAACCCCTCTCCTTGGCGGGTCGGGCTTCGTCCCGGGGGGACGCGCGCCCCGTCCCGACGTTCAACACCGGGCACCGCGTGGGTTGAGCGGGGCAGCCTGGTGGTCGGAATCTCCCGCGATCTCCCCGAGGATCCGGTAGAGGGTCTCCGGCATCGGTTGGCTGCGGCGGGGTTGCAGGGAGATGCAGCGCCGCACCATGGTGCCGTCGGCTACCAGGTTTGGCTCACCCGCCTGGAAAATCTCATAGTGCAGGGTGAAGCCTTTGGCGTCGAGGTCGGTTACGTTCATCCGGATCTCGGCCTCGTCCTCCAGGGTCAGGGCCCGGTGGTAGCGACAACTGGTATCCACATAGGGGAGTCCGTAGCCTGCTGCCACCGACTCCCGCAGGGAGAACCCGCGCTCGTACAAAACCCGGTGGAAACCGTCGGCCACCCACTCCGGGTAGCGCAGGAAGTACACGATCCGCGCATAGTCCACATCGCTCCACTGAACCCGGTATCCCAGGGTTATCATATGTGGCCTCTCCTTGCCGTAGCAGGTGGGGGGGCGTAGCCCGGTCCGGAACTGGAAACCCGTGTCGTCCGGTGGATAGCTAGTCCCCCAGCGCTTCCCCTACAATGATGACCGTGGTCCGGCCCTCTTCTCGGCACCCTTCGATGATCACGGTATTGCAGCAGATTCGCCGCGGCATGTCGCAGTCCACGCAGAACCCCGTCTCGGCGCAGGGTGGCCGGGTGGCGGCAGGGAAGTGGTGCCTGCGGGCGTTCACCGGGGCGGAGATCGCCTTGATCCTGGCAAGGGCCTGTTCGGTGTTGGGGACGAGTTTGTTGGCTCCTACAACGACGATCACCCGGTGGGGCCCGAAGACCATGCCCGCCACCCGGTTGCCCAGGCCGTCGATGTTGACCAGCTTGCCGTCGAGGGTGACCGCATTGCTGCCGGTGAGAAAGACGTCCGCGGTCAACGCCGTCCGCCTCCGTTGCAGGCTCTCTTCTCGGGCAATGCCCGGGTGCCAGGGGTTTAGGAAGTCGTGCCCGACTTCCTCCAGGGCCTTGATGACGCCCAGCTCCGCCAGCGTCAGAGAATCCCCCATGCCGACGCACCCACCCTTGGGGATGCGTCCCATGATCTCCTGGAACGCCGCTGCGGCGTCCGCGACGTAGAGCGCTTCGAATCCGTGCCGGCGGAGGTTTGTGATGGCCCTTTCCGCCAGCTTCTCGTAGTGCCAACTCTGGTGAACGCTCTCCATCCCGACTTCCCTCGGCCGCGCTGCCCGGGCTCGATGCAGTAGGACGGTTCGGCTACTTGCCGAGACGCTCTACGGGTACGCGCTGTGCGGCCAGTTCGTCGCCGGTCTCGAAGTAGTCCCCCTTGACGGCCCGGGCGGCTTCCATCTCCAGATGTTCGTCCCACTGCCCGAGGGAGTAGCCGAACCAGGGGTTTTCCGGCCGCAGGGTGGGTAAACCCAACTCTTCCCAGATCTTTCGGGCCCCCTCCATGTACTGTTGGGTGGGCAGTGAGATCGGGGGGAACGGCTCCTTCAAGGTGGCGTCGATCAACATCGCCGAGTCGTCGGCCGGGTCGGAGTGGGTGGCCACGTCC
>JARGFW010000004.1 GCA_029211085.1 Deferrisomatales bacterium | reverse complement strand
AGGCCGCCGAACTCCAGGGCTTCGTCCACCCAGCCCCTGGCCCCGGCAAAGGCAGCACCGCCGAGGGTCACGGTGTCGTTCTGCAGGGCGTAGACCCCCTCCGGCAGCAACCGACGCACCTTCGCCACCGACCCCCACCAGTAATCGTGGTTGCCCTTGATCAGCACCTTGCGACCGGGCAGCCCCCCCAACCACGCAAGCTCCGCCTCGATCTCCCCCGGCCGCATGGCCCAGGACAGATCGCCGGGGAGACACACCACGTCACCGGGTGCCACGCGTTCTCGCCACGCGGCTTCCACCCGGGCCGCATGGCCCACCCAGTGCGCGCCAAAGCGGTCCATGGGCTTGGCCCCGGAAAATGACAGGTGCAGGTCGGCCAAACCCCAGATGTGCAACGCCTCTTCCTCCGTGCAGGGCCGCGCCGACCGCCACGGGCGGCGGCGACGAGACGTGTGTAGCAGGCAGGAGTCCCCCGTGCCAGGGTTTTCTGGCTGCACCGAATGCGAAGGGCAGGCCACCAAGACGGAGTATCCCCCGCTTCTCAAGTCTCGGGCGTACCGTGGCGATCAGCGGGGAAAGGGGTGTATGCTGCAGAACAGCAACGGGGACCGGTCAGCAAAGACAGGAATCTTCCGGCCATGCCTGGGAGCACAACCCCCACAGGAGCAGGGGGCGAGGAAGCAGCCTGGATACTTCAGGGGGGCCCAAACCCCAACCACCATCGGGTCGGAGGAGAGAGCATGTTCGACGCTGATCTCACCAGAACCACCGTCGCTCTGTACCTGGCCACCATCGATCTGTTTACCGCACCCCTGCGGGCGCTCGCCCAGTCCCAGGCCGCCTCTGCCGGGGAACAGGCGGCGCTGCAGCAGGAGGTCTGGGCCCTGTGGGGGGAACAACCGCCCCCCCTCACCGAGGTGCTCTTCCCCTGAACAGGGGTTTGACCGCCTGGCTTCCCGCCAGGAGCGTCGGCTGTCCGGCTCGCGCCGTCGTGGGGAAGAGAGGCCCAACGGACGGGGCGGCCCGGGTCAGCCGCGTTCGACGCACAGGGCAACCCCCATGCCGCCCCCGATGCAAAGGGTCGCCAAGCCACGCCGGGCATCGCGCCGCTGCATTTCATGGAGCAGAGTGACCAGGATTCGCGCTCCGGAAGCCCCGATGGGGTGGCCCAGCGCGATCGCCCCGCCGTTGACGTTGACCTTTCCCGTGTCCCACCCCATCTCCCGGTTCACCGCGATCGCCTGGGCGGCGAACGCCTCATTGGCCTCGATGAGGTCCAGGTCGCCCACACTCCACCCGGCCTTTTCGAGCGCCAGCCTCGATGCCGGGATGGGGCCCGTGCCCATGATGGACGGATCCACACCAGCCGTGGCCCATGAAACGATGGAGGCCAACGGCGCCACGCCCCGTCGCTGGGCCTCTTCAGCCCCCATGAGCACCAGCGCCGCCGCACCGTCGTTGATGCCCGAGGCGTTACCTGCGGTCACCGTGCCCTCTTTGTCGAAGGCGGGGCGTAGTCTGGCCAACCCCTCCGCCGTAGTCCCGTGTTTCGGGAACTCGTCGGTGTCCACCACGGTTTCGCCTTTCCGGGTCTTGATGGGGACCGGGACGATCTCCGCGGCAAATCGGCCCTCGGTCTGGGCGGCCTCGGCCTTCTGCTGGGAACGGGCGGCGAAGGAGTCCTGCTCTTCCCGGCTAATGCCGTATTTCCGCGCCACATTTTCTGCCGTGGTACCCATGTGGTAGCCGTGAAAGGCGTCCAGCAACCCGTCCCGCAGCATGGTATCCACCAACTCCGCTGCGCCCATTTTGGTCCCGCTGCGCAGGTGGACGCAGTGGGGGGCCTGGCTCATGCTCTCCTGGCCACCGGCGACGATGATCTCCGCGTCCCCCAGGGCGATGGCCTGGGCTCCCAGCGCTACCGCGCGAAGACCGGAGCCGCACAACTGGTTGAGGGCCCAGGCGGTGCGCTCCACCGGAATGCCCGCGTCTACGGCGGCCTGGCGTGCCGGGTTCTGGCCGGTGCCCGCCGACAGCACCTGCCCCAAGATCACTTCCGTGACCTCTTCGGGGGCGGCTCCGGACCGGACCAGCGCTTCTCTGATGGCCACCGTTCCCAGAGCGGCGGCCGGGTGTGTCGACAAGGTACCGTTGAAGCTGCCGACAGGGGTCCTAACCCCCGCCGCGATGACGATGCGTTTCATGAATGAAGTTCCTCCCGAGTGGATCGAGTTGATGGGCTGCGCCCTAGAACATGTGCTGGCCACCGTTGACCGAGATGTTCGATCCGGTGATGTAACCCGCCGTGTCCGCCGCCAGAAACGTCACGACCCGCGCCACTTCGTCCGGTGTCCCCAGTCGCCCCACGGGAATGTTGGCGATGATGGCTTCGCGCACTTTTTCCGGCACCGCCATGACCATCTTGGTGGCGATGTAGCCTGGGGAAACGGTGTTTACGGTGATGCCGTGACGCGCCACTTCCTGGGCTAGCGCCTTGGTGAACCCGTGCATGCCCGCCTTGGCGGCGGAGTAGTTGGTCTGCCCCAACTGCCCCTTCTGGGCATTGACGGAACTGATGTTGATGATTCTTCCGTGCTTGCGCTCGATCATCGGATTAATGACCAAGCGGGTAATGTGGTAGAGGCTGTTGAGGTTCGCCGTGATGACATCATGCCACTGTTCGTGCTCCATTTTGTAGAACATGGCGTCGCGGGTTACGCCGGCGTTATTGACCAGGATGTCGACGTGTCCCACCTGGGCCACTACGGCTTCTGCCGAGGCCTTGCACGACTCGAACTCGCGCACGTTGCCGAAGACGATGCCGACGTCGTACCCCGCTTCCCGCTGCTCCTTCTGCCAGGCCTTGGCCTTGTCGTGGTTGCCGCCGCTGTGATAGCCGGCGACCACCCGCACACCCGCACTGACCAGATGCCTGCAGATGGTCGTCCCGATACCCCCTGTGCCACCAGTTACAAACGCTGTTCTGTTCTTCACGGCACCACCTCCTGGGTCCATCCGCAAAAACATACCGCTGCAACATTTCTCGAGTGCTGTACATCATCGCAGGAACGAAACGCCGTGTCGAGAATGGCGCGTGGGCGCCGACTCCCGCACCGGAACGAGCCGAGGGCAAAAATCTCTCCCCAGCCAATTTGCGCTGCGGGGTACTGTACTTCCTTCCAACGGGCCGTCAAAGCGGAGGCGCCCGGACGCCCCCGGCCGCCACGGAGAGCTCCCCCGGGGACAGATGAAGAAACGCCTATCCCCAACGGGGGGGATAGGCGCGAAAGGCCGTGGGGGCCGGTCGGGGGTCAGCCCCGCTCCTTCACCCAGACTGCCAGTTTGGGGGCAAGCTCGCGCTGGGCGCGGGTGCTGACGTAGATGCCGATGTGCCCGCCGGGTACGGGGACGGTGGTCACGTCCTTGGAACCGACGAACTTCTCGAGGTTCACCGAAGAAGACGGGGGCACCAGATGGTCGGTGGTGCCGTAGACGTTGAACACCGGCATCTTGATGTTTTGCAGATCGACCCGTTTGCCGCCGATCTCCACTTCACCCTTGATCAGCTTGTTGCCCTGGTAGAAGTCCTTGAGGAACTGACGATACGCCTCACCGGCCTGATCGGGGCTGTCGAACACCCACTTCTCCATGCGCAGGAAGCTGAGGAGATTGCCCTCGCTCTCCAGCACATCGACGATGCCCATGTATTTCTGGGCCATGAGCTGCCAGGGCTTCAGCATCAGGAACCCGAAGTTCATGAAATCCCCGGGGATGTTGCCGAAGGCGTCCACCATCAAGTCCACGTCCATGGGCTGGGACCAGATATTGAGCAGGCCGTCCTTCACGTGGAAGTCCACCGGGGTGACCATGGTGATGAGGTTCTTGACCTTTTCGGGGTGCAGCGCGGTGTAGCACAGGGAGAAGGTGCCCCCCTGACAGATGCCGGCGAGGTTGATGGCGTCGACGCCATGGCGCTCGCGGAGTACGTCTACGCAGTTGTCCATGTAGCCGTTGATGTAGTCGTCGAGGGTCAGGTACTTCTCCCAACGATCCGGATACCCCCAGTCCACCAGATACACGTCGAGCCCCTGGTCCAGGAGGTTCTGGATCATGGACCGCCCCTCCTCCACGTCCACCATGTAGGGCCGGTTGACCAACGCGTAGACGATGAGCACCGGAATCTTGAAGGGGCGTTTCTTCACGGGGACGTAGTGGTAGAGCACCACATCGTCTTCCCGGTACACCTCTTCCTTGGGGGTGAGACCGATCTCCACCTCCTCGATGGCGGCCACCGAGTGGATGCCGTTGAGCAGTTTGCGGTTGAACTCGACCGCCTCTTTGAGGGCCGCTTCGGGATTGATCTGCAGAGGAAACATCCGTTACCCCTCCTTCGCTTTGGTGCGTGCGGTGCGGGTACCCTTTGGCGTGCTCGGCGCGGTCTTGGGGGCGTCGACAGCCTTAGCCGCAGGGGTCTTCCCGGTCGGTTCGGCGGTCACCTTGTCCGGAACAATCGTCCTGGGCGCAGCGGCGGTCTTCTTTCTCGCAGGCCCTGCATGCGCGGGGTCTGCGGGGCTATTCGACGCCTTCCCCTTCGCCCGGGAGGCGGCCAGCGTGGCCTTCCGGAACTCGGCCAGCGACGCCACCTCCGACTGCAACCGGGCCGAGGCCTTCTCCGTCGCCCGGGAAGCGGCCAGCGTGGCCTTCCGGAACTCGGTCAGCGACGTTACCTCCGACTGCAACCTGGACAAGGCCTTCGCCGTCGCCTGGGAGGCGGCCAGGGCGGTGTGCCGGGACTCGGTCAGCGACGCCACTTCCGCCTGCAACGCAGCCGCCGTCTTCGTCAGCTTCTTCACCTGGCTGCGCAGTTCGTGCATGTGCTTGTAGGCGTCGTCGATCTCTTGGCGGGTGGGGAGGTGAACCGCCTTGTAGAAGATCTCCAGCAGAACCTTCTCATGGACCTTGTGGTGCATGGAGGCGTTGACGAGGTCCGCCTGGGTCTGGGCGAAGGCTTCGGTGGAAGCCGCCTCGAAGTAGGTCTTTTCCGCGACCTCCACCCACAGGTCGAAGAGCTTGCGGGAGCTTTCGATCTTCTCTCCCTTGCTCGCCATGGCCTTGAGCCTGTCGACCAGGGCTCCCATGGCACGAAAACCGATGGCCGTCAGTTCGGTGTTGAACGCCACCTCGGCCCTTTTCATGTCGACCCAGGCCTCGAAGGTCTTGGTCAGCTTCTCCTGATGCTCCCGGGAATAGCCGATGGCGGGGGCCCCCAGGAACTTCCCCATGGTGGACTCGAAGGTGTCGGTGAACAGATTCGCCATGCGGATGACGGCCCGGTGGTCGCCCCCCATGGCCTCGCCCAAATGGCCCCGCGATTGCCCGAGGGAGGCCAGCCACGGGGCCGCCATGGCCTGGGTCTGGCTGAGGAAGAGCCGCCAGAGTTCGGACGCGTCCCCGCCCATGGCGGCCATCGACTCCGGCTTCATCCACAGGTGAGGCTGGCCATTCATTTTTTCCTGCAGCGCGTCCATGTGTTGCTTGAGAGCGGCGACCCAATCTGCCCCCGACTCCATCTTGGGCGCCATGTCCCGCAGGGCCGCGGAGATGAAATCGACGAACTGGTTGTAGGTCTGCGCGCCCGCGAACATCCGTTGGGCGACCGAGCCGGGAACCCCACCCACGGTGCCCAGATAGGTTTCAAAGTTCCTAGCGGCCTGTTCGCGCCACTGGGTGGCCCAATCCCCCGCCGTCGCCTGGCCCGGCGCGCCGGCCTGGTGGATGGCGGTGGTCCACTCTGACGCCATCTTCTGCTGCGCCTCGGTCCACGAGCGCATGAGCTGCTGCATCTGATCTGTCCAGTTCATCGACGTCTCCCTTGCGGAGTGCGTATTCTCAGCGGGTGAAGAGGGCTTTGCGACGCCTATTTGTCTTTGTCCGTCTTGACCCCGAAAAGACCCTCCGACCATTTCCGGGCGATCTCGGCCTGGCCCTCCATCACGCTTCGGGTGGTCTTCTCCCATTCGTCCAGCATGACTTCGGCCTGTTCGCAGGTCTTCTCGGCAGCGTCCCGCACCATGAGGTCCCGCAGTTTGGAAATCGTGGCCTCGGCTTCCTGCAGCCGTTTCCACAGCTCCTCGTTCTGTTTGAGAGCCTCTTCGTAGCGGTGCCGGGGGACCCCCCCCAGGGTGTTCCACCAGGTTTCGACGACCTCGGCCAGGTCGTTGGGGCTGGCGGCCCCCTTGGGATACCACTGGTGCATCCACTTGGTGAGCTCCGCCGGCCCGAAGGGGGCGGAGGCCATGCTCTCGAACGCCTTGCGGGATTGTTCAGCCCCCTTCATCGCGTTGGACGAAAATTCCAACCACGCATCCCATAGTTTCGTATCCATGCCGTCGTCTCCTCTCGCCTGGAGTCCTCTCGCGATCTCGACAGTGGTCGGCCCCTGCGCTCGGCTCGATCCTACCCCCACGGGGGCCGGGAGCAAGGCTTCCCCTGGGGTACAAGGCAGAAGAGCCGGCGTGTGCCGGCTCTTCTACTCAAACACCCCACCACCGATTAGGCAGCGGGCGTGAACAGCTTGGTCGCTTCCTTGACCTGGGCCTGGCACGCCTTGACGAACTCGTCACTCATGGCCTTGCCGGTACTCATCCACTCCTTGGACAGCTTCTGGCTCTCCTTGATGGCCTCCTGGGTCTGTGTCATCCAGAAGTCCATGGTCTTCTCTGCCTGGGCGTAGCCCTTGCTGGCCAGGTTGATCATCTGGTCCATCTGCTTGGTCACCTGATCGTTGATGGCGTTGGCGGTCTTGGTCTGGGTGGTCATGTCTTGTACCTCCGAAGAAAAGAGTTTGGCTCGCTTCACCATGGAGGCAAGGATAAACATGCTGCATTGCAGCGTCAAGGGGAAAATGTGCAATGCAGCAAAAAAACCCTGCAAGAACGTAATTCACTGAAATCCATACAGAAACCCGAGGTGTCTCCTGCTCCCGGAAGGGGAGACACCGGGGTGCGGTGCAACAAAATCATCGGTGACGTCCCGCTTTACTGCTCTTTTCTGCCTTGGCATTCAAACGTGCTTCGAGATCTGCGAGGCGCTTCTTCAACTCCAGAACATCCTCGTCGACCCGCGGGGCTTGCGGATTCTGCGGTGGTTGGCTCCCAGGCCATCCCGGAGGCAGCCAGTTCTTGAACGTGCTGGTCATCTGTTCCTGGGCCTGTTTGTAGGCGTCGAACCCCGAGGAGAGAAAGCTCCGCAGGAAATCACCGGAGGTGGATTCGCCATATTTGATGAGTTCGTGGAGAAACTCCACGGGCAGGAGATTGCGCTGCCCCTTCTCCTCCTCCAGGATGACCTGGGTGAGGATGACCTTGGTTAGGTCCTCTCCGGTAGCGGTGTCCACCACCTCCACGACCACCCCCTCCTTGATCATCGCGGCGATCTGCGCGAGGTTCACGTACCGGCTGTTGGCGGTGTCGTACATCCTGCGGTTGGTGTATTTCTTGATTGTGACGGGGCCGGGGCGGTTCTCGCTCATGGCATCCTCTCGGTGGGCGCACGTTTTTGCTGCACGGCAGAATCTCTGGGCCATTGCAGCGCGCTGGAACGGCTGCTCTAGTCTACCCGTTGCAGCCATCAAAGCACAATGCATGGCCAGAGAATGGCGCCGTTGGAACGGTTCCGGAGCATCTTGCCGCGATGCAGCAATTCCCTTGCCGGTCCCACGCACATGCAGCATAATGCGCAATTGGGAACCCTGAAGAGCTCACGGCTCGGTGGCAAGCACCAACACAGAAAGGTGGGGATGTCGATGTTGGAAATCAAGGATGCGGTGGCTGTGATCACCGGAGGCAGCGGGGGAATCGGCAAGGCCCTCGCGCGGTACTGGCTGGAAAACCAGGGGCGGGTGGTGCTGGCCGACATGGCTGAGACTGGCCTGGAGGCCGCGCGCAGGGAACTGGAAGGCCTCGGCGGCGAGGTGGCCACGTTCCGCTGCGACGTCACCTCCGAGGTGGATAGCGGCAACCTTGCGGACTACGCCATCGAGCGCTTCGGTGCCATCAATCTGGTCGCCCCGTTCGCGGGGATCATCCAGGACGCCCTCCTGGTCAACACCGATCGGGAAACGGGCATGGTCACCGGCAAGATGAGCCTCAGCGCCTTCCAGAAGGTCCTCGACGTCAACGTCACCGGCGTCTTCCTCACCGTGAGGGAATGCGTCGAGCGCATGATCAACAACAAGTGCAAGGGGCTCGTCTGTTTAGTGTCGTCGGTCAATTCCCTCGGTGCCGCCGGGCAGTTGAACTACTCGAGCTCCAAGGCGGCCATGGCCGTCATGCCCAAAGTGCTCACGGCCGAGTTTTTCCGCAGGGGGATCGCCGATCGGATCCGCTGCGTGGCCATCGCGCCCGGCTTCGTTGGCACCCCGATGGTGGCGAGCATGAACCAGAACGCCCTGTCCAAGATCCTCGACCAGGTCCCGTTGGGGCGCCTGATCGAGCCCCGGGAGGTGTCGAGCCTGGTGGGGGAACTCTTCCGCAACGAGGCCATGGCTGGCGACGTGTACTACATCCACGGCGGGCTGCGGATCGGTTCAAGGGGTTGAGTTTGACACCAACGACCTATCGTCTGGGAACAGAACAGGCCCCGGGGCGACCCGCTCTTCTGGAACGGGCCCGCCCCCGGACGGTGATCCTGGGGTGGCGGGGCGGGGAGTAGGAGTTCACCCTCGGAAGACGCTGTCCTCGGTCAGGGGGCCGGCAGCTCCATGCAGACATGGGGCTGCGAATCCCCTAGAATGCATCCAAACTGTGGCAACTACCGCCGAAGGAACCGGCGATGGAGAGGGAAAGGATGACCATCAGAATCGCAGGCGGTCCGGCTACGGCTCTGCCGGTAGCACCCTGGATCGCGGATGCAGCAGAGTACTGGGTCGATCAATGGCAGCGCAGTGTCCTGTTCTGGGATGTGCTGCGCCAGCGGGGCAACGGCTATCTGGAGCACCTGGAGGCCGGCCAACCGCCGGCGCTGGTGTTCGAGTACGAAGAGGTGATGGATGCCCGCACCTTCGAGCGGCCGGCGAACTACGCGTTGTTGCGCATCCTGGATCGCCGGGACACGGCAGACGACCGGCGGCAGCAGCCACGGGATGACCAGGAACCGCACCGCAGCGCCGAGTGCCTGCACGCCCGCAGCCAGCCGCACCCCCGGCAGCGGCCGCTGGTGATCATCGACCCGCGGGCCGGGCACGGGCCCGGCATCGGCGGCTCCAAGTTCAACTCGCAGATCGGCGTGGCCCTGGACTTCAACTTCCCGGTCTACTTCGTGATGTTCTTCCCCGAGCCCGAACCCGGCCAGACCCTGGCCGACGTCCACCGGGCGGAGATCTGCTTCCTGGAAGAGGTTGCCCGGCGCCACCCCGATGCGCCCCGGCCGGCGGTGATCGGCAACTGCCAGGCCGGTTGGGCCACGGCGCTGATCGGAGCGGACCGCCCGGACGTGACCGGCCCCATGGTGCTCAACGGCTCGCCCCTGTCCTACTGGGGCGGGGTCGAGGGCGCCAACCCCATGCGCTACCGCGGCGGGCTGTGCGGCGGCACCTGGCTCACCACCCTGTGGTGCGATCTCGGCAACGGCACCTTCGACGGCGCCAATCTGGTGGCGGGGTTCGAAGATCTCAACCCCGCCAACACCCACTGGACCAAGCTCTACCACCTGTACACCAAGGTGGACACGGAGGCAGAGCGCTTCCTCACCTTCGAGAAGTGGTGGGGCGGGTTCTACAAGATGAACGCCGCAGAGATTCACTTCATCGTCGAGAACCTGTTCATCGGCAACAGCCTGGAGCAGGGGGTACTGGAACTCGCCCCGGGGGAGCCGATCAACCTCAAGAACATCAAGGACCCGATCTTGGTGTTCGCCTCCAACGGAGACAACATAACCCCCCCGCCCCAGGCCCTGAACTGGATCAAGAAGGTGTACGGCTCGGTGGCGGAGATCAGGCGCCACGGGCAGGTCATCGTCTACATGGTCCACGAGGACGTCGGCCACCTGGGCATCTTCGTCTCCGGCAGCGTGGCCAAGAAGGAGCACAAGGAGATCATCGGCTGTCTGGAGATGCTCGACTACCTCTCCCCGGGCCTCTACGAGATGGTGATCGAGGGGGACCCGAGTCAGCCCTGGCTGGACGACTACCAGGTGGGTTTCGAAGAACGGGACATGGGTGACCTCCTCAAGAACGACGACGGGTTCGAGGACGAAGAGGCGTTCGCCCGGGTGGCACAGGTATCGCGATTCAACGACCAGGCCTATCACACCCTGGTGCGCCCCTGGGTGCGCCTGGCCGTGAACGGGGCCACGGCGGAGACCCTACGCTTGCTCCATCCCCTGCGGGTGCAGCGCTACGCCCTGTCGGATCGCAACCCCCTGCTCGCCCCCGTGAAATGGGCGGCTCCCTGGGTGCGCTCCCAGCGCCGGCCGGTGCGGCCGGACAACCCCTATCTGGCACTGGAAGCCGTGTTCTCGGAATCGGTCCAGGCCGGCTGGAATCTCTGGCGGGACGCCCGTGACCGCTCCCAGGAGTTGCTCTTCCAGTGCGTGTACGGCAACCCATGGCTGAAGCAGTTTCTGGGCACGGCAGACACGGTGGAAGAGGGTGCCCCACAACTCCCGCCAGCCCGGAAACCGAGCCGTTGGGAGTTCTCCGTCGGGGGCTTCGCCGAGGCGCTGGTGCGCACCCTGCTCGCGGTGGCCGTCGCCGACCGCAGCCTCGACAAGCGGCAGTTCGAGAAGGCCCAGGAGATCGTGCGCTCCAGCCCGCGCCTGCGAGGCCTCACCCCGGCCGCCTTCCAGCGACTGATCCGGGAACAGGCGCGCCTGCTGGAAGCGGACTGGCCGTGGGCGCTGGCCGGCCTGGCGGACCTGCTGCCGTCACGGGAAGAGCGTCGGGAGGTATACGCCGCCGCCCGGGAGATCGCCCCCCCGAACCTGGGATTGACCGCGGAAGAGGAGCAGGTGCTGGGCATCCTTCGGGACGTGGTCGGCATGGCGGACAACTAGGCCGGCGGCTGATCTCGGGCCGGGGCGCCCCGTCACGCACCCGACGGCAGGCGGTCTTCTCCTGGTTGCCCGCCGAAGCCGGCACTTGCTCGTTCACCCGCCCCACCCGGGAACACGCCTGCGCAGGTCCGAGACGCCACGGGGCACATGGCGCCGTGGCGGTCCGGGAGACCGCTGCCGCCCGTGTCCACGGCATCGGCCCCGCGGTGAACCTTTTCGGAAGCCAGGACCGCACGGTCTCGTCGGTGAAGCACCCCCCCGCTTCGCTCCGAAGAACCGATGTTCTTCCCGGGCGCGGCACCTCCCGTACCCTTCGGCCCCCAGGTGAACCCCGTGCCCGCACTCGATCCCACAACGTTGCTTCCCCCCCGCTATGCCGTCAACCGCCGTGGGGTGCAGGTGGGGAGCCTCGCTCTCGAGCTGTTCCAGGTGGCGGACCCCAACGCCCTGGCGGACAGCCTGGGGCCCGAGGAGTTCGGCGCCGACGAGCGCTTCCCCTACTGGGCCGAGCTGTGGCCGGCGTCCCTGGCCCTGGCGGAGTTCCTGGTCCGGAGAGGACTCCTTCCCGGGGTGGAAACCCTGGAGCTGGGCTGTGGCACGGGCCTGGTTGGAGTGGTCGCCGCGCAGCTCGGGGCCCGGGTGCTGTTCACCGACTTCGAGGAAGATGCCCTGGCGTTCGCCCGGGCCAACCACGCCCTGAACCTGGGCCGCCCCGGTCGCACCCGGCTGGTGGACTGGCGCGACCCGCCCGCGGACCTGGCTGCGGATCTGGTGCTGGCTGCGGATGTGCTCTACGAGCGACGCTTCCTGGACCCGTTCTTGGACACCCTGTTGGGCGCGCTGCGCCCTGGAGGAACGGCACTGGTGGCGGAACCCGGTCGGGCCATCGCCGAGGGATCGGTGGAGGTGCTGGAACGACACGGTCTGTGCCGTGAACTGCACCTGGAGGAGGTCACCGCCGGGGGCCGGGAGCACGGGGTGTGGATCCACGAACTGCACCGGTCACCAGCCAGGGAATGACCTGCCCGCTGCGGGGAAGGAGACCGTAAATGCCTACCGCAAACGATCTGATTCTGCACCTGCGATGCTACGCCCCCCACCTGGCCCGCCGGCTGGACGCGATCGGCAGCATGGGGGTTCGCGGCGGGGTGCTGACCGTGCGGACGTCCGAGGACGGCTGGTCCAAGGGGCAGTTGATGCAACTGGGCCCGGAGTTGGAGAGGGAGGCAGGACGAGTCTGGGGAGAGCCGATGCGGTTGAAGGTCGAGGCCTGCCCGCCCGCGCGGGACGCCTTGCCCCTGCCGGTGGCGAGCACCAAGTACTGGAACCATGTGGTGTTCGTGGCGGCCACCCCGCAGGGGGTGAACGCCCTGGCGGCTCCGAAACCCCTCTACCAGGACCGGTGGGTTCCACAGGCGGCGGCAGGCACCCTGCCGCCGCGCGAGCGGCTCGCAGGGGAGGACAGGGTTCGCTTCCTCCGCTACCCGGCGCCCGCAACCGCCGCCCCGGAAGACGCGATGCTGGCGGCCCTGCCCGGCCTTCTCGACGATCTCGCCGAACTGGCCCGCGCCCACCGGTCCTACGCCCAGTTGGTACTGGCGTTCCCCGGCGATGGGGTGGCGGACCGGCTGGAGGCCCGGCTGTACGGGGCCAAGGAATGGGGCACCCCGCGCACTCCCGGTCCGATCCTGCACAAATACGTGGGCCGCGTTCACTACCTGCCCCCGGACACCCCGCACCTGGGCCTGCGCCTCGCCGCCGAACCCTGACCGCCCCTACTGCTTCGAGACGCTCCCCGCGCCGGCCGGCAGAGTCGCCGCGGCGTGCTCCCCCTGGGTGCAGGCGATGCGTGACAAGTACTCCTGCAACCGGAACTTGGGACTGCGCGCCGGGGTGTGGCAGGTGCGGCAGCGCTTGACCACCTGGGCCCGGCTGGCGCTCGCCAGCTCCACCGCCGGATGCAGACTGCCGGGACCGTGACACACCTCGCACTGCACCCCGACAAGGTTGGGGCCTTCCTCGGCCGCCCCTGGGTGCCCGTAGCCCCCCCACCGGCCCAGTCCGGTCACGTGACACTCCAGGCACTCCAGGCGGTTGCGGTTCGCCTCGGGAAGGTCTTGCCAGGCCCGGGCGTGGGGCAGTCTCTGCCAGGCGAGGTACGCGTCGCCGTGACAACGTCCGCACTCAGCGGCTCCCACGTACACGGCACCGCCGTACACTAGATTGACCCGTTCCTCGTCGTCCGGCGCCGGGCCACCAGGGGTTTGCAGGCGGCTCACGGCGGCGTCCCGGTAGTACCCGTCCACCAGGCGCTTCACCGCCGGGGCGTCGCGGCACTCCGGTTTCATGGGCACGAACTGGTGGGTCACCCACTTGCCCCCTCCGTCCACCACGATGTGGGCGGACCCGAGGTACCGGCCCAACTGGGTCGTGCTGGCGATCATCGCGTCGCCTATGGTCCACGGGATGCGCAGTTTGTCCTGGGGATCCCCGGCCACGTAGAAATCCACCGTCGGGAGCTTCTTGGCCAACAGGCGGAACTTCTTCATCGGCACCGCGGAGAGCACCACCACCAGGTCACACTGCCCCGCCAGCTCGTCCGCGTAGTGGCTGATGGTGCTGAACAGGGGTTCCACCCGGTAGTCTTCCCCCCCCGGGCCCAGCCCGCGCGCCCCAAGGGCGGAGTCCACCACCCCGATCAGCCCCACACGAAGCACCCCCCGGCGCACCACGGCGGTGGGCTGAAACACCGGCACCCCGCTATCGCGGTGCACGATGTTGGCGCACAGCAGAGGAAACTGGGCCTGCCGCTGCAGTTCGCCCAGGGCCGTGAACCCGGCAGCAAAGTCGAGGGGGCCCAGGGCCACCGCGTCCACGCCCATGGCGTTGTAGCCGTCCACCAGCACCCGGGCCTTGCGCAGCAGACGCTCCTGCTCGGAGGCGTGGAGCTGACTCTTGCTGAAAAACAGATTTCCTCCGTCCACCACCACCGGCTCGATGCCGTCGCGGCGCAGATCGGAGATGAAATAGGCCCTCTTGGCAAGACCGCCAAGCGGATTCTGTGCTCAACCGCACATGCCCACCGTACCCCGCACGTCGGCGATATGGATCAAGTGAAGCACCGCCTCCGCCGCCGACGCCCCGTTGTTCCACCCGGCCAGGGCCGCCACCAGCGCACCTACACACAATCCCTTCCGTCCCGCCATGACAACTCCCCTCAATCTCCCCCGGCTCCCCGTCCCCACAGGGGGGACAAAATGACAGCAAAAAACGGTTATTAGTATAGACCGGTCAGCCCACCGGCGAAACCGGAGAGACAGGTTCCCCGTCGGCGCTGCGCCTTGACACTCGGCGCAGGGATCGGCTACCGTACCAGAGGTACCGACACACCAGCTAACCCCCTTGTTTCACGAAGGAAATCTTTCGCGCGATGAGCCCCCACCGCTTCATCCTCGCCTCTGCCTCGCCGCGACGGAGGGAACTTCTGGGCGCTCTTCACATGCCGTTCACGGTGGTGCCGAGCCACGCCGAGGAAACCCTGCCCGTGGGACTGGCTCCGGCGGCGGCGATCGAGGCGGTGGCCCGGATCAAGGCCGATGAAGTCGCCGGCCGGGTGCACCAGGGGTGCTGGGTGCTGGCGGCCGACACCGCCGTGGTGCTGGGGGACCGGGTTCTCGGCAAACCAGCCACCCGGGCCGACGCCGAGTCGATGCTGCGCGCCCTGGCCGGCCGCAGCCACCAGGTGATCACCGCCGTGGCACTGCTGGGGCCGGACGTGGCCGAGGTCTTCTCGGTGACCACCGACGTGCGCTTCCGTCCGCTGAGTCTGGAGCAGGTGCGCTGGTACGCCTCCCTGGACGAACCCTACGACAAGGCCGGCGGCTACGCCATCCAGGGGCAGGGGGCGTTCTTGGTGGAGGCAATCAACGGCTCCTACACCAACGTGGTGGGCCTGCCCATGGCCGAGGTGGTCGACCACCTGGAGGCCGCTGGACTGGCGCTGTGGGGAATCGCCCCGGCCCGAGAGGCCTGTGGTGGCTGAGACGCCGGAAGAAGTCGCCCGGCGCCACAGGGCCGTGGGGCGACAACTGAGTGCCGCCGTCGCCGCGGCGGGGCGCCCCCCGGACTCGGTGCTGCTGCTGGCGGTGAGCAAGCGCCAGCCGGTTGAGTCCCTGGCCGCTGCCTATGCCGCGGGCGCCAGGGACTTCGGCGAGAACTACGTGCAGGAAGCCCTGGGCAAGGTGGACCAGCTGCCCTTGGACGCGCGCTGGCACCTGATCGGACATCTTCAGTCCAACAAGGCCAAGCGCGCGGCCGAGGCGTTCCACTGCATCCACACCCTGGACCGGCCGTCCCTGGCCGGCGCCCTGGAGAAGGCGGTGGCCGAGCGCCGGGGACGCCTGCAGGTGCTGCTGCAGGTGAACGTGGCCGGCGAGGAGAGCAAGAGCGGAACGACCCCGGAGGGGGCCGAGTCCCTGGCGCGGCGCATGGCCGAGTGGCCCCATCTGTGGCTACGGGGCCTGATGACCATCCCTCCGTACCTCACCGACCCGGAGCAGGTGCGGCCCCACTTCCGGGCTCTGCGGGAGTTGCGCGACCGGCTCGCCGCACTCGCGCTGCCGGGGCTGGAGATGACCGAACTGAGCATGGGCATGTCCCACGACTTCCCGGTGGCGGTGCAGGAGGGGGCGACCATCGTCCGGGTGGGTACCGCGCTCTTCGGAGAACGGCCATGACCCGTAAAGTCGCCCGAGGAGAAACCACATGAGAGGACTTCCGAGGCTTGCCGTGATCGGCGTCGGCAATATGGGGGAGGCCCTGATCCAGGGACTTCTCGGCCGGGGCCTCTTGGGCACCGGGGACATCGTCGGCGCCGAGCGACTGGCGAGCCGCGCCCAGGAGGTCGCCGCTCGCCACGGAGTGACGGTACACCCTGATCCCGGACAGGCGTGCGCAGGCGCCAGGGCGGTGCTGTTGGCGGTGAAACCCCAAGACGTGGACGCCACCCTGGCCGAACTCGCCCCTCACTGTGCCGACGCGCTGGTGATCAGCATCTGCGCCGGGATCACCCTGGAGCAACTGGACCGGGGCCTGCCCCCGGGTACGGCGGTGGCCCGGGTGATGCCCAACTCCCCCGCCCTGGTGGGTGCCGGTGTCAGCGTGTACTGCCCCAACACCCATGTAGATGCCGTACAGATGGGATGGGTGGAGACGCTGCTCGGCGCGGTGGGAACCGTGCACCGAGTGGACAAGGAGGCGCTGCTGGACGCCGTAACCGGGCTCAGCGGCAGCGGCCCGGCCTATGCGTTCGCGTTCCTGGAGGCCCTGGCCGACGGCGGAGTGCTGATGGGCCTGCCACGGCCCCTAGCCCGGGCCCTGGCCAGCCAGACCCTGCTCGGCGCGGCCACCCTGGCCGCGACCAGCCAGGAGCACCCCGCGGAGCTGCGCGACCGGGTCACGTCCCCGGCCGGCACCACCGCAGCCGGCCTGCGCGCCCTGGAAGCCGGCGGCTTTCGCCACGCGGTGCAGGAGGCGGTGCGCGCCGGCACCCTGCGTTCACGAGAACTGGGAGGATCGTAGGCATGTTCGTCTTTGGCAACTTCCTCGCCGGACTGGCCCAGGTGCTGGATCTGGCCCTCAACCTCTACTTCTGGGTAATCCTGGCCCGCGCCGTGTTGTCGTGGGTAAACCCGGACCCCTACAACCCCATCGTGCGGTTCCTGCACCGGGCCACCGATCCGGTGCTGTACTGGGTGCGGCGGCGGTTGCCCACCACCTTCGGTGGCATCGATCTGGCGCCGATGGTGGTGATCGTGGTGATCTTCTTCCTGCGTTCGTTCCTGGTGCGGTCGCTGCTGGACCTGGCCGCCCGGTTGCACTGAGGATCCCGCAGCCCTGCTGAGGAGGGAGACGACCATGCGCATCACCCCCCTGGACGTGCACGAACAGACCTTCCGCGTCACCTTCCGCGGTTTCGATCCGGCGGAAGTGGACGCGTTTCTCCAGCGTGTCGCCGACGAACTGGAGCGACTGGTCGAGGAACGCGACCAGCTCCAGGCGAAACTGGACAAAGAGCGCGACACCCGGGGCAATCTGGAAGAGACCCTGTCCTCGGCCCGTACACTGCAACAAGGCATACTGGAGCAGGCCAAGCAGGAAGCCGCGCTGCTGGTGAGCCAGGCCCGACTCAAGGCCGACCGCATCCTCGCCCGGGCCAACGAGGAACTGGTGACCCTGCGCAGGGAAGCCCAGGTGCTCACCGAGAAACGCAGCCTGTGGCTGGGGGAGCTGTCGGCCCTGGCAGGCACCCTTCAGGACTGGACCGAGCACAAGACCCGCCAGCCGTTCATCAGCCTGGAACTGATCGCGAACCACGCGGACGGCGCTGCAGAGGCGGAGGCGGACCCGGCCCTCGCCGGCGGACTTGCCGACGCACTGGAAGCCCTGGACGACCCGGACGGAAAGCCCCCCGAAGGCAACGCCGACGATGCCGGTTGAGGCCGCCGGAGACGGCTGCCGTTTGCGCCTGTGGGTGCAGCCCCGGGCGGCCCGGGACGAGGTGGCGGGGGTACAGGGAGACGCCGTGAAGGTGCGCCTCACCGCCCCACCGGTGGAGGGCAAGGCGAACGGGGCTCTGGTGCGGTTCCTGGCCAGACAGCTCGGGGTACCCCGCGGCGCCGTGGAGCTCACCGCCGGGGCCGGCAGCCGCCACAAGACCGTGCGGGTGTCCGGGTTGAGCCCCCAGCAGGCGCGGGAGCGCCTGGGGCTGTAGGGGAAGGATTCGAGCGGTGGGCGGTCCCGGAGGGACGTGCGGAATGTCCGGCTACTGGATCTGACGCCCGATCCAAAGAACGAGGGACGCCTGACGCTGCCAAACGGCCCAAGTTCGCCGCTCGGTTTGCGGTGGCCCCGCCCGACCCGCCGGGACCGCCCACCGCCCTTCCATGGGGGTACATGCGGAAATCGCGGAGCAAAGCCGGGGTTCGAGACCCCGTTCAGTCCCCCTTGCGGTACCCGCAGCGGCGTTTGGGGCAGCGCAGGCTGGTGGTGCCGCCTTTGCCCTCCTTGGCCACCAAAAACGGGTTGCCGCAAGCCGGGCAGGGCTCGGGCACCGGTTGATCCCACACCGCGTGGTCGCACTCCGGGAAGCGGTTGCAGGCGTAGAAGGTCTTGCCCTTCTTGCTGCGCTTCTCCACCAGTTCGCCGCTGCACCCCTCCACCGGGCACGCTACCCCGGTGCGCACCGGGCTGGTGTACTTGCACCCGGGATACTTGGTACACGCCACGAAGCGCCCGTAGCGACCCTGGCGGATCGCCAACTCCGCACCACACTCGGGGCACGGCTCGCCGGTCTTCTCCCCCTCCTGGATCTCGAGGGTGCCGTCGGCCAGGCGCTTGAACTCCTTGGTGTTGCGGCACTCCGGGTAGCCGGAGCAAGCCAGGAAGAATCCGTTGCGGCCCCAGCGGATCACCATGCCTGACCCGCATTTCTCGCACACCAGTTCGGTGGGTTCCTCCCGGGCCTTGACGTTCTCCATGGCCTCGGCCGCCTTCTCCACGCTGCGCGAAAACGGGCCATAGAAGTTCTTCAGCAGGTCCTGCCACTGGCGCTTGCCCGCTTCCACACTGTCCAGTTCGGCCTCCATCTGGGCCGTGAAGCCGGCGTCCAGCACCTGGGGGAAGTTCTCCACCAGCAGGTCGTTGACCAGCAGGCCCAGGTCGGTGGGGTGGAAGCGCCGCTCCTGCATCTCCACGTAGCCCTTGTCCCTTATGGTGGAGAGGATCTGGGCGTACGTGGAGGGCCGGCCGATGCCCTTGTCCTCCAACTCCTTGACCAGGGTGGACTCGTTGAACCGGGCCGGGGGCTGCGTGAAGTGCTGGTCGTGGCTGAGATCCAGGAGCCGGAGCACCTCGCCCTCGGCCAGGTCGGGCAACACCTTGCCCTCCTCCTCCTCGGCTTCCTTGTCGGGCTCGTCGGCCCCCTCCACATATACCGCGGTGAACCCCTTGAAGGTCAGGATCGAACCCGTGGCGCGGAAGGTGAGATCGGCGGCCGTGACGTCGAAGCTCGTCTGGTCGTAGCGCGCGGGCTTCATCTGGCAGGACACGAAGCGGTCCCAGATGAGTTTATAGAGGGCAAACTGGTCGTGCTCCAGGCTCGCCTTCACCCGTTCCGGAGCGTACTCCATGGCGGTGGGGCGAATGGCCTCGTGGGCGTCCTGCGCGCCCTTTTTGACGCTGTACCCCACCGGCTTGGACGGCAGATACGGCTTGCCGTAGCGCTCCACGATGTGCTCCCGGCAGGCCCCCACGGCGTCCGCGGAGAGCCGAGTGGAGTCGGTGCGCATATAGGTGATCAGACCCACGGGCTGACCCGCCACGTCGACCCCCTCGTACAGCCGCTGGGCCAGGGTCATGGTCTTCTTCGCCGAGAAACGCAGTTTGCGGAACGCCTCGCGCTGCAGGGTGGAGGTGATGAACGGCGGGGCCGGGTGCCGCTTCTTCTCCTTGCGCTCCACCTTGGCGAGCCGGAACTCCCCCTGGCGGCTGCGGGCCACCAGCTCCTCGGCGGTCTCCCGGTCGGGAATCGACGCGGCGTTACCAGCCACCCGCCGCAGGCGGGCGGTAAACGGCGGCGGGCCGCTGCCCTCCAGGCGAGCATCCAGGGTCCAGTACTCTTCCCGACTAAAGGCCTGGATCTCGCGATCGCGTTCCACCACCAGACGCAGGGCCACCGACTGCACGCGGCCGGCGCTCAAGCCCCGGCGCACCTTGTCCCACAGGATCGGGCTGATCTGGTAGCCCACCAGCCGGTCGAGGATGCGCCGAGCCTGCTGGGCGTTGTAGCGGTTGGGGTCGATGGTGCCGGGGTTGGCCAGAGCCGCTTCCACCCCCTTCTTGGTGATCTCGTGGATCATCACCCGGTACACGGGCGTGTCTCCCCGCTTGGGCCGGATCTCCTCCGCTACGTGCCATGCGATCGCCTCTCCCTCGCGGTCAGGGTCGGGAGCCAGGTAGATCACGTCAGCGGCTTTGGCGGCCATCTTCAACTGTTGGATCACCTTGCCCTTGCCGCGGATGACGCCGTACTTGGGCACGAAACCCGCCTCCACGTCCACCCCCAGCTCGTTCTTGGGCAGGTCTTTGACGTGGCCGACGCTGGCCTCCACCAGGAAATCGTCGCCGAGGTAGCGCTTGAGGGTGCGCGCCTTGGCGGGGCTCTCCACGATCAACAGTGACTTGGGCATGGGTTCCGCTGCAGGGGTGTGGGGTGAGGTCCGTCGAACGGTCGGGGGTTCAATGGACGAGCAGTTCCAGTTCGTCTTCCAGGATCGCGGTGACCACCCGGGGGTCCCCCCCGGGGCGCGACTCGAACAACAGTGCCACCAGCAGCCGCACCTCGTCCACTCCCAGCACCGGCACATCCAGCGTCAGGGCTCGCTCGTACACCGCCTCGCGCATCACCGGCTCCAGGATGCCCATGGACTCCAGGCGCAGCAGGAAACCCCTCGCCTCTGCCGAAAGCGTGAGCAGTTCTGCCTCGTCGGGCACGCGCTGGGCCCCAGAGGGGGCCACCAGCCAACCCCCGGGCCACATGCCGTCGCGGCGCAGGCGGGCGAGCCAACCCAGGGCGCGCTCCACCTCGTCTTCGTGGTAACCGGCGTCGAACAGCTCGTCGCGCAGTTCCACGGGGTCGGACACCCGGCCGCCCTGTTCGTGGCAGCGCTGGGTGATATAGGCCACCACGTCGAATATCCTTCCCTTCATCCGCCTCTCCACGGGTCGGGGGATGCCCGTCCCTGCTACCGTTTCCCCGGCCTCACAGGACGGAGACTGCAAAATCTCAAGGGCCGGTCCGCACGAAACGACCGCCGGCCCACTGCTCGGCGTACCCGCCGAGCACCAACTCCATGAGCGCCGCCGAGGCTTCGGCCGCGCTCACCCCCGCCGCGGCAGCCAACTCGTCGATGTGCAAGGGCGCATCCTCCAGCACTTTCCACAGGGGCCGCAGCTCCGCCGGTGGCTCCGGCCGGGCATCCGCCACCGTGCCAGCTGCCGCGCCCGCCGGCGCCGCCCCCAGCTCCTCGAGCACATCGGCGGCACTGTCCACCAAGCGGGCACCATCGCGCAACAACCGGTGGGCCCCCTGGGCGTTGAAGGAACCCGGCAACCCCGGCACCGCGAACACCTCGCGCCCCTGCTCCAGGGCGCAGGACGCGGTGATCAGGGAACCGCTGCGGTCCGATGCCTCCACCACCACCACGCCTTGGGTGAGCCCGCTGATCACCCGGTTGCGGCGCGGAAAATGGTGCCGTCCGGGGGCGGCGCCCAAAGGGAACTCGCTCACCCAGGCCCCGCTATTGCGCACCGCCACGGAGAGTTCCGCATGGCGGGGTGGATAGATCACGTCCAGTCCACAGCCGAACACCGCTACCGTGCGCCCGCCGGGGACGTCCAGGGCACCCCGGTGGGCAGCGGCATCGATTCCCTGGGCCAAGCCGCTGACCACGGTAAACCCGGCTGCGGCCAGATCGGCGGCCAGGCGGCGGGCAAAGCGCACACCGTGGGTGCTGGCCTTCCGGCTCCCCACCACCGCCACCGCCGGCGCCGCCAAACAGGACGAGTCGCCGGCCAGGTACAGCACCGACGGCGGGTCAGGGATGGCCGCCAAGCGTTCCGGATATCCCTCCTGGCCGTACGCCACTGCGGTGAACCCCGCTGCCTCCACCCTCACCAGAGCCCCCCGGGCCCGCTCCTCCAGGTCCCGACACGCGGCGAGCGCAGCGACCAGCGCAGGGGTCGCGCCACAGTTCTTTTCCAGAGCCACGGCATCCGCGTCAAGAGCAGCTCCGGGGCTGCCGAACGCATCCACCAGGCAACGGAATGCGCGGTCACCCACCCCGCGGGCGCCGCGCAGTACCAGCGAATCCACAACCCGGTTCCGCCCCATGGTGACCCCCTCCCCCACAACGGGTCGCATACCATAGTCCCCCGGGGGGGCGATTTCAAGCGAGGGGACGAAGGATGTGCAACCTGAGCCGTAAGACGTGGAGAGGCAAACCGCAGGTCAGGTGCCCGATGCTGCGTGTCCACGGGGCGAACCAGACCGGTATTTTCGCATCACGCGTCACCCGTCACGGCCTCACAACAAGTTCACCGGATCCACATCTACCACCAGTTGCACGTTCCCGGCCGGGCGGCCTGCGGGGGCGGCGAGCAAGCCCCGCAAAACCCGCTGCAGGGGAGCAGGGTCGGGGCCGGGGGCCCGCAGCAGCAGGTGGTAGCGCCAGCGGCCCCGGATCCGCTCCACCGGTGCCGGAGCCGGCCCCAGCAGGTCCCCGCCGTGGCGGGCCAGCAGGGCACTCGCCGTCTCGGCCGCGCTCTGGGCCGCTCCCCGGGCCGCAGCCTCGTCGGGGGAGGACGTGCGCACCAGGGCCAGGCGGCGGAACGGCGGAAACCCAGCTTCTTCGCGCAGGACCAGCTCCTGGCGGGCGAAGGCACCGAAGTCGCCCGCCACCGCCGCGGTGAGCGCAGGGTGGTAGGGGTTGCGGGTCTGCAGGAACGCCGTCCCGGGGCGCTCCTCGCGTCCGGCCCGACCGGCCACCTGGGTGAGGACCTGGAAGGTGCGTTCGGTAGCCCGGAAATCCGGAAAATTCAAGGACAAGTCGGCATCGATCACCCCCACCACGGTGAGCCGCGGGAAGTGGTGGCCCTTGGCCACCATCTGGGTGCCCACCAGTATCTCGGCCTCACCGCGGTGAAACGGCCCCAGAACCTCGGCTCCCGAGGCCCGGCGCACCGCATCCCGGTCCAGGCGTACCACCCGAGCCACGGGCCACGCCGCCCGCACGGCATCCACCAGCTGCTGGGTGCCGATCCCGGCGGGCACCAGCCCCGCCGCGCCACAGTGGGGGCAGTTCGGTGGGGCCGGGCGGCGGTGGCCACAGTAGTGGCACACCAGTTCCCCCAACCCAGCCCGGGGCGTTCGGTGCAGCGTCAACGCGATCGTGCAGTGGCCGCAGGCCACGGCCTGCCCACAGGTGCGACACACCAGGGCCGGACTGAACCCGCGGCGGTTGAGGTAGAACAGGATCTGCTCCCCGCGGGGCAACGCGGCATCCACGGCGGCCCGCAAGGGCTCGGAGAGCAGCACCCGGCTGCGCCGGCGCCCTTCCTCCTGGCGCAGATCCACCACGTGCACGACGGGCGGCTGCGCCCCTCCCACCCGCCGGGGCAACACGAGCGCCTGGTAGCGCCCCCGCTCGCCGTTCCAGTGGGACTCCAGATCGGGTGTGGCCGAGCCCAACAGGGCGACCGCACCACAGTGTCGGGCGCGGACCAGGGCCGCGTGTTTGGCGTGGTAGCGCAGGCCGTCGTCCTGTTTATAGGACGCCTCGTGTTCCTCATCCACCACCACCAGGCCCAGGTCGGGCACCGGGGCAAACACCGCAGAACGGGCTCCCAGCACCACCGGTGCCTCGCCGTCGCGGACGCGCCGCCACTGGATGCGTCGCTCCCGCGCCCCCAGGCCGCTGTGCAACACCGCCACCTGGTCGCCGAACACCGCCAGGAACCGCCCCAGCATCTGGGGAGTGAGTCCGATCTCGGGCACCAGCACCACCACCCCACGGCCAGCCCGACGGGCCGCCTCGGCGGCACGGATGTACACCTCGGTCTTGCCGCTGCCGGTGACCCCCCGCAGCAGGATGGTGGCAAACCCGCCGCCGTCCAAACCTGCCTCGGCGGCCGCCACCGCCCGCTGCTGGTCCCCCGACAACTTCGGCCGACAGCCGGGATCGGGAAGGCTGCAGTCTCGCGGATCCATGCCCAGGGGGGGAAGTTCCCTGCGCAGCACCCAGTCGCGCCGTTCCAGCCGTCGCAGGGCAGCTGGCTCCACCCCGGCGCGGCGCAACTGGGTGGCACTGCGCTCGCCGCCGGCCAGGGCTGCCAGCACCTCGGCCTGGCGGGGCGCCCGGGCTTCCCGTTGTGTCGGGTCGGGACAGCCCGCGGCGAGCCGGTACCACACCTGGGGGCGCAGCGCCGGGGGCGGGGAGACCACCCACTCACGTACCGCATGACCGCTGGACACCAAGCGCGTCAGCGCCTGGTGCTGCCCCGCCTTCAATTGTTTTTGGACCAGTGCCCCACCACGGCGCAGGTCCTCCCACAGCCCCTGATCGACGGCCTGCACCGGGGGATCCTCCCGCCCACCGGCGCGGTAACACACCTCGGCGCCGGCTCGTTGGCCTGGCGGCAACAAGGTGGCCAGCGCCTCCCCCGGGGGGTAGTGATAGTAGGCCGCGAGCCACAACCCCAGGTGCAACAGATCGGCAGGCAGGCACGGGGTGGGGTCGAGCACCTCGAGCAGTTCGCGTACCTCTGGGGTGCCGGCCGCCGGGTCCACGGCGACCACGAACCCGACACAGCGGGCCTTGCCCAGGGGCACGACACAGCGCACGCCGGGCGCTACGTCCGTCGCCAGGTGTGGGGGGATGCGGTAGTGCAGGAGGTGTTGCAGGGGGCGGGCCACGGCGACCCGGGCAAACGGGCCCGTCGCCATGGTCAAGGCCGAGATGGGTCGAAGGCGCGTCGCCAGTCGCCCAGGGGGGCGGAGCGGTCAGGAGCAAACGGGGACACCGCGGGCACTGCCCAGCTGGGCCGGGATGGAGCAGGCACCGGCGCCCCGGCCACCTCCAACAGGACCCCGCCTCCCAACCGAAACCAGGCAGGCCAGCCATCGCCTCCGGGCAGACCGACCTCCACCTCGTCACCACCCACGCGCATGCGACAGGGACGTAGCGGACTGCGGCCGAACCACACCTGATGGAGCCCTGCCTCGCCCTCGCCCCGGGCTCCCAGGGTGTGGGCGACCCCATCGGCGGAGCAGTCGTCACGAGCGTAACCGGCCCGGGTCAGGTCCACCCCGGCGCCCTCGAGAGCCGCCACGGCGGTCTCTTCGTCCGGCGCCAGCAGCAGATCCAGCATACGCCAAAGGGCCGCTGGACCGGCGTCTGCAGCATACCGTGTCCCCTCTACCGCCAGGGCGTGGTTTCCGTTCTGGTCCAGGTAGAGCTGTCCGTCGCGCCCCTGCAGCCGCACCGGGACCAGGGCCGGCAACCCGACCGTGGGACGTTGGCCGTCACGGGACCAACGCTGCAACACCTTGGCGGAGGGGAGAACATAGCCGCTGAGCAGCGGCACGCAGAACAGCAGGGCCAGGAGCAGGCCGCGGGCTGATCGAGCCGAGCCACAGATCGGCAACGCGGCGGGGCGATCCATCACACCCGGGGCGGGCAGTCGGATGGGTGCGGCGCCACCGGGATCAAGACCCGGTCTTCTCGCGCAGCTCTGCCTCGGTCTTACAGTCGATGCACTGGGTGGTCACCGGCCGCGCCTCCAGGCGTTTGCGGCCGATCTCCTCACCGCACCCCTCACAGACGCCGTAGGTCTTGTCGGCCACCCTCTCCAGGGCCTCCTGGATCTTGACGATCAGCTTGCGCTCGCGATCCCGGATGCGCAGCAGGAAGTTGCGGTCCGACTCCGCCGTGGCGCGATCGGTGGGGTCGGCGAAGTTCTCCTCGCCTTCGCTGAGGTCGGTTACGGTCTCCAGGGCCTCGCTCAACAGGGCGTCCAGGCGAGACTGCAACAACTCTTCAAAGAACTTCAGGCCTTTTTCGTCCATGGGCTCACTCCCCTCGTGACGACCAGCAGGAGAAAGCTCTGGGAGCCCTCCAAACCGGCGTGCTATGATCGCTGAAATCATCGAACTGCGCATTATAGCAGCGGGCCCATGCTCCTTAAACCATTTTCCTTACGCTATGTCCCGATGCTGCTGCTCGCCTTGGCTGCTCTCCTGCGGCCCGCGGGAGCAGCAGTACCCCATCCGACCCTCCTGAACGCCCGGTCCTTGGGGATGGGCGGCGCGGTGCGCGCCCTCTCCGGCCCGGTGGAGTCGGCGCGGGTGAATCCCGCCGGCCTGGCCGCTCAGCGCGGATTTTTTTCCGGCGGCAGCTACGCCACGAGGCGCCATTCCCCGTACGATGCGTTTTCCCTGACCCTGGTGGACAACATCACGTCACCCATGGGCGGCGCGCTGCAGTACCAACGCACCCAAGCCACCAGCGAGGAACGAGAAGAGGTGAGCCTAGGGCTCGCGATGGGCAAACCGGGACTGCGTTGGGGCTTCACCGTGCGCTACGTGCACGGTCGGGCAGACGGCGAGGCCCAGTGGCACGAGGTGTTCAACGGCGACGTGGGGTTTCTGTTCGAGCGCCCGGGGGGAACCCGGCTGGCAGCGGTAGGGTACGATGTACTGGGCACGTCCCTGGGGTATCTGGAACGGCGGGTGGCGTGTGGGGTAGCCCAGACCGGGGTGGGCAACTGGAACCTGGCTGCCGACCTGGTACGCAACCTGGACCGGGACTTCGGCAAGGGACTGGACCTGCACCTGGGAGCCGAGTACCAGGCCCCCGCATCGCCGTGGGCGGCGCGCCTGGGGCACATGTGGCGGGGCGACAACGGCGTGGACTACCAGTCCCTGGGCGTCGGCTACACGGCGGGCGGTTTCAACCTGGGCTACGCCGTGCAGGCAGCCCTCCAGGACAGCGGCCAACTTCTCCATCTGATCAGCATCGACGGCAGCTTCTGAGGCGACCAACCTCAACCACCGACGGCGCCGTCCCGCACGTAGGTGCCGCTCTTGCCCCCCTCCTTGTGCAGCAGGCGAATCGCGCCGATCACCATGCCCTTGTCGATCGCCTTGCACATGTCGTACACCGTCAGCCCCGCGCCGCTCACCGCGGTGAGGGCCTCCATCTCCACGCCGGTGCGCCCCGTCACCCGCACCTCGGCACGGATGTCCACCCGATACTCCTCCTCCGCCAGTTCGAACTCCACGGTCACCGAGGAGATCGGCAAGGGGTGACACAGGGGAATCAACTCGGAGGTGCGTTTGGCGGCGCCGATGCCGGCGATGCGGGCCACCTGAAGCACGTCGCCTTTGGCCACCGTGCCCGCAGCGATGCGCCGGAAGGTCTCCTCACCCACCCACACGCTGCCAGCCGCTACGGCGCGGCGCCGGGTGGTCTCCTTGTCCGAAACGTCCACCATGTGCACTGCACCGGTGGCGTCGAAGTGGGTCAGAGGATCACGGCTCATCCCGCAGGTCCCACGATGATCTCATCGACCACCATGAAGTTGTAGTTGGTGCCCACGAAATCGAAGGTGCCAAACGCCTCGACGGTGGCGCCCTTCTCCAGTCCCAACAGCACATCTGCCTGGGGATGGTCCTTCTTCAAGTACATCCGCACCAGGCTGGGAGTTCCCAGGGCAAAGCAGAAGTAATCCCGGGTGTTGATGGTGGTCTTGCGGATCTGGTAGCAGAAGTCGCTGCCGGTGAACAGGAATGTGCCCACCACGTGGACCTTCTGGGACTGGAACCCCTCCGGGGCGGCCACCAGGTCGGCCTGGGTGGTGTCTTTGTAGAGCCCCGCCTCCACCGCCGCCGGGGCACCCACGGGCGCTACGCTGAGCCACAGCAGCAGGACCGCAATCCCTTTCGTAGTACGTGTCATGTCAATTCCTCGCTTTCGGGTCAACAGCGCCCCGCCAGGGTAGGCGGTCACAACGGATCTGGCTATGTACGGCCGCCGACCGGGACCGGTTACCGTCGTTGCGCCGCAGCCTGGCCCCCCCCAAAACCTGCCACAGCACCAACCGGAGCAGCATGCCGGCGGCGCACAGCAGCAGCGGCGACTCCATTTCCCCCTTTTGGCATCCACGGACGTCGTAGCGTCCATAGGACACAGATTGTAGCAGGCTCCACCGGCCAACCCAAGCTACCCCGGGGTCGGCTGCCCCGGGGTCGGACAACGGTGGTCGGCAACCATAGTTTCCGAGCCGGGTGGCCTGTTATAGTTATCCGTCGCCGGGCGTCAGCGGAGGCGCGCCGCGCCGGCCTGGCACCGCCCCTGTCCCCACCCCCAAACCGGAGGGCCTCGCCGTTGCTGGCCGAACGCATCCTCACTGCCGTGCTGCGCCGCACCAACCAACGCGTCCTGTCCCTGGACGTCTCCGCCGACCTGGCCCTGCCGTCGCCCCGCCCCGGCCACGAGTACCTGCTCTATGTGCACGTGCCGTTCTGCCAGCGCCTGTGTCCCTACTGCTCCTTCAACCGCTTCCCCTTCGCCGAGGAGGCCGCCCGGGCCTACTTCCGCAACCTGCGCGACGAGATGCGCCAGGTGGCCGACCGGGGCTACGACTTCCCTTCGGTCTACGTCGGCGGCGGCACCCCCACCATCCTGGTGGACGAACTGGTGGACACCCTGGACCTGGCCAGAGAACTGTTCCACGTGCGCGAGGTATCTTCCGAGACCAACCCCAACCATCTGATCCCAGAGGTGGTGGACCCCCTGGCCGAACGGGTACAGCGTTTCTCGGTGGGAGTGCAGAGCTTCGACAACCGGTTGCTCCGGCAGATGGACCGCTACGACAAATACGGCAGCGGCGAGGAGATCCTGGAGCGGCTGCAGCAGGTGGCTGGGCGCTTCCACTCCTTGAACGTGGACATGATCTTCAACTTCCCGAGCCAGACCCGGCGCTCCCTGCGTCGCGACGTGGAGTTCCTGCACCAGTCCGGAGCCAACCAGACCACCTTCTATCCGTTGATGACCTCCGCGGCAGTGCGCCGCTCTCTGGCTCGCACGGTGGGCCCGGTGAGCTACGTGCGCGAGCACGAGTACTACCAGATCCTCTGCGACGGCCTGCAGGGGGCCTTCGAGCCGGCCAGTGCCTGGACCTTCTCCCGCAAGGCCGGGGGCATGATCGACGAGTACATCGTGGACTTCGAGGAGTACGTGGGCATCGGCAGTGGGGCGTTCAGCTATCTGGATGGGGCGATCTACGCCAACACCTTCTCCCTGCAGGAGTACGCGGCGGCGATCGCCGCCGGCCGCTCCCCGGCCACGGCCGGACGCCGATTCGCACAGAAAGAACAGATGCGCTACCGGCTGATGATGGGGCTGTTCGGACTGGAACTGGACAAGAGCGCGTTTCGAGAGCAGTTCGGCATGCCCATCGAGCGCGGGCTGTGGAGCGAACTGCTGTTCCTGCGCTGCGCCGGCGCGCTTGCCCGGGACGACGCCGAGAGTCTGACCCTCACTCCCACCGGGCGCTACTTGTTGGTGGCGATGATGCGGGAGTTTTTCGCCGGGGTGAACAACTTCCGCGACCAGGCCCGGCAATCCCTGTCGGATGCGGAGCGCGCCCTGCTGTTCGGAGATGGCCACTGTGGGCCCGAGGCGGTGCGGTGATCGAGATCGCCGTGGCGGCCGCCCGAGCGGCCGGGAAGATCCAGCGCCGGTACTGGGGCGGGACGTTCGGCGTGCGTCACAAGGGTGCCGTGGACCTGGTCACCGAAGTGGACCTGGCCTGCGAAGAGGAGATTCGCGAGGTGCTGGCGCGCCGCGCCCCGGGCACCGCGATGCTCGGAGAAGAGACCGGCAGCAGCGGCCGTGGCGCGGACCGTTGGGTGGTCGACCCGCTGGACGGCACCACCAACTTTGCCCATGGCTACCCCGCGTTCTGCGTCTCCATCGCCTGGGAGCAGGCCGGCGAAACCGTCCTGGGCGTGGTGTACGATCCCACCCGGGACGAGCTCTTCCAGGCGGAGCGCGGCCTCGGTGCGCGCCGCAACGGTGCCGGCATCCGGGTCTCGCCGACAACCGTCCTGGCCGACGCCATCCTGGCCACCGGATTCCCCTACGACAGGGCCACCAACCCCCGCAACTACGACGAGTTCCGCCACCTGACCCAACGCACCCAGGGGGTGCGCCGCAGCGGCTCGGCGGCTCTGGATCTGGCCTACGTGGCGTGCGGCCGCTTGGACGGGTTCTGGGAACCGGGGCTGCAGCCCTGGGATGTGGCCGCCGGCTGCCTGCTGATTACCGAAGCCGGCGGCACGGTGAGTGGGCACGGCGGTGGGCGGTTCACCCCCTACGATGGCGACGTGGCGGCGTCCAACGGCCCACTCCATCCGGCCCTTCTGGAAGCCCTCGCGGGGGCCACCAGGAACGCCCCCTAGGCGATACCTCTCCCGCGCCGAAATACAGAGCCCCCCGGGACGCGAGTCTCCGAGGGGCCCTGGGATTCCTCTCTGCCGAGGCGTTTGCGCTCCCGGGGTCAGATCACCTGCCCTTCGAACGCCTCCCCCCAGGCATCGATCAGCTTCTCGGTGCGGTGGTGCAAGCGCTGGGAGATCACCCCCCCGAGGCGCCGCATGAAACGGTAGCCCACGGCCGGGTCGGCCTCGAACAGGCGCTGCAGTTCCGCGGCGGGCATCCGGAGCACCCGGGTGGGGGCGGTACAGCGGGCAGTGGCGGTCCAGCGCCCCGGGGGCACCACCATGGAGGACCAGCCGAACACGTCACCGGCCCCCAGGGTCTCCACCACGAACGGCCTTTCCAGCACCTCGTGGCTCACCGTAAGGGCCTCCTCGTACTCGATGGTGGTGCTCACCACCTTCTCCGAAAACACCAACACCAGTTCGACCTTGCCTTCGAGGACCCCGTAGAACTCCTGGGCGACCGTATCCTGGGTGAACACCTCGTCCCCCGCCCGGTGTTCGGTGACCCGGCACGTGCCGGCGATGGCATCCAGGGCGGCGGCATCCGCTTCCGCAAAGATGGTGAATCCAGCTAGCAGGCTCTTGTCCATGGTGCCGTCTCCCGTGCGCCGCCTCACCAACCCAGGGTGAGGTAGTTGTGAATGGAATTGGCGGCCTGGCGCCCGGCGCCCATGGCCAAGATCACCGTGGCGGCCCCGGTGACGATGTCGCCTCCGGCCCACACCCCCGGCTTGGTGGTCTTGCCGGTGGCCTCCTCGGTGACGATGTAGCCCCACTTGTTGAGCCCCAGCCCCGGGGTCGACTGGGTGAGCAGGGGATTGGCCCCGGAGCCCACCGCCACCACCGCCAGATCGCACACCAGTTCGAACTCAGAGCCCTCCACCGGCACCGGGCGTCGCCGCCCGGAGGCGTCGGACTCGCCGAGTTCCATGCGGATGCAGCGCATGCCGTTCAGCCGCCCGCTGTCGTCGCCGAGGAACGCCGTGGGGTTGGTGAGCAGGTTCAGCTCGATGCCCTCCTCCTCGGCGTGGTGGATCTCTTCGCCGCGGGCGGGCATCTCCTCCCGGGAACGGCGGTACACCACCTGCACCCGCTCGGCGCCCAGGCGCATGGCGGTGCGCGCAGCGTCCATGGCCACGTTGCCCGCCCCCAGCACAACCACGTTCTTGCCGCGAGGGGTCGGGGTATCGTAGGCGGGGAACTGGTAGCCCTTCATGAGGTTGGTGCGGGTCAGGTACTCGTTCGCCGACAGCACCCCCACCAGGTTGTCCCCGGGGATGCCGAGAAAGGTGGGCAGGCCCGCCCCCACGGCGATGAAGACGGCGTCGTAGCCATCCTCGAACAACTCGTCCACGCTCACCGTGCGGCCCACCACGGCGTTGCACTCCACCTTCACCCCCTGCTTCTCCAACAGCCCCACCTCGGAGAAGACGATCTCCTTGGGCAGCCGGAACTCGGGGATCCCGTACACCAGCACTCCGCCAGGCTTGTGGAACGCCTCGAACACGGTCACGGCGTGGCCCTTGCCGATCAGGTCGCCGGCCACCGTGAGCCCCGCGGGACCGGATCCCACCACCGCCACGCGCTTGCCGGTGCTCGCCGCCGGCGGCGGCTGTTCCAGGGTGCCGAGCTTGCGGGCGCGATCGGCGGCAAAGCGCTCCAGGGAGCCGATGGCCACCGGCGCGCCTCCCTTACGGGCGAGGATGCAGCGGCCCTCGCACTGGATCTCCTGGGGGCACACCCGGCCACACACCGCGGGCAGGCTGTTCATCTCCCAGATCTTGCCGATCGCCCCGTCGAAGTCCCCTGTCTTGATGCGCCCCACGAAGCCGGGGATGTCCACCCCCACCGGGCAACCCTCCACGCAGTTGGCCTTCTTGCACTGCAGGCAGCGCTCGGCCTCGGCCTGGGCGGCCTCGGGGGTGAACCCCAGGGGCACCTCGTCGAAGTTGCGCCTGCGCACCTGGGGGTCCTGTTCGGGCATGGGCTGGCGGGTGCCGCCCCTGCTGGTCTCTGTCGCAGCCATCCTCTCCTCCAACACTGAACTCAAGATACGCAAATCAGGGCTGGAACCGTCAGCCCTGCAACCGGCACTGGTGGTCGGCGTAGCTCTGCTGCTCATCCTGCCGATACGCCTGCAGGCGCTTCATCAACACGTCGAAGTCCACCTTGTGGCCGTCGAACTCGGGACCATCGACGCAGGCAAAGCGGGTCTCCCCCCCCACCTGCACCCGGCACCCGCCGCACATGCCGGTGCCGTCGATCATGATGGGGTTGAGGCTCACCAGGGTGTGCACTCCATACTGCTCGGTGAGCTTGCAGCAGAACTTCATCATCGGCACCGGGCCGATGGTCACCGCCAACTTCACGTCCTCCTGCTCCAGCACCTGTTTGAGCACCTCGGTGACGAACCCGTGGTGACCGTAGGAGCCGTCGTCGGTGCACACGTGCAGTTCATCCGAGGCCGCAGCCATCTGGTCTTCCAGGATCAGCAGTTCCTGGGTGCGGGCGCCGATGATGCTGATCACCTTGTTGCCGGCCTGTTTCAATCCCCGGGTGATGGGGTGGAGCACCGCCACGCCGGTGCCGCCGCCCACGCACACCACCGTGCCCACCTTTTCGAGGTGGGTCGGCTGCCCCAGGGGCCCGATCACATCCAGGAAGCCGTCCCCCACCTGGAGGCCGGCGAACAGGGCCGTGGACTTGCCCACCACCTGGTAGATGATGGTCACCGTGCCCTTGTCCGGATCGGTGTCCGCCATGGTCAGCGGAATGCGCTCCCCGGTCTCGTTGGCCTTGAGGATCAGGAACTGTCCGGGCCGGGCCTTGGCGGCAATGCGCGGCGCCTCGATCTCGTCGAGCACCACGGTGCCACCGGCCATCTCTTCGCGTCGTAGAATGGGAAACATCGGTTGCACCCTCCTCCTCACTCGGGTCTCCCGGGTGTACCGGGGGCGATTGTGAACGCGGATACTAGGGCCGGCGGCTGCTGCGCGTCAAGTGCTTTTTAGCGAAAGTAAAGATTCTTGATTTTCACTAAAGCACAAGTCGGCAAACGCCCCGTCTCGCCGGGAAGCACAAGGGGCGACCGGGGGACTACTCCGCGAACTGCCGGTGGTACTCGCGCACCCGGCGGGCGAACTCGCGGCCGAACTGGTAACAGGTCTCTTCGTCTTCCAGGGACGGCTTGTACATCAACTGGGGGCCCGTCTCCACCGCCTCCAGGCCCATCCGCTCAAACTCCCCGTAGGCCTCCTTCACCGCCCCTCCGGCCCAGCCGTAGCTGCCGAACGCCCCGCAGATGCGGTGTCGGGGGCGCAGGCCCCGCAGGTGGGTGAGCAGTTCGGCCACCGACGGGTAGAGGATGTTGTTCAGGGTGGGGGAACCGATCAAACTGCCCCGGGACTTCCAGAACTCCTTGATCGCCACGCTCATGGGGGTGGCCCGCAGCTTCACCACCGTCACCCCGAGTCCCTCGTCGCGGATCCCCGAAGCGATGGGCACGGCCATTTGTTCGGTGCTGTGCCACATGGTGTCGTAGATGATCGACACGCTGCACCGGGCCCGCCCCGAGGCCATGCCCCGGTACAGGTCCAGCACTCGGCCCGGGTTCTCGCGCCAGATCACCCCGTGGTCTGGGGCAATCATGTCGATCTCCAGACCCAGCGCGCCGATCTCGTCCAGCTTCTTGTTCACCATCACCCCGAACGGCATCAGGATGTTGGCGTAGTACTCCAGCACTGCGTCGTCCAACGCGGCCGAAGACGCGGTGGCCACGAACTCGTCGTCAAAGCGGCCCGCCGACGCCAGGTGCTGGCCGAATCCATCCTGGCTGAACAGCAGTTTCTCCTCCGCTACATAGGTCATCATCGAGTCGGGCCAGTGGAGCATCGGCGTCTCGATGAAGGTCAGGGTGAAGCGGCCCGTCTTGAGGGTGTCACCCGTCTTCACCAGAGTGATGTTCCACCGGGAGGTGTCGTAGAAGCGGTCGAGGCCGCGCTTGCCCTTGGCGGTAATGTAGATCGTGGCGTCGGGGGCCAACGCGAGAATCTTGTCCAGGCTGGTGACGTGGTCGTCTTCGATGTGGTTGATGACGATGTGGCGGATCTTCGCCGGGTCCACGAGGCTCTGGATGTTCTTGATGGTCAACTCCGCGAAGTCGTGCTTCACCGTGTCCACCAGGGTGATCTCGGTGTCGCACAGCAGGTAGTTGTTGTAGGTGGTACCCCGAGGCGTCACGTAGCCGTGGAAGTCACGGACCGCCCAGTCGATGGCGCCCACCCAGTAGATATCCTTCTTGATCTCGGTAGCCTTCATGGAGTCCTCCATGGCCCGCCCCGGGGGCGGAGTTCACCTTCGCGGAAAACCGGACCGAACCATACGGCCGGCACGACGCCCTCGATGATAACGCTTCAGCGAAACGCTGCCCAGGGAGCCGCGCGTGCCGCACAGCGCAGGAGGCGGCATCCGAGAAACGGCGGCAGCTCGTCCGAGAGGATCGGCAGCCGGCCCGCCCAGGTGCCCCCGGTGGGTCGGGTGCCATGAAGACCACCCCACGGATCGGGGAGACCCCGAAAGCGGGCACGGCACGGCGTGAAAGGCACTGCGTCAGCAGAACCGTTGCGGGGTGATCCCGGCTACACACCCAGATAGGTCTTCTGCAGTTCCCGGTCTTCCCGGAGTTCCTCGGGCGAGAGCTGGCGCACGACCCGGCCCTTGTTCATCACATACACCGAGTCCGTGTGCGCCAGGGCGAAGTGGAGGTTCTGCTCCACCAGGAGGATGCCCATCCCCTCCCCTTTCAGGCGGTCGATGATCCTGCCCAGGTCCCGTACGATCAGGGGCGCGAGGCCCTCGCTCGGTTCGTCCATGAGCAGGTAGCGGGGGTTCCCCATCAGGGCCCGGGCCACCGCCAGCATCTGCTGTTCCCCTCCGCTGAGGAGGGTCCCCCGGCTGTCCGCCCGCTCCTCGAGAATGGGGAAGAGCGCGTAGATCTTCTCCAAGTCCCACCGGCACGCCCCGTTGGCACTGGAACTCCGCCCGTTTATCCGCAAATTTTCCTCCACGGTCAGGCTCGGGAAGATCCGCCGCTCCTGGGGCACCCAGCCCACCCCGCGCTGGACGATGCCGTGGGTCGGCAGGCGGGTCAACGCCTCCCCGTCCATCTCCACCTCGCCCCGGCGGGCCGGGGTGAGCCCGAGGATCGAGCGCACCAGGGTGGACTTCCCCACCCCGTTGCGCCCGAGCAGGCCCGTCACCCGGTTCGGTTCCAGGGTCAGGGAGACCCCTTGCAGAATGTAGCTGTTCCCGTAGTAAGTGTGGATGTCCCGAACGTCCAGCACGGCTACGAAACCCCCTTCCAGGTGGACTCGCCCAGGTAGATCTCCAGCACCCGGGAGTCCGCCTGCACCTCCTCGGGGGTCCCCTCGGTGAGGATCTCCCCGAAGTAGAGGACGGAGATGCGGTCGGCGACATCGAACGCCACGTCCATGTCGTGCTCGATGAGGAGGATCGTGATGCCCCGATCGAGCCCCTGGAGGAACCGGGTCATGGCGAATGTCTCCGCCGGGGAGAGCCCGGCGGTGGGTTCATCCAAGAGGAGAAGCCGCGGCCTTCCGGTCATGGCCAGGATGACCTCCAGCTGCCGCTGCTGGCCGTAGGAGAGGTGCTTCACCCGAAGGTCCCGGACCTCCCCCAGCTCCCACTGCTCGATGGTCTCCTCCACCCGCAGCATCGCCTCGCGGCTCCGGCTGGCCGGGCGATAGAACACCAGCCGCTCAGCCCGACCCGCCTGCGCCCCGAGGAAGAGGGTCTCGGCGACGGTGAGTTCCGGGAACAGGTTCGTGATCTGGAACGTCCGCCCCAGACCGAGCCGGGCCCGGCGGTGGGGGGGCAGTCGGCTCACCTCGGTCCCAAACAGCTGGACCGATCCCGCGGTGGGCGCGTGGACCCCGCTGATGGTGTGGAACAGCGTGGTCTTGCCCGCGCCGTTCGGGCCCAGGATCACCCGGCGTTCCCCTGCCTCCAGGGTGAGAGACACCCCGCACAGGGTCTGCAGCCCGCCGAAGCTCTTGCTGAGGCCCTCCACCACCAGCGGCTTCACCGGGCCCCCTTCCGGACCCGCTCTCCCAGGGCTCCCAGCACCCCCTTCGGGAAGAACAGGACCACCAGCACGTAGACGACCCCGATGGCCATCATCCAGCGCTGGGTGTAGGAACTCACCACGTGCTCCAGTACCACGATGACCCCCGCCCCCAGGACGGGCCCGATCAGGGTCCCCGTGCCGCCCAGAATCACCATCAGGAGCCCCTTCGCCGACAGGGCGATCCCGAGGTCGTTCGGGCTCACGAAGCGGTTGTAGTACACGTACAGCACCCCGGCGAACCCCGCCACGGCGCTCGCGAACAGGTACCCCAGGTACTTGTACGCCCACACGTTGTACCCCAGGGCCTGCATCCGCGACTCGCTTTCCCGGACCCCCTGGAGGGCGAGCCCGAACGGAGAGCGGACGAACAGGGCCATGCCGACACCGCACAGGGTGAAGAAGACGAGAACCAGGTAGAAGTAGCTGTGCATCGATGTGACGTCCCAGGGAAACCCCAGGTCGGGCCGCACGATGCCGGGCAGACCATCCTCCCCCCCGGTGAGGCTGCGCCACTTGAACGCCACGCCCCAGAGGATCTGGGCCAGGGCCAGGGTGATCATCAGGAAGGACGACCCCGCCGTGCGCACCGTGAGCAGACCGAACAGGGCGCCCACCGCCAGCGCCGCCCCCACCCCGGCCAGGGCGCACCACCAGAAGCTGTGGGTGAAGTGCAGGGTCAACAGCCCCGCCGCGTAGGCCCCCACCCCGAAAAACGCGGCGTGCCCCAGGGACGGGAGGCCCACATAACCCACCAGGATGTCCAGGCTCATCGCGAACAGGGCGAAGATCAGGGCCTGGCACAGGAGGCCGACGTAATAGGTGGAGAGCAACGGCCCCGTCACCGCGCACAGGGCGACCAGGGCGAGCAGAACGGTGAGGGCGAACCGCGTCTGTCTCATCGTCCGAACAGCCCCTGGGGTCGCAGGGCCAGCACCAGGGCCATGGGCACGAAGATGGTGAAGAACGCAAACTCCGGGAACAGCGCACGCCCGAAGTTGTCGAGGAGCCCCACGAGAAGGCTGCCCAGGAACGCCCCCTTCAGGCTGCCCATGCCGCCGATCACGACGACCACGAGCGCCAGCAGCAGGACCTCCATGTCCAGGCCGGGAAAGACCCCGAGCATCGGCCCTCCCAGGACCCCGGCCAGGGCGGCGAGGAGCACACCGAGGCCGAACACCCCGGTGAACACCAGGGGCACATTCACCCCGACGGCACGGGCCATCTCCGGGTCGTCCACCCCTGCCCTCACCATGGCTCCGACGCGGGTCTTCTCGAGGAACAGCCACAGCCCGACGGCGATCGCGACGCCGGCACCGATGACGAAGAGCCGGTAGCTGGGGAAGAACATCCCCGCGACCCGCAGGGAACGGGAAAACAACGCCGGTTTGGAGAGGCTCTGGGGAGTCCCGCCCCACAGCACCAAGCACAGGTCCGCCAGGATGAAGATGAACCCGAACGTCATCAGCACCTGGGGCAGTTCCTGGTTCGGCAGCCGGCGCAGAAACACCCGCTCGACGGCCACGCCCAGGAGCGGCACGGCCACGCAGGACGCGAGCGCGGCCAGGGCGAAGCTGTCGGTGCGGTTCATGACGCTCAGACCCACATACCCCCCGAGGAGGTAGAACGACCCATGGGCCAGGTTCGCGATCCGCATCAGGCCGAAAATGAGAGACAGCCCCGACGCGATCAGGAAGAGGAGCATCCCCAGGGAGACGCCGTTGAGGATCTGGATGGCCCAGAAGTTCATGGGCACCGTCCCCAGGGCGTCGGGGCGGAGGGGCGCCCGGGGGCGGTCAGTTCTCCCTCACCAGGCGGCGGGCCTTGTGCTCGAACCTCGGCAACTCCCCGAGCGCTCGCACCTCGACCTCGGGGGTAACCGTGATCCGGTACCGGAAGGTCTCCCGGAAGCGCTCCACGGCCCGTTCCAGAACCTCCACGGAGAGATCAGGGCCCGTCGGCTCGACCCGGACGGTGAGTCGCCGGCCGCTTCCCATCTTCGGGACCACCAGCTGGTACTCGCTCCCGAACTCGGGCACCTCCCGCACCAGGTTCTCCACCGCCGAGGGGAAGATATTGACCCCGGCGAACTGGAACATATCGTCGGATCGGCCCAACACGCCCCCTTCCAGCCGAAGATAGGTGCGCCCGCAAGCGCAGGGTTCGGTTTGGAACCGGACCAGGTCTTTCATGCGGTAGCGGAGCAGGGGCATGCTCTCGGTGCAGAGGTTCGAGAGGACCAGTTCGCCGACCTGCCCCGGCGCTACCGGTTCCAGGGTCTCCGGATCCAGGCACTCGGCGAGAAACATGCTCTCGATCACGTGGGTGCCCTGGTGGGCAACACACTCGAACCCGAAGTTCGAGATCTCCGTGGAGCCGATGTCGTCGAACACCTCCGCGCCCCAGAGTTCCTGGAGAGCCCGTTTGGTCGCGGGCACATTCGCCCCGGGCTCCCCGGCCGCCACGACGACCCGCACGGGAGACCCCGGGAGGTCGAGGCCGAGGTTCCCCGCCACCTCTCCCAGGCGCAGCAGGTAGGTGGGGGTTCCGCACACGGCGGTCGCGCCCCAGTCGAGGAGGTTGCGGACCCGGTCCTCGGTCGACTGGCCGCCCCCCGGCACGATCGTCACTCCGGCCTGTTCCAGGGCGGCCTGGAAACCCCACCAGGCGATGTAGAGGCCGTAGCTGAAGGGTACGAAAAGGACGTCGGCGGGGGTGATGCCGTAGCCGTGCATGAAGTGCATGAACTGCTCGTAGAAGTGCACGGTCCAATCGGTCTTGTTGAGGAGCGCCCGCACCGGGATACCGGTGGTCCCCGTGGTCTGGAACACCCGGACGCCTTCCTCGGGGGGGATGCACAGGAAATCTCCCCACGGCGGCTTCCGGGCCTGGCTCTCCCGCAGTTCCTCTTTCTCGGTGAAGGGGATCCGGCGCACGTCGGCCAGGGTGCGGATGTGGTCGGGGCGAATCCCCGCGGCGTCGAACTTCCTCCGGTACAGGGGGCTCCGGTCGTACACATATTGCATCCGTTCCCGGAACCGTCGGAGCTGGAGATCCTCCAACTCGGCCCGGGGAAGGGTCTCGACCTCTCTCCGCCAGTACCGTACATTCTCCATTCTGCGCTCTCCGGCAGGGCCGGCCCCCGCACCTGGGAGGGGTATTCCCGGCCGTTCCTATGCTACGGCTGCGCCCCGTCCCGGTCCCGCAGCTCCCTCAGAATCCGCTCCGGGGTGAAGGGGGTGCTGTGGAGGCGGACCCCCACGGCGTCGTAGATGGCGTTGGCGATCGCGGCGAGAATGGCCGACACGTAGCCCTCCCCCACCTCCTTCGTCCGGTACGGCCGCCCGACCTCGTAGCGTTCGGTGATCACGTCGATGGCCTCTGACACGGCCATATCGTGGATCGTGGGCATGCGGTACTCGAGCCAGCTGGGGTTCAGCGTCCTGCCCGCCTCCATCCGCACTTCCTCCAGGAAGGCATGGCCGAGGGCCATGGAAACCTGGCCGTCGATCTGGCCCTCCACCAGGACGGGGTTGAGGGGAAAGCCGCAGTCGTGGGCGGTCACCGCCCGGAGCAGGCGGGCCTCCCCGGTCTCGATGTCCACCTCCACTTCCGCGACCTGGGCGCTGAAGGCGTAGTTCTCGGTCCAGCGGCCCTTGGTGGATGCGAGGCTCGGGTGGGTCGGCTGGTCTCGCATGGTGCGCCAGTGCCCTTCCCCGATGATCGGATCCCCCCGGCGGGTCCGCACGCTGCGCTCGTAGAGCTCGGCGTAGGTCATGCGGCGGGTGGGGGAGCCGGCCACCGAGATCGCCTTTTCCTGCACCACCAGGTCTTCGACGCCGACCTCCATGGCTTCCGATGCGAGCTCGGTGAGTTTGCGCCGCACGGCTCCGGCGGCTTCCCGGGCGGCGTTGCCGGTCACGTAGGCCCCCCCGCTGATCCAGGCGCCGATGTCCACCGGAGTGCTCTCGGTGTCCGCGGCGACCACCCGGATCTCCGCCAGGGGCACGTTGAGTTCTTCGGCGACGATCTGGGTGAGGATCGTCTCCGCCCCCTGGCCGATGTCGATGGCCCCGGTGAGCAGGGTCAGGGACCCGTCGTCGTTGAGCTTCACCACCACCGACGAGCTGTTGGGATAGATCAGCGACCCCCCGAAGTAGGCGCTCACTCCGATGCCGATGCCCCGGCGGAATCGACCGGAACCAACGGCCTTCTGCTGCGGCCTGCCGTACCGCTCCTGGAATCGGGTCCGCTCCGCGGACTGCCGGATGCAGTCCATCAGGCCGCAGTTGTGGACATTGTCACCGTTGGGAAGCACCTCCCCGGGCAGGCGGGCGTTCCGCAGGCGGATCTCCACCGGGTCTAGCCCGATCTCCTCGGCGATCATGTCCAGCTGGGATTCGACGGCGAACCGCATCTGGGGAGCGCCGTGCCCCCGCTGGGGAGCCCGGACCGGGTTGTTGGTGTAGACGGCGTAGCCTTCGTACTCGAGGCTCGGGAGGCGGTAGGGTACGGCGGCGAACCCCCAGGCCAGGAAGATCACCACCACCCCGCTGCCCCGGTACGCCCCGCAGTTGTTGATGACCCGGAGCCGCTGGGCCAGGAGGGTGCCGTCCTTCTTCACCCCGGTGGTCAGCTCCACCACCAGGGGTTGCCCATGCCGGTACGCCGTGAACACCTCTTCGCGGCTCGCCACCATGCGCACCGGCCGGCCGGCCTTCATGCTGAGCAGGCCGGCGCAGAACTCGTGGGAGAAGAGGTCGATCTTCCCCCCGAAGGCCCCGCCGACGTAGGCCTTCTGGACACGGACCGAGGACAGGGGCAGGCCGAGCAGGCGGGCGAGCTTGGCGCGTTTGAGAAACGGCCCCATGCTGGAGGTCCAGACGTTGAGCTTGCCGCCCTCCCAGCTGGCCAGCGTCGCCTGGGGTTCCAGGTAGCCGTGGGTGCGCAGGTGACTCTCGAAGCGATCCGTGCGCACGCAGTAGGCCTCGTCCAACCCGCGCGCCACGTCGCCCCAGCTCGTCGCGGTCTTCCCGGCGATGTTCCGGTAGGGTTCCAGGACCTTGGGGTGGCTCGGGTGGATCTCCGGGGCATCGGGGCCCATCGCCTCCTCGGGGTCGAACACCGCGGGGAGGGGAGCGTACTCGACCCGGATGAGCCCCAGGGCCTCTTCGGCGGCGTAGGGGTCCACCGCGGCCACCGCGGCGATCTCCTCACCCACGTGACGCACCGCGTCCACGGCCAGGGGGGCCTGATCCGCCGGGTAGCGCGGCGTCTCCACGAAGCCGTGCCGGAGCCCGAGGGTGTCCCGGGCGGTCACCACCGCCTTGACCCCGGGGACCCTGGCGGCACGGGAGGTATCCACGCTCAGGATGCGGGCGTGGGGGTGGGGACTGCGGAGGATGCGCCCGACCAGGGTACCGGGGAGCTCGATGTCCACCGTGTACCGGGCCCTGCCCGTCACCTTCTCCACGCCGTCCACCCGCGGAACGGGTCTTCCCACGTAACGGAGTCCGTCAGCCATGGTCGCTCCCCGCCTGCGCGCCCGGGCAGTCCTCCGCAGCGGCCCGCTGGACGGCATCCACGATCTTGTTGTAACCGGTGCACCGGCAGAGGTTGCCCTCGAGGGCCTTGCCGATCTCTGCCGGGGTGGGATGGGGGGTTTCCCGGAGCAAGGCCGTGGTGGAGAGAACCATTCCCGGGGTGCAGAAGCCGCACTGGATGGCGCCGGCGTCGAGAAACGCCTGCTGCACGGGGGTGATCGTCCCGTCCGGCGCCAGGCCCTCGATGGTGACCACGTGGCGCCCTTCACAGTCCAGCGCCAGGGTGAGGCAGGCGAGGACCGGCGCCCCGTCGAGGAGCACCGTGCACACCCCACACTCCCCCTGGCCGCAGCTCTCCTTGGTGCCGGTGAGGCCCAGTTGCGTGCGCAGCGCCTCGAGCAGGGTGGTCTGGGGCTCGACCGCGAGTTCGTGCCGTTCCCCGTTCACCACCAAGCCCACGATCTCTTTCCGTCTCAGGGGGATCCTCCTTCCGTCCCGGGTTCGAGACCCACCGCCTCGGCCAGCGCCCGGCGGGTCTCCACCTCTACGCACCGGCGCAGATAACCCGCCGGGTAGCCGTGGTGGGCCACGGGACGGATCTCGGCCGCCACCGACCGCGCGACGTCGGCAAGCACCCCGGGGCGCGACAGGTCCTGGCCCCGCAGGCGGTTCTCGGTCTCCAAGGGGCGCACCGGAGCCCCGGCCACGGAGCCGACCACGATGCGGGCCTCCCGGCACCGCCCCCCGTCTTCCCGCTCCAGCACGGCGGCGACCGTGAGGCCGGCGAATTCAAGCCCTTTGCGCCGGCTGTGTTTCCGAAACGCCTGGCCTCGATTGGGCGGCGCCGCGGGGATCCGGATCTCGGCCACGATCTCCCCCCGCCGCAAGGTCACGGGGTAAAGGGGGTCTCCGCCGTAGAGGTCTTCCAGCGGAAAGGCGCGAGTTCCTTCCGGCCCCACCACATCGACCAGCGCCCCCAGGCACAGCAGCGCCGGCGCCGTGTCGGAGGGGAAGATCGCCCAGCAGCGGTCGCCCTTGGGCGCGAAATAGCATGCCGTCCCGCCCCGTTTGAGGCAGGGCTCCACGTACTGGTAGGCGTGGCTCTGGTTGTAGTAGAGGCACCTCGCCTCCACACACAGGTTCCCTCCGAGGGTCGCCATGTGGCGGACCTGGTTCGAGGCGACGCTCAGGGCCGCCTGGCACAGGATCGGGGCCCGGGCCCGAACCTCCGGGGAGCGGATCACCGCGGCCAGGCGGGTGAGCCCGTCGATGCGAAGCTCCCCGTTCCCACCCACCCGGGGCGGCGGCACCTCCACGCCGCCGAGGCTCACCAGCACCTCGGGCCGACCCAGCCCGTACTTCAAGCGGGGCAGCAGATCTGTACCCCCGGACATCAAACACGCCGCGGAGCCGAGTTCCTCCAGCCGTTTGGCGGCCTCTTCCCGGGTCGTGCAGCGAATATATTGGAACCGAGGCAGATGCATCCCTCACCCTGGCGATAGGTCATCCTGTGGAGGAAATCCAAGATCCCGGACAGCGGCGGGCCCGACGGGCAACACCGCTGTCCCGGGCAATCTGCTATTTACTTCTTCATCTTGGCCGGTGACCAGTCCTGATCCACGTCGGGGATGGTATCCAGGACCGTGTTCTGGTACGTGCCCCCCACCTTGTCGACCCGGCGGATGTGGACGGGCAGGATCACGTTCTGGCTCTCGTCGAAGGCGAAGGGCCCCCGGGGGGCGTTGAACTTCACCTTCCGCAGGGCGGCCAGGAAGGCGTCGGTGTTCTCGATGTCCCCCTTCACCGCCTCCAGGGCCATGGCGATCACCTTCGCGCCCACGTAGCCCTGCTCGGAGAAGATGCCCGGCTTGGTCTTGTACTTGGCCACGTAGGCCTTCACGAACGCCTCGTTCTCCGGGTTCTTCAGGGTATCCGCGTAATGGTGGTAGCTCTTGACGCCAACGGCCGCGTCCTTCATGGAGGGCAGCACGGCGTCGTCGACGGTGTCGCCGATAACGAAGAACGGCACCGAGTCCTTGAGGCCGTACTCCTCGTACTGGGTCACCAGCCGGATGGAACCACTCCCCGAGAAGAACGACCACACCCCATCGATCGCCTTCCCCTGGTCGGCGATCTTGGTGAGGTAGGGCCCGAAATCGTTGGTACTCAGCGGCGGATAGATCTCCTCCACCACCGTGCCGCCGGCCTCCTTGAAGTACTTCATGAAGCCGTTGGCCTTGTCGTGGCCGGCGGAGTAGTCCGGGGCGATCACGACCATCTTGCGAAAGCCGAGTTTGTGGTACGCGTACCATCCCCCGGCCAGGTCTTGCTGACCGTTGGCGAACGAGACGCGAAAGATATAGGGGCTTTTGAGTTTCCCCGTGAGGGCCGGCGCACCGGCGTTGGTGAGGATCAGGGGGACCTTCCTCTCCACCACTATATCCCTGATGGAGATCGCCACCCCACTGTGCACGATGCCCGACAGAAGATCGACCTTGTCGTTGTCGAGAAGCTTGCGGGCCTTCGTGGGCCCCAACTCCGGCTTGCCCTCCGTGTCCTCCAGGAACACCTGCAGCTCACGCCCCCCCGCCTTGTTGCCGATCTCGTCGAGGTAGAGTTTGAATCCGCGGTCCATATCCTCGCCGAGTTGTGTGTACACCCCCACGAAAGGCGCCATGAAGCCGATCCGGATCGGCCTCGCCGCCCAGGCAGGAACCCCCAGGGCGAAGACCAGCAGCAAGGCGATGGTGACCATCACAGCCTGGCGAAACCTCGAGATTCTCATGATGTCCTCCTGTGTGGTGAGCGTATCGCTCGGACGGGTGGTACCCTGAGGGTTATGAGGCGCCGCGAAACGCACCGGAACCGGATGCCCCAATGGCCTGGGCAGCGGCGGAAGCACGGGAATGCTTGGGGGCGCGGCCAAGGCCCCACCCGCCCGTTCCTCGTTCGGCCTGGGGCGCCCCGTGGAGCTCGAAACATACTCCTCGCCCGCTCGCCCGGTCAACGATTTCAAACGACATTTGCCTAGAGCGCTGGCCCGCCCGCCATGCGGGTGGGTGGCCGGTCTCGCGGGGCACCGATGGACACGCGGATGCCCGCGGAGCTGGCGTCACAGGTCCACCCCAACGGTCATACAGCGACGCCAGGCGGAAATCCCGGGAGTCCGTTCGTATTTCTGCGCGGCCAACCCTGCCGAGACGGCGGCGCACGCGGGGACTCATGGACAAGAACAAAGGGCCTCGGCGCCATCCGCCTAAGCCCTTGTCTTTGTTGGTCGGGACGAGAGGATTCGAACCTCTGAGCCATTGAATCCCCTTCTGCGAAAGAAGCCTTTTCAGGTCATCTCACCTCGCCTCCCACCCCAAGCCGGGCACAGGGAGGAACCCCGGGGAGAAACCCCACCCCCGGAGGTGACGCCCATGGCAACCAGGTGGACCGTTCTGTTCACCCGCAAGCTGGAGGCGAGGGCGACCCGGTACGCCGCGGTCTCGGAGTGGCCAGGCGCGGCAGCGAAAGCCCCCCCGGCAGCAACGCCGCCGTCAGGAGCCCGCGCATGACCTAGCCCGTCTCGCTCCAGCAACGCCACCGACAGAAGCCCTCATCGCTCAGGAATCCGATAGGTGAGCTTCGGCCACACCGCCAGACCCGCCGCGTGGCTCACCACCTCGCCGCTTCGGCGATCAGCGGTCAACTGGGAGAGCGCTGTGCGCACGGCCAATTCCCCAGACCCGGTGATCCCCTCGAAGGGTCCGGTGCCGCCGGTCAGGCGCATCTCACCCAGACACCCCTTTCCGGTCGTACCGGAGCACGACCATTCGGCAAACACCTGATCGCCTCTGGCACTGGTGATGATGCAGTGCCCGGTTCCCTGGGTCGCGCCGGTACCCAGGTCCACGGTCTGGACCCCGGGGCAGAGCAGCAGGGCGGCGTCGAGCTGTCCCTCCGCCTTCTCGACGTAGAGAATGCCCTCGAATTTTCCCATGAACTGGGCCCGGTCCGGTCCGATCCGGAAGACCTCCCCGCTCGCCTCCCACGGCGACATGGCGCCCACGGTGCGTTCCTCTGCCGGGCTCGACGAAACGGCCCCGAAAACGAATGGGCACATCAGACCGAGGATCATCGAAAGAACTCGTGGCTTCATCGTGATTTCTCCTTTCGTGAGGGTTCGCACCGCATCCCAAAGACCACACGACTCCGATCTCCGCCCCTCGAGGCCGGGGGGTGCACGCGTCAGCGGAACATGACCGGGATCTCCACGGCGTCGTCGCGCGCCGGCGAATCCGTGGGGTTGTACTTACGAAGCACCAGGGTCCCGGGCTGCGGTCGTTCCGGCTTCGGGAACTCCAGCGTGCCCTCGAAGGGGACGAAGTCCTGCGTCATCCACTCCCCTCGCGCTGTGGCGTAGTGTCTGGCGACGATCCCTCCCCGGGCGTCTCGCAACTCGATGGGGAAGTCCCCCTCGAAAAACCAGGTCCCCCGGGCGCGACCCCGCAGCGTGAGGGGTGAGGTGAACGCCTGACCGGGTGTGGGCTCCTCAAGGACGACGTGCTCGCTGCGGCAGTTCCCCCTGGGCCACACCCGGACGAGCCGGGTCGCGAGAAAAGACCCGTCGTACTGCGCGCCAAAGCCATCGCCGGGTCGCGCTCCGTAGCGTCCGGCCACCACCGCGAAGAGGGGTGTGTAGGGCCCCGTGTCGGGCAGGGCACGGCGGCAAGCGTCCCGAAGCTCCGCCAAGACCGGGGCCTCGCCGGAGACCCGAAGGGTCTTCTTCTCCCCACACGGCGAGAACGACCTCGCCTCCCGGCCGATGGTGAGCCATCCCTCCCTCACCGCTTCCCCCGGCGGGCTTCCCGATCCGGTCACGGCGATGGCCACGAGTTCGGTGCCCTGTAGGACCAGGTACGCCGTGGCTCGCACGGTGGGGGAAGCGGACATGGGCTCTCCCGCCCGCCGGTCGACATAGCCGGCGATCAGGACGCCGTTTCGGACCACGAGCGTTTCCGGCGCCACCCGGTCGCCGAGCAACACCGCGTTGGTGCCCCGATAGCCGTTGCCCCTGCGGAGGGCCACCGCCACGTAGTAGAAGGTGCCGCTGCCCCCGGGGTCGTGACCCAGGAAGAGCGCCGTGTCGTCGACCCCGTCGCCGTCCAAATCGCCGTGGGTCGGCTCACCCACGACCGCCGTTCGGGTTTTGGTCGCCGAACCCGGTGCCGCCTCGGCCTCTGCGACGCCGCCAAGCAGTCGGACCTCCTGCCCCTCGACCCGATAGGCGGTGTTGCGCGGGTCTGCCCCGACTCCCTCGGCGCCGCACACGCTTGGCGTGAGACCCGACAGCCCGAATGTGAAGACCCAAGAGCTCAGCGCAAGAGCAAGCGACCGCCGTTCGCCCCAGGGCCCGGCCCGGCGCATCACGGCGGCCTCGCCGGCGAAATCCCATCACGGTCTGACCACCCGCGTCCTCCAAGACGAGCGTCCCGTCCCGAAGGGCTGCCTTCTGCGTTTTCATCTCCTACCGGCACCCCGAGGGATGAACCGTGACGACCGGCTGTCGGGAGAGCAGGGGCGGGGATCGAGGGGGGTAGACTCAATGCGCGTCCAGACCGGAACCGCAAGTAGGGGCCGGTCTTCGTCAGCAGAGCACCAGGAGTCCAGGGCGTCAAGGCCGGTTCAACCCTCCTTCAGCAGGACGGAGTTGGCATTGGGCGTGACCCTCCAGCCCCGGGCCTCCAGTTCGGTCCTCGCGGCCCCGTCGATCTCACCGGTGAGCCAGAGCTCCTTGCCGGAAACGGCCGGCACTTGTGCCCCAGCGCTGCGGTCGATCATGTCCACCTTGGCCGCCACGTCCTTGGTCCAGAACACGTAATCGACGGCCGCGAGCAGGACAAGACCCCCATCCTTGCGTCGCGCCATCGGCCGCCCGGCCACGTTCACGACGCGCTCGACCGGCGCCACGTTCCTGTGGTAGCCGGCCATCATCTGGGCGGTCAGCCGGTAGAAGCGCGCCACGGAAGACGACGTAGCCAGATGCGCCGCGGCCCCCCGGACCGTCCCCTTCGCGCCCTTCACCAGCGAGTCGGTGAAGACCTCCGAGCGGTCCATCTCTTCCATGGTGGCCATGGCCGAGAGTTCGGCGACCCGGGCTTGCAGTGCGGCGGTGCTCTCCGCCGTGACCGGCCCGTAGTCGGTGGTGAGCTGGTACACGTTGATCAAGCCGTCGTTTCGCACGCCGCGCCCACCTTGAAGTTCTTTCCGGCGAGGAGCACGGCGGGGAGAACATCTTTGGCCTGGAGGAGGAGGGGATGCACAGCATACTCGTCGGCCCAACTGCGGCCCGCCACGGGCACAGCCGGAGCATAAAGCACGGCGAAAACCAGGAACGAGATGCCGCACCGTCTCTTCGTGGGGAGCCTTTCTCGGGGAAGCCATCCCGAGCCACGGTTTCGGTTCCACGGTCGCTCGCCGTCTTGAGCTTCAGCGGCTTGCCCCCTCATCGCACCACATTCTCGGCCGTTCCAGCGGAGTCCGCACCTCTTCCGGATTCTACCTCATTCGCCGGTGCACGAGGCGAACAGTACGAAGGCCCCGCCTGGCTCGGACACGACCCCCGTCAATTGGCTGCCATCGGCCGAGAGGGCTGCACTCCAAGCCCGCGCATTCTCGATGCCCCCGAGCAGCGTCGCGCCCTCCACCGACTCCCGGATGCGTGCGGCCGTCTGCCGCTCATCTCCCTTGACGCCGGTGCTGATGCGCTCGCCGTTTCCCGCCACCCGCAGAAAATCCGGTAGCCCCACGTCCGCAGGAAGGACCCGTTCACACCCCACGAGGCGACTGCACTCCAGGACCTCGGTCAGGGCGCACAGACGGGCACCCTCTTCCGACGCCACTGCCGCTGATCCCACGAACATGCCGGCCAGGGCTGCCCCTGCCAGCAAAACGACACGCGAGGTTCTCATGTGCTCCTCCCTTGGCTATTTTACGGTGTAACCGCGACCCTCCATGCAGGCCGAGAAATTGCGATTGTAGGCTCCGCGTTTCTGGGCATACTCCGCCGCCTGCTGCTGCTCCCACTGCTGCTGAGCCTGCGCCTGCTGGGCGGCTTGGTCTTTCTTGCGCATGCCGCCGACGAGACCACCGCCAGCCGCCCCGATGGCCGCCCCCTTCCCGGCGTCACCGGCTATGGCACCGACGGCCACGCCCACCAGCGCGCCTCGAGCGGCCCCCTTCAGCAGCCCTCCCTTGGGTGCCTCCTGTTGGGGCGGCGGGCTGCTCGCGGTGGGCAGCGCCATGGGGTCGAAGCCGCTCTGGCCCTTGGCCCAGTTGTAGCACTCGACCTTGTCCTTGTCCTGCTGCACCTGGTCCTGCCCCTTGGCGGGGTAGATCACCAGTTCCTGCGCCCAACCGGCCGCCAGGGGCATCGCGAGGGCCACACCGAGCGCGACCAGGAGCACTCTCTTGTGTCGGGTCGATCCGAACATCTGCCACCTCCTCTCATGGTTTCGCCCTTGGGAACCCTCCCCAGGGTACCGTGCCGAACAGCCGATCCCCGGCCGTTCGGCACGGGAACTCTTCGCGCGTCTTGTCCCGTCACCCTACCTGGACCCCGGCAGGCCCTCTCGGATCCGCTGCGAGAACTCCGGGTCCTGATCCGCTGACCGGGCCACCTCGGTGATGTCGCTGCGCCGCACGAGCTCGGCCAGGGGCAGGCTGGTGCCGATGGTTCCTCGCTCGTAGATTAGCTCGGGCAGGTGTCCGTTCGCAAACAGCCGCCAGTCCAGGGGCCGGGCCATGCCCACCTGCCGCGTGTGGTAGCGGATGGCCGTGGTGCAGTTGTGGGTCAGGGCGTTGTACCACCGCGGATGCTCGGCCAGCCGGTTGATCTCGCGGGCGTAGTCCAGGAGGATGGCCCGGGCGGCGTCGGGGGTGGCTTGCATGCGGTACAGATACACCGTCTCGCCCCGATAGTTGGTCCGCAGCCGCACCACGTCGCGCTCGTCGGCCACCACGTAGTAGACCTCGAACTGGCGGAAGAAACCCCGCACCGCCGAGTAGGACTCGCCCCTCTCCTTGCGGGTCTCGATGGAGACCGCCAGGTGGGTGCCGTCGGCGAACTCCCAGCTGGCGATGGTGTGGGCGATCTGCGTGGGCCCCCAGAAGCACAGGAACAGGTCGACGCCGACCAACTGGTCCAGATCGTACGTCCGGGTCTCCCAACGCTCGTTGAAGTCGGTCTCGCTCCGGTAGTCGAAGTCGCGCAGGTTGCGGACGGTGAGGCGGCTGCCCTGGATGTCGGCGGTCGCCGGGTGGGCGACGTCGGGCTGCCAGTCCCGACCGTTGCTGGCCGGAAGGGTCAACCACCAGCCCACGACCATGGCACAGGCGAAAGCGACCAGCCCGAGCGCGCGGCGATAGGGACGCAGTGCCAGAACTACCGCCAGGCAGGCGAGCGCCCACCCGCCGGCCAGCGTTCCGGCCATCCACCGTGCCGCTGGGCCGTCGAACCAGAGGGCGGCAGCCCCCCAGGCCACCGCGAGCAGCAGCGTCAAGGTCAGCAGCGCGGCAACCACGTTGCGAAGCGTCCGTCTCATGTTCTGTTCCCTTCCCGCATCACTCCCCCTCCGCGACCGCCTCCATCCACTCGCACCGGTCGCGAATGATGGGGGCCGTGTCGTCGCCGCCGATGCCGTGGGTGATCAGCGCGATCACCCGCTCGTCGTTGTGGTACCCCACATGGGCCGCCATGGGATTGGCGAACTCCCCGAGCCCCATCACCTTGCTGACGGGAACGACGTTGAAGATGACGTTGGTCAGGGTCGGACATAGGCGCGAGTCCATGTGCTCGTCAAGAAACTTCGGGGGGACAGAAACTTCGGGGGGATGGCATAGCGGAACAGATCGTTGGGGTCGCTGAAAGCGAGGATCTTGGTTTCCTGGAACAAGCGCTCCTCGGCCTTCGGGGCCCCAGGCCCACAGATGTCGTCGATCTGCCCGCGCACCTCGGGTTCGGGTTGGCCCAACTGCAGCAGCGGCACCTGGTTGGAGAGCATGGCCAGGGCAAACCGCTTGTTCCGGAGTGCTTGGGCTTTCTCCCGAAACTCCGGCACCTTGTTTGCCGCAGCCGCTAGGCTCTGCAGGGCGTCTGTGGTGATCCGGCTGCCCAGGCTGTGGGTGATGAAGACGTAGTTGTCCTGCAGTCGGTCCAGCCCGGTGGGCCCGAGGGCGTCACGGGGCGCGTCGCGGTAAAGCTCCGACGGGCGTGAACCCATTCCGCAGGGAACGGGTCATCCTCAACGCGCAGGACGGTCCGCGGCATCGACGGTCTCCGGCGGCGCTGCCGGCGCGGCGTACCACTGGTCTCTGGGCACGAGCACCGGCTGTTCCGGCTGCGTTTCGAAGTTGGGGGACATGATCTGCACGCCCGCCGCGTTGAAGGCGTCCTGGATGGCGGCGTGGAGTTCCGACAGGACCGGCGCCCGCTCCACCGGCCGGTCGATGGCGAAGCGTAGCTCGTACTCGACGTAGAAGTCCGACAGGGCCCTCTGGAGAACAAAGGGAGCCGGCAACTGCCTGATCCCGGTTGTTCGGCCCGCAGCCTGCAACAGGAGGGCGTGAACCTGGCGCCAAGGGGTATCGTAGCCGATGGTGATCGTGGTGGAGACGATGGCCCCGTCCCTGCCGGCCAGCAGGGTGTAGTTGGTGACGCTCGCTCCTACCACCACGCCGTTGGGGATGGCCACGGCCTCCCGCTTCGGCGTGGCGATCTTGGTGGTCATGGGACCCAGGTCCTGCACCGTACCCTCGACGGCCCCGACCGTGACGTAGTCGCCCACCCTCATGGCCCCCGAATACGCGATCACCAGGCCGCTCATGAGGTGATTGACGAACCCGCTCGATCCGAGGGAGAGCATGAGGCCGGCGAACACGCTCACACCCTTGAACGCGTCGCTGCCCGACCCGGGGATGTACGGATACGCCACCGTCACGGCGAAGAGCCATATCCCGGCGAGCACGATGCGCCGCGACGCGCGTGCCGAGTCCGGATTGAGCCAGGAGACCGTCATGGTTCCCCGCTCCACGCCGGTGAAGAACCGGGAAGCGCCGGCGGCGACGATCCGCGTTAGCCAGAAGATCACGAGCACGGCGACGAGGCCGGGCACCGCGCCCACGATCCCCAGGGCGAAGTCCCGCAGCATGCCCAGGAAAAACGCGCCCAACTGCCGCGCCCAGGGCTGGGTGTAGAAGAACTGCTGGAAGCAGAAGGTCAGCCATACGTACGAGGCGGCCAGCATCACGACCAACGCGGTGAGCTTGAGCAGCGCTCGTTCGATCCCCAGCAGCAGCGGGATCAGGTCGATCCCGGCGAGAGCCAGACGCCGTCGCGATGCGCCGATCCTCCGGTCCAGCCGGTGGATCGCCACCTCGCGAACCCGCCACACGGACCAGAGGAGACCGACGAAGACCATCGTAGCCGCGGCCGAAACACCCAATCCGCGCAAGAGTATGGACCAGCGCAGCTGCGCCGCGCGCTCCCCGAGAACCTCCTGCAGGGTCTTTGCGGCCCGGTCGGCGAACTGCTCCAAGGTCTGCCCGGAATCCGGGTCCACGTCTCCCGGGAGCAAGGCGAAGAGCATCTCGGTCTGCGTGCCGATCATGATGCCGGAGATCCCGCCCCGACTCGCATTGGCCGTGACGACCTTCAGATCTCCCCGGGGCGGCAGGGCCCCCATCCTCGCCACAGCCCGCTCGGCGCGATCTTTCGGGCTCGACTCCTCGAAGGCCGCCCGTAGGACGGCGATGGTTCGACCCCACACCACTACGGGGGCGGGCGTCGGCGTCTCCAAGGAGACGGCTGGCGGCGACACAACCGGCTCCGCCGCCACAACCGACGCGGCTCGCAAGAGGCAGGCCACCGTGACCACGAGACCGAGACGATTCCAGGCCATCAAGCCTCCAGTATCAATGGGGGCGGCTGGCGCCCCATAGCGGTTCACGAAAAGCGGCGGAGTCCGCCTGGGGTGGACCCCGCCGCCAGATCGGCAGCATCGTTCGTTCCGGGAAAGAGTCCCGAAACCGGTCGGCCCCGGCGGAAGAAACGCCCCGTCGTTGCCCTAGAAGGTGTAGGTCACCGCGGCGCCAGCGAGACGTTGCGTGGCGCTTCCCTCGGCGTCCACCAACGGGCTGTCCGCCGCCCCCAGCAACAATACGGTCAGCGCCGCCAATCCCAACGTCAGTACCTTGCTAATCAAGTGCTCCTTTCTGTGCGGAGTTCCCCCGACACCGGGCTGTGCGCCTTCGTATTTCACCGGTTCACGGCCTCCGCGGCTCATCCGGGAGTCGACTCCTCGGCTGCGCTCTGAAGTCTGGAGCAAACCACGCTGTCACGTCACCGGAATCCTCGGCGGGACCGAGGCTCCCCCGGAGGAAGCAGGGTACCAGATTGGTACCTCCATTCAAACGGAGTCTGCACCGCAAGAAGGTGCCGACATAGCCTGTCTTTGGATAGGTCGGAGGTTTTTGGCGCCGCACTCTGGGATAGGAGACAGGCTGCACCCTCCCTCCAAAGCACGGCCCACGGCGAGGCACTGCGCCTTTGGGCAATGGCTCGCCTGGTTTTCGAGAGGGGTTTCCCGGTACACCGGCGGTGACCTCAGCGGTGGGGTCGCCTTCCTCATGTACGGTTCGGGGCTCGTCGAAGGGGGCGAAGACAGCCCCGGCAAGACGACCCGATCCATCGGACGAGTCGACGACACGCCGTGGGGTCCGTCACCCGCCTTCGGGCCGAAAGATGGCCCAGAGAGAACCCCGGGCCCCCAGAACGCAACAAAGGGCCTACGGCATTCGCCGTAAGCCCTTGATAGTACTGGTCGGGACGAGAGGATTCGAACCTCCGACCCCCTGAACCCCATTCAGCTTTTTGGGGTATTTCTTGCACTTTTGTGAAATGACAAGAAAAGACTATACATCTTGTCTAACCTATTGCGACTCCTGGATTTTCAGCCTATACTTCCTCCCGTACCATTTCTTTCCATTTCAGCTCCAGCCGACACAAAACGGCGGCTTAGACGGCGGCTCAAGTGACCCCCTGACGGAAAAGCCGCCGTTTGCGGAGGCACCGATGAAGCGGAAACTGACCGATTCCCACCTGCGAACCACCGCAACCCCTGGGGCCAGGCGCCGGCAACTCCGAGACGGCGGCGGGCTCGCCCTGATGATCTATCCCACGGGCGTGCGGAGCTGGCTCTATACGTACTCCATCGACGGCGCCAAAAAGCAGCTCACTCTGGGCGAGTACCCGGCGGTGTCGTTGCGGGAGGCACGCAAAGCCCATGAGGCGGCCCACGCACAGGTGCGTGATGGCATCGACCCCGCAGAGGTGAGACGGCGGCAGCTGGCGACGGCAGCCGCTCAGAGAGCGGCACAGCGGGGCGCCGAAACCGTCGCCACGCTATGTGATCGGTTCATTGACGAGGAAGCGAAGAAGAAACTGCGGGAGCGCACGTGGAAGGAGTACCGGCGGCAACTGACCAGTGACGTGGTTCCTGTACTAGGGGAACTCAAGGCCGGCGATGTTACGCAAGACGAGCTGATTGAACTCCTTGAGGCTGTGGAGGCCCGCGGCGCCCCCGTGGCAGCCAACCGGCTAAAGGCTGTGCTCGGTGCCATGTTCAAGTGGGCGAAGCGGAAGAGGATCGTCCGCGTTAACCCGGTGGTCGGCATAGAACCCTTGGCCGCGGAGAAACCGAAAGACCGCGTGCTCACCGATGTGGAGGTGCGGCAGTTCTGGACCGGACTCGACGCAACCGAACTATCCGGTGCCGTCAAGAACGCCTTGCGCATGATTCTAGTCTGCGCGCAAAGACCCGGAGAGGTGACCGGGATGCAGTATGAGGAGTTGACCGTGCACGAGGGGCGCGTGATATGGATCATCCCGGCGTCCCGGCGCAAGAACGGCAAGACCCACGGGGTCCCACTCTCCACCCTGGCCCTCGACCTGATCGGCGACCGGGAGGGGCACAGCGGCCCGGTGTTTATCGGCCCCCGCGGAGCACCCGTGACCACACACGCGCTCTCAGTGGGGCTGCGGCGCAATATCGGCGAAACTGATCTGGGCCCGCCAAAGAAACACGGCAAGAGGAAGCGGCACCCCATCCAGATCCAGCCTTGCACCCCTCACGACTTGCGCAGAACCGCTGCCACAATGATGAGCGCCGCGGGGGTGGGCGGGCTTATCAAGCCGATGTTACTGGGGCACGCACCGCAGCACGTGACGCGGCAGGTGTACGACCTATTCGACTACCTGCCGGAAAAGACCCGCGCCCTCGACGCCTGGGGGCGGTACCTGGCCCGGATCGTCGCGGGCGATGCGGCGAAGATCGACAACGTGGTGGAGTTCGCCAAGGCACGGTAGACACACGACCCGCCCCCCCTACCTCGACGGAGGGAACACCCGGTTTCCGCACCGGTCCGGGGGGGCGACTTCTCACACTGCGGACACCTAGCGGAGGTGCGGCCTATGGAAGGCAAGCCCGGCAACCTCGACAACTTCCACGTCCCCGAAATCGTCTTGATGCAGGAAAACTACCCTGCCTTGCTGGCCTCAATCGTCGCGCGGTGGGAGGCAACCCCCCTTGCCGGGTGGGAGGCAGCGGCGCACGCGCAGATGGTGGCGGCGTGGGAGGTGTTCAAGGCGGAAATGGAAGCCGGGCGCCTGGCATTCCGTGAAGGTGTCCCGAGCCGCGGCGCACTGGCGGCCGCTGCCATCGTCTGCGCTGACGGGTTGCTCTGTTCGCACAGGGGGGACCACGTCGCTAACCCCGTGCCGGCTGCGGCGTTCAACGCGGCGATACTGGAACGCCTGGGGGCGGAGCTCGACTTGCGCGCAGTCAAGGCCAGCAACGCCCGCAAGAACACACACCCCACCAAAGAAGCAGCCGAGCGGGACACCCGCCTGCATCCGATCTTGGACGAAGCCGAGGCCCGCGGGCTGAGCTACGACGACGCCCGACTGATGGTCGGGAAAAGAGCCCGCACACTCGCCAAGTTCAAGAAGAGTACGCCGGGAGCAGTGGACAAGAGCGTGCGGCGCGCGATGCAGACACACCCCTTTTACGGACTGGACACACGCTAAGCGCACGTCCAACTTCCTGAATCATTTCAAGCACTTGCACTTGCCTACACCCCATTAGGGCGCTAGGATTGCTCCATCGTTCACACCGATGGAGGGCCTACGAATGGCGCCACACATTCCCGAAGAGATCATCCGCCCCCGCGTGATTCATGAAGTAGCTGGCATATCGTCAACGACGGTTTGGCGGTTGGAAAAGCTGGGGCAGTTCCCTGCACGGCGGCAACTGAGCCCGGGCACAGTGGGCTGGCTCCGCTCCGAGGTGGAAGCCTGGCTGCTGACCCGCGGCGCGTCCACCATCACGTCGCCCCGCACCCACGTGGTGGGCTAGTGGTCCCCAAAAACGGCGCGGCCCGGGACGTGGGAATCCCGAGCCGCTCGAAGCCGTCAACCAACCTTGCAAAAACAGTTTACCGCAAGACCCCCAGGGGAGCAACCCAGCACCTCGACACCCGGGTGGTGAAGGACCACGCCCGCGGCCGGTGGCTGGATATCCTGCCACGCTGCGCCCCACACCTGGCCGAAGTGGTGACCCGGGCTCCGAAGCACGGACCTTGCCCCGTTTGTGGTGGGAAAGACCGCTGCCGGGGATTCAACGACATTGCCCGAACGGGCGGCCTCCTGTGCCACAACTGCGGCACCTACGCTGATGGATTCTCTGCGCTCCGGTGGGCGAACGACTGGACCTTCCCCGAGGCCCTGTCCGCGGTGGCCGACGCCCTGGGGCTGGCCCCTGGCTGCCGTCCTGCCCCACCACGGGCAACCGTGACCCCAGCCCGACCCGAGACAACCCCGCAACCCAACCCCGGCAAGGTGGCACGCCTGAGGCGCCTGTGGGCGGAGGCCCGCCCCTTGGCGGCTGGCGACGCCGCGGCCGCCTACTTACAAGCCCGCGGGCTCGACTTGCGCGGGCTGGCGGCGGACGCGCTGAGGACCCACCACGCCTTGCCCTACTGGACCGACGGCGCGGTGGTCGGCACATATCCGGCGGTGCTGGCCCGGGTGGTAGGCCCGACCGGCGACCCGGTGGCAATGCACGCGACCTACCTCGACCCCGAGCGACCCGGAAACAAGGCCCCGGTCCCTGCCCCCCGGAAGTTGTGGCCCACACACCCCGGAGCAACCCGCGGCGCAGCGGTGCGCCTGTATCCCCTCGACGGCGATCGGCTGGCGGTGGCCGAAGGCATCGAAACCGCGTTGGCCGTCCACCAGTTGGCTGGGTTGCCATGCTGGGCTGCAATCTCCGCCGGCGGGCTGGAACGGGTGGAGCTCCCCTCCGCGGCGCGGGAGGTGTTCGTTTGCGCTGACCACGACGAAAACGGCGCGGGGCAACGGGCTGCCGAACACCTAGCGCGGCGCCTAGTGGCTGAGGGCCGGGTGGTGCGGGTGGCGCTTCCACTGGAACCGGGAACCGACTTCCTCAACGCGCTCCAGACTGAGCGGCGGGAGGTGGCAGTATGACTGCCGGCGAAGAGATCCTGGCTGCCCCGGTGGTGGACCTGCCGGCCCCGGAGGTGGACACCGAAGCCCTCCTGGCCGAACTTACCGACCTCCCTGCGCTGGAGTACGACCGGCGCCGGCAAGACGCGGCGAAGACCTTGGGAATCCGGGCCTCGACCCTCGACGCCGAAGTGGAGCGGCGCCGGCCCAAGACCGCGGGCTCCGAGAGGCTAACGGGCTCCGCGGTAGACATTGGCGACCCGGAGGCGTGGCCCACACCTGTGGACGGTGCCGTGCTGGCCTCCGAGCTCGAAACGACCTTCTCCCGATATATTGTACTGCCCTCGGGTGCGGCTGTGGCCCTGACCCTGTGGACGCTGCACAGCCACGCCCACGACGCGGCCCACGTCTCGCCCATTCTGGCTATCACGAGCCCCGAAAAACGGTGCGGTAAGACAACCGCCCTTTCCCTCCTGGGAGCCCTGACCCGGCGCCCGCTGCCCGTGGCAAACGTGACCGTGGCTGCCCTCTTTCGGGCAACGGAGCAGTGGCGGCCCACCCTCTTGATCGACGAAGCAGACACCTTCCTCAAGGAATCCGAGGACCTCCGCGGCATTCTGAACAGCGGGCACACCCGGGGCGCGGCCTTTGTGCTGCGGGTCGCGGGCGACGATCACGAGGTACGCCGATTCTCGACGTGGGCGCCCAAGGTGGTGGCATTGATAGGACGAATGCACCCCACGTTGATGGACCGGGCCGTAGAAATCAGGATGCGGAGGCGCCGGCCGGAGGAGGTGGTGGAGCGGCTGCGCCTGGACCGTCTCGACGCCCTGGAAGCACTTCCCAGGAGGTGCGCCCGGTGGGCTGACGACCACCTGGGGGCGCTGCGACGGGAGGACCCTACCGTGCCGACCGGCTTAAACGACCGCGCCGCGGACAACTGGCGGACCCTGTTAGCGATTGCCGACACCCTCGGGGGCACCTGGCCGGCGAAGGCACGGGCGGCGGTGGTGGAACTTGTAGGCGACGACGACGGCGACGAAGCCGCGGCCGTGCTTCTGCTGCAAGACCTCCGCGACCTCTTCAGGCGGCACGGGGCACGGCTCCCCTCCGCCGTGGCAGTAACGGACCTTGCAACCTTGGAGGAGCGGCCCTGGCCGGAGTGGCACCACGGCAAGCCGCTCACTGTCCGGCAACTCGCCCGCCTCCTCCGACCGTTCAACATACGCCCACACCTGGAGCGCAGCGGCTCTGACGTGTTCCGCGGATACCGGGAGGCCGACTTCCAGGACGCCTTCGGCCGTTACCTCGGGTCCGAGGGGTCTCCAACCGTTACACCGTTACAACCCAGCACTGGCGCGGAAAAACGAGAAGAGCGAACCGTTACACCCGAAAAGGCTGTAACGGATGGGAACCCGCAGGAAACGGCGCCAAATCAACGTTGTAACGCTGTAACGGTCCAGCACCCCCTCCCTCTAGGCGGAGCGGCGGAGTCGTGGGTATGACGACCGCTGCGGACTTTCTGAAAGAGGCGAGGCGCCTCGGGTGCGAGGTGCTCACGGCTGGCGACCGGGTGGGGCTGAGGGGACCTCAAGAGGCTGTGGAACAACTCACCCCGCACCTTGGACGGCTCAAGGCCGAGCTCTTAGCCCTGCTGACCCGGCCCCGCCTCGACGACTACGGGGACCTGTCAATTCCGATCGATACCCCCCCGGCGCTGTGCTGGTGGCGGGGCGGCGCGTCCATCGGCGAAGTGCTGGACACCCTCGACGCGACCGAGGACGCCCGGCGCCGGTACGAATGCACACACTGAGGAGGTGGGACCCATGCGCACAAATAAGAAGTGCCGCAACCCGGAAGAACGCCACGACCTCGACCACCTGGCCCGCGCTGTGCGGCGCCGGTACGAGCAGGCGACGGCGGCAAAACCCGTGCCACCAAACGGCCTGCGGGTCCTCCTGAGCGTAGAAAACGAGGGTCGAAAGCGGGCTCGAAGAAAAACCAGCGTCAGACCGGCGCCTAGGGGGTTCCCTGCCCCCTCAAGGAGAAGATATGGCCACACGTAGAGAGCTTGCCCTACACCTCGATCTGTCCGAGCGGCGCGTGACTGCGCTTGCTGGGGACAAGATATTGCCGAACGGCCCAGGGTACGACCTGGACGAGTGCCGCGTCGGCTACATTCGCCACCTGCGCTCCCAGGCTTCCGGCACCGGGGGAACTGACCTGACAGCACAACGCGCCCGGCTGGCAGCGGCGCAAGCCGAGAAAGTGGAGCGGGAAAACCGGGTCCGTTCCGGTGAGTTGATGCGCCGCGACGACGCAATCGCGGAGCAGGGCGAAGGCATCCGAAGAGCCCGCGCCCTACTGCTGGGACTGCCCCACAAATGCGCCCCGCTGCTGGCCGCCACGAGAACCCCCCAGGAAGCGGCGGAGATCTTGGGGGAGGAAATTCACCGCGCCCTTTATGAACTGGCCTTTGGATTCGACCCAAACGACCCCGACGAAACGGAGGAGAATTTACCATGAACCCAGCCGAACACCCCGACCGCGAACGCGTGCGCGGACTTATCCGCCGAGCCCGGGCGAACTGGCCCGGACCGCCCGAGCGTGACCCCGCGCTTGACGTGATATTGCGTGAAGCCCGCAAGTTGTGGGCACCACCTCCGCCCCGCGCCACCAAGCCCGAGCAGGGAGAAGGGGGCGGCGCCGATGGCTGAACCGACCCCCGCCTGCCCCACCTGCCCGTGGCGCTCCGCGTGCGGCTGGCGGAGCCTCCACGCGGCAACCCCATGCCCCGCCCCCCCGGCGCACACAAAGGCCGAGCACCGGCGCCTCCCGCGGCCCTGGGACGTGTTCACCCTCCACTTGGACGGCTACCTGCGGGACCAAGACGCGGCCCTTGCCGACGACCTCCGGCGGGCGGTGGACGAAGGAGCAAAAGGGCTTTTCCTCCGGGTGAATTGCCGAGGCGGGAGCTCGACCGCGGCCCGGGCGATTGGCGGCGCACTTTTTGACCTCCGGGCGGTGGTCCCTTCCGTGGCCTGGATTGAAACCGCCCTGTCGGCTGGCCTGTGGATAGCAAGCGCGGCGGGCCTGACCTATGCCACACCCGGCGCGGCGGTGGGTAGCGTCGGCACCCGGCAGTTTGTGTGCCTGAAGGGCCGGCCCGTGTTGGTGGAACACCCGGATGGCAAGACCAAAGACCCGCCGGACTGCGCGCCGGAGTTCCTCGACCTCGACGCGACCCCCGAAAACTTGGCGGCCCTGCAAGCCTCAACCGAGGCCGCGGCGGCGGAGTTTGTGGCGACCCTGACCAAGCACCGCGGCGTGACCCCCGAGTACCTCCGGGAGCGGTGGGGCGGCGCCCGGATCGGCACGGCCGAAGAGGCGGCGACGGGGCCACTGCCCCGACTGATTGACGGAATTTGCTCTGGAGGCACGGCAAGAGAGGCCCTCACCTATCTGATGAGCACCACCACACCCAGCACCACCACACCGAAAGGAGCATGACCGATGGGCGAATATCTGCAACGATTGCGCAACCTGACCACCGAGACGATTCCCCAACTCGAGGCACAGCTGGAGACCGCGGAGGTGGCCCGCCGGGCGGCCTTGGCGATGAATTACAAGTCCCCCACCAAGAAGTCCGAGGCAGAGCTGGAGACCACCACAAAGGCCGCCACGAGGGCCAGAGACAAACTGGAGGGCGCCCGCTCCTCGGTGGAGGATATCCGGGCGGTGGCCGTGGCCGAGCACGCGATTGAACTGGCCAGGCTGGAACAGGAGGCGCAGGCGGCCAGGGAGGCACACCAGGACGGCGAGGCGCTGCAACGCGCCCACCTGGCCGAAGTGCTGGCGGACCTGCTAAGCGACTACTCCCCGACCTTTCCCGAAAACGTGCACGGGGAGGTGTGGCTAAACGCCCGGCGGCAGACCCGCCCCGCCGCGGAGGGCTCGTCCGTGTGGCTGGGGCAGCGGCGGAAGGAGGCGGCGGAGGCGCTGGAGCGGCACAGGAAGCTGCCCCCGGAGTTGGTGGAGTAGCGGACCCGGGAGGAGAACACACCGAGGCCCCGGAGAGATCCGGGGCTTTTTTTGCCTGGTGGCGTGGGGCAGCGATGACAAAAGGGCGGCTTAGACGGCGGCTTTTGAGCAAAACCAAAAACAAAGGGCCTACGGGTGTTCCCGTAAGCCCTTGATATTACTGGTCGGGACGAGAGGATTCGAACCTCCGACCCCCTGAACCCCATTCAGGTGCGCTACCAGACTGCGCTACGTCCCGACGTTTTCCTTATGTCCTATCACTGCAGCAGTTGGATCAGCTCCTGGACCTCCTTGCGGAGCTGAGCGAGCAGTTGCCGGCGGTTGTCGATCGGCGCCGGGGGCCTGCTCGGAGCTGCCTTCTGCTGATTGTTTCGCCATTCCTCGCGGAGCCTGCGACGAGCCCCGGCGATGGTGAATCGCTCCTCGTACAGGAGCTGCTTGATCATCAGGATCTTCTGCAGATCCTTCTGGGTGTAGAATCGCTGGTTGCCCTCGTTCTTGCGCGGCGACAGCAGGCCGAACTCCGACTCCCAGTAGCGCAGCACGTGGGGCTTGACCCCGACGATGTCGGCCACCTCTCCGATACGATAGTAGAGCTTTTGGGGGATCGGCTGCGTTTCCAAGGGGCGCGCCTCCTCCCGTTCAGAGCGGGGGCAAACTCTACCAATCTCACCCACCAAAAGCAACGGTGTTATCCGTTGCCGTTGAGCCGCTCCTTGAGGACTTGGCTGGGTTTGAAGGTGAGCACTCGCCGTTCCGAGATGGTGATCTCCTCTCCGGTCTGGGGGTTGCGCCCTTTGCGGGGATCCTTGTTGCGGATCTCGAAGTTGCCGAACCCGCTGATCTTCACCTTCTCCCCCCGCTCCAGGGCTTCTTTGATGATGTCGAGCACCAGGCTCACCACTTCTGAGGAGCGCTTCTTGGTGAATCCGACATGATCGTGAATGGCTTCGACGATCTCCGATTTGGTCATGGGCTCCTATCCTTTCCTGCCAATGCAAGACGATCACGATCCAGGGAGGGTCGGGGCACTGCACCCGAACCCGAAACCATCAGCGGCCGCGCAGGCGTGCCCCCAGTTGTTGCTCCAGATGGGTCAGCACCCCGGCTTCCGCCCGCTGCACTTCTTCCTCGGTGAGGGTGCGCTCCTCGGAACGGTACACGACCCGAATCGCTAGGCTCACCTTGTCCGCCGCCAGTCGCTCCCCCTCGTATATGTCGAACAAGGTGGCTGAACGAAGCAGCGGTTCCCGGCCGCGGCAGTCTGCAACGGCATCCAACACCTGCTGCACCGGCACCCCGCGGTCGAGCACCACCGCCAGGTCGCGCGCCACGGCCGGGTAGCGGTCCAAACCGGGAAACGCTCCGGGCTTACGGCCGGCCTGCTGCAACCGATTCAGGTCGAGCTCGAACGCGAAGAGCGGTTCGGGAACCTGGTAGGCCTCCGCCCGGTCCGGGTGCAACTGACCGCACCACCCCAGTTCCTCGCCCCCCAGCACCAGCACCGCCCCGCGCCCGGGGTGCAACCAGGGCCTGTCCGTCACGGTTTCCCAACCCAAACCATCGACACCCAGGGTGGCGACAAACCCTTCGACGACTCCCTTGGCGTCGAAGAAATCCACCGCCTGGGCGCTGGCGAGCCAACCCAGGGGGCGCTGCTCTCCCGCGAGTACAGCACCGACCCTCTGCACTTCCCGGGGCAGTACTTGCCCGTCCACCGGGTGGTAGGTTCTTCCCACCTCGAACAGCCGCACGGCCCCGGTCTGGCGGCGGTTATTGAGCCCCGCCGCACGCAGCAACCCCGGCAACAGGGTGGTGCGCAACACTGCGGTCTCGCTATTGAGCGGGTTTTGGATCACCACCTTGCGCCGCAGCGCATCGTCCGCCCCGAGGGCCAGGCGCTCGTCTTCGGCGGGGTCGATGAAGCTCAGGTTGATCGCCTCTGTCAGGCCGGCGGCAACCAGGACATCGCGGGCACGGTCCGCCGTGCGTCGGGCGGCGGGCCGTTCGCCGGCGGTCATCGCCACCTTGGGCAGGGTGGCGGGGATCGCATCGTAGCCGTGGAGACGCGCCACCTCTTCGATGAGGTCGATCTCGCGCTCCAGGTCCACCCGGTGGGGCGGCACCTCGAAGGTGGTTTCCGACCCGGTCTCCGCGACCGGCGACAGGCCGAGGGCCTGCAGATAGGTGACGATCGCGTCCCGGGAAAGCTCTACCCCGAGCACGGCACTCACCCGGGCGGGCCGACAGGTGACCCGCCGCCGTGCCCGTGGCCCGGGAAAGGCGTCCCAGATGCCCGCGGCCACGGTCCCCCCGGCGAGTTCGGCGATCAGCCCGGCGGCCCGGTCCAGGGCCCGGATCAGACCCTCGATGTCGGTGCCGCGTTCGAAGCGGTAGGAGGCCTCGGTGCTCAACCCCAGCGCCTTGGACGAACGTCGGATGTTCGCCGGGTCGAAGTACGCACTCTCCAGCAGCACGTCTCGGGTGGTGTCCTCCACCTCGCTGTTCAGCCCCCCCATGATCCCGGCGACGGCCACGGGCCCGTCCCCGTCACAGATCATCAGGGTGTCCGCATCCAGGCACCGCTCCTGGCCATCCAGGGTGGTGAAGGACTCCCCGTCGCGGGCGCGACGCACCACGATGCGCTGCCCGCCGAGGCGTTGGAGGTCAAAGGCGTGGAGCGGGTGCCCCAGTTCCATCAGCACGTAGTTGGTGACATCGACCACGTTGTTGAGGGCCCGCACCCCCACCGCCTGCAACCGTTGCTGCAGCCACCGCGGGGAGGGGCCGATACGCACCCCCCGCACGATGCGGGCGGCGTACCTGCGGCACAGCTCCGGATCCTCGATGGTCACCGAGGTCTGGTCGGCTATCGGTTCCCCCGACTCAGCGAGGTTGGGCTCCGGCAACCGCAGTTCGGCACCGGTCAGTGCGGCCACCTCCCGCGCCACCCCCACCACCGACAGACAGTCGGCCCGGTTGGGGGTGAGGTCCACCTCGAACACGGTGTCGGGCAAGCCCAGCACCTCCACCAGGGGGCGCCCCAGCGCGGTGTTCGGAGGCAGGATGAGGATGCCATCGTGCCCCTCCCCCAGACCCAGCTCGCGCTCCGAACACATCATGCCAGAGCTCGCCTGCCCGCGGATCTTGGCCTTCTTGATCTTCAGGCCGCCGGGCAACCGGGTGCCCACCCGGGCCAGGGCCACCGCGTCGCCGGCTTGCATATTGGTGGCGCCGCAGACGATCTCGTGGATCTCGGTGCCGTCATCGACCCGGCACAGGCTCAAGCGATCCGCCCCCGGGTGGGGTCCCCTCTCCACGATACGGGCGGTTACGACCCCTTCGATGCCAGCCCCCAGGGTCTCCACCGCAGACACCTCCAGCCCCGCCATGGTCAGGCGGTGGGCCAGTTCATCGGCGTCGGCGCGGAGATCCACGTAGTCTCGGAGCCAGTTCAGACTGATGCGCATGGTGTGTCCTGGAACTCAGCTGAAGTGGGACAGGAAGCGGGCGTCGTTCTCGTAGAACAGGCGGATGTCGCCGATGCCGTACTTCAGCATGGCGATACGCTCCACCCCCATGCCGAACGCGAAGCCCTGGTAGCGCTCGGGGTCGTAGCCCACGAAGCCGTACACCGCCGGATCCACCATGCCGCAGCCCAGGATCTCGAGCCATCCGGTACCCGAGCAGATGCGACAACCGCTGCCGCCGCACAGCACGCACTGGATGTCCACCTCGGCGCTGGGCTCGGTAAAGGGGAAGTAGCTGGGGCGGAAGCGCACCCCGGTGTCGGGGCCGTAGTAGCTGTGCAGGAACGCGGTGAGCATGCCCTTGAGGTCGGCGAAGGTGACCCCCTCATCCACCAGCAACCCCTCCACCTGGTGGAACATGGGAGAGTGGGTGATGTCGGCGTCACAGCGGTACACCTTGCCCGGCGCCACGATCTTCACCGGCGGGCGCGTGGTCTCCATCACCCGCACCTGCACCGGGGAAGTGTGGGTGCGCAGCACCACACCCGGGGCGACATAAAAGGTGTCCTGCATGTCCCGGGCCGGGTGGTGGGCGGGGATGTTGAGTGCTTCGAAGTTGTAGTACTCGGTCTCCACCTCGGGACCGTCGGCCACCGCGTACCCCATCCCCACGAACAGGTCGAGCATCTCACGCAGCACCAGGGTGACCGGGTGCAGACCGCCGCGGTGGCTGCGCCGCCCGGGCCGGGTGACATCCACCGCCTCCGCCGCGAACCGCGCGCCCCGCTCCGACCGCTGCAGTGCCTCGCCCCGCGCCGCGAGTACCGCCTCGATGGCGTCTTTCACCTCATTGGCGGCCTTACCCACCGCCGGGCGTTCGGCGGCGGAGAGTTTGCCCATGTCGCGCAGGCAGCCGGTCACGGCCCCTTTGCGACCCAGGTAGTGTATCCGCAGATCGTCGAGGGCCGCCAGAGTGGCGGCACCGGCGACTGCACCAGCGGCCTCCGCCTGGAGGGCTTTCAGTTTGTCGATCATGAGACACTCCCATCCCTACCCCGGCAGCACGCACCGGCCACAACCCCGGGCGAGGTACCCCGCAACGCCTCTAGCCGGCGGAGCGGACCTGCTCGACCAGGCGGCTGAAATCCTCGGGATGGTGGATGGCGATCTCGGAGAGAACCTTGCGGTTGAGGTCGACGTTGGACTTCTTGCAGGCGTCGATCAACCGGCTGTAGGAGATCTGGTTGAGCTTGGCCGCGGCGCTGATGCGCGCGATCCACAGGCGCCGGAACTCCCGCTTGCGCACCTTGCGATCGCGGTACGAGTACGCCCAGGCCCTGTGCAGGGCCTCCGTGGCGGTGCGCAGCAGGCGCCGACGCCCACCGACGAAACCCTTGGTCTGTTTGAGGATCTTGCGCCGCCGCTGACGGGACGGGACGGACGGTTTGATGCGTGCCATGGCTTTCTCCTCGATCTGCGCCCGGCGCCCGGGGCCCCGCGGGGCCTGCCTACCCGTCTCGGGCACATGGCTGGCCCGGGGGTGAGGCGTGAAAGGCGACGAACGCGCTAGGGGGTCTTATAGATAAGGCAACATTCTCTTGACGGCCGCCACGTTGGTGGAGTCCGCGTACGCCGCGCCCCGGAACTGGCGCTTGAGCTTTCTGGACTTGTGGCCCAGCAAGTGGCTGCGAAAAGCCTTCCGATGCTTGATCTTGCCGCTGGCAGTCAGTTTGAACCGCTTGGCGGCGGCCCGCCTACTCTTCATCTTGGGCATTACACGATCCTCCATGGACCCCGACAGCGGCCGGGAAACGCGCCGAGGCGCTATTTGGTTTGGGCTTTCCCCACCCCCGGGGCCAGCATCATGTACATGGTCCGCCCCTCGCGCTTGGGGGGCGACTCCACCTTTGCTTCGTCCTGCAGGCGTGCGAGCATCTTCTGCAGTTGTTCCAGTCCCTTCTCCGGGATGGTCACCTCGCGGCCACGAAACATCACCGTGACCTTGACCTTGTTGCCTTCGCCGAGAAACTCCCGCACCTTCTTGAGTTTGACCTCGAAGTCGTGGGATTCGGTCTTGGGGCGGACCTTCACCTCTTTGAGATGCACCACGGTCTGGCGCTTCTTGGCTTCGACAGCTTTCTTGGCCAAGTGATATTTATAGCGGCCATAGTCCATGATCTTGCACACCGGTGGCCGCGCCAGGGGCGCCACCTCCACCAGGTCCAGCTCCAACTCCTCGGCCATGGCCAGGGCACGCTCCAGGGGGAGGATGCCCAGTTGGTCGCCTTCGTGGCCGATGGCGCGAACTTCGCGGGTAACGATCATGCGGTTGATGCGTGGTTGTTCTGCGATGACACACCTCCTGGGTCAGGTCTTGGAGCGGCCGAGCCCGGCCTTTCACTGCCGGGGCGAAGACTCCTCTACCACACGCTGCACGAACTCGTCCAGCGGCACCGACGATTCGGAATCCCCTCCGTAGCGGCGGGGAGAAACGGCGCGGTCGGCGACCTCATTGTCGCCGATCACCACCATGAACGGAATTTTCTGCAACTGGGCCTCGCGGATCTTGAATCCGAGCTTCTCGTTGCGCCCGTCCACCTCCGCCCGCAACCCCCTGGAACGCAAAAGCCCCTCCACCTCTCGAGCGTAGGGGGCGTGCCGATCGGTGATAGGGAGGAGAATGACCTGGACGGGGGCCAGCCAAGTCGGGAAAGCGCCGGCAAAGTGCTCGATGAGGATCCCGATGAAGCGCTCAATCGAGCCAAGAATCACCCGGTGCAACATCACCGGCCTGCGGCGCTCCCCATCCGGAGCCACGTAGGTCAGATCGAACCGCTCTGGAAGGGTGAAATCGGCCTGGATTGTAGCACATTGCCACTTTCTGTCAAGCGCATCCTTGAGCTTCACATCGATCTTCGGGCCATAGAACGCACCGTCGCCCGCGTTGACCTCGTAGGCGATGTGGTGGGCCTCCAGTGCCTGCCGCAGGGCCTCGGTGGCAGCCTCCCAGGAGGCGTCGTCTCCGATGGATTTCTCCGGCCGGGTACTGAGTTCCACCTCGTAGGCGAACCCGAACTGTGCCATCACGTCCTTGATGAACTCCAAGATCGCGGTGATTTCCTGGGGCAGTTGCTCGGGAGTGCAGAGGATGTGGGCATCGTCCTGGGTAAAGCCGCGCACCCGGGTCAGGCCGTGGAGCACCCCGGACTTCTCGTGGCGGTGCACCGTGCCCAGTTCGAAGTAGCGCAGAGGCAGGTCGCGGTAGGAGCGCAGCTTGGATTTGTAGATCACCATGTGGGCCAGGCAGTTCATGGGCTTGACGCCGTAGGACTGCCCCTCCACCTCGGTGAAGTACATATTCTCGCGGTAGTTGTCGTAGTGGCCGGAGCGCTCCCACAGTTCTTTGCGAAGGATCTGCGGGCCCATCACGATCTGATAGCCGCGCTTGAGGTGCTCGCGCCGCTCGAAGTCCTCCAACAGGGTGCGTAACAGGGCCCCCTTGGGGTGCCAGATCACCAGGCCTGGGCCCACCTCGTCGTCGATGCTGAACAGTTCCAACTCGCGGCCCAGCTTGCGGTGGTCGCGCTTACGTGCCTCCTCCAGCATCAGCAAGCGGTGCTTGAGGTCATCTTTGGTGGCGAACGCCGTACCGTAGATGCGCTGCAGCATGGCGTTCTTTTCGTCGCCGCGCCAGTACGCTCCGGCCACGGAGAGCAGTTTGACCACCTTGAGCTTGCCGGTATGCGGCACGTGGGGACCGCGGCACAGGTCGGCAAACTCGCCCTGACGGTACAGGGTGATGATATCCCCCGCGGGCAGGTCCCGGATCAGTTCGACCTTGTACGTCTCGCCCTGGGAGGAGAACAGTTCCAGTGCCTGCTCCCGGGTCAACTCCTGCCTCTCCACCGGGATCGCGGATTGGACGATGCGCGCCATCTCCGCCTCGATCGCCTCGAAATCTTCGGGGCGAAACGGCCGGGGCGTATCGAAGTCGTAGTAGAAGCCGTCGGCAGTGGCCGGCCCGATGGCGACCTTGACCGGGTCGAACAGGCGCTTTACGGCCTGAGCCATCAGGTGGGCTGCGGAGTGGCGCAGCACGTCGAGCCCCTGGGGGCTGGTGGCGGTGACGATCTCCACCCGACAGTCCCCGCTGAGGGGGGTCCCGAGATCCACCAGCCGTCCGTCCACTGTGGCAGCAACGGCGTCTTTGACGAGCCGCTTGCCCAGGGACGCGGCGATCATGGCTGGAGTAGAACCCGCCTCCACCTGCTGCACGTTGCCGTCGGGCAAGGTTACGTTGAGCGACATGGCACAGCCTCCCTCTCGGTGCACAGCGGCACTGCGGGCGCACCCACCCGCAGACTTGGAAAGCAGAAAAGGCACCGGTGGGAGGATCTCCACACGATGCCTCTCTGTGGGTAGACGACAACGGCGCGTGCAAGTGGTAGGCACGGGCGGGATTGAACCGCCGACCCCCTGCGTGTCGGGCAGGTGCTC
>JARGFW010000143.1 GCA_029211085.1 Deferrisomatales bacterium | reverse complement strand
CAGATCCCCCATGCTCTCCAACGCAGCGTCGGCGGTGAGTTCGCCCTGGCCGAAGATCTTGGTCTTGGGGGGGGTCAGGCCACGCTCCGCGAGGGCCTTGCCGATGGCGGGCGGCTGGGCGCCCCCCGGTACCCAGATGAACACGCCCTCCGGCTTGGCGTCGGCGATGCGCTGTACGAACGCCGAAAAATCCGGGTTGACGATCGGTGAACGGTCCGCACCGACGATCTCGCCGCCCCCCGCCTTGAAGCCGCGGTGGAAGGCCTGCTCGGCGTCGTGGCCCGGGCCGTAATCGGTGACCAGGGTGTAGATCTTCTTGACGCCGTGCTCTGCGACCCACTTGCCGAACGGCTCGTTGATCTGCGGCGTGGTGACCGAGGTGCGGGCCATGTACTCCGACTTGGTGGTGATGATGGAGGTCGCCGCGTTCATGGCCACCATGAACTTCTCGGCCTCGGCGCTGACAGCGCCCATGGCCAGCGCGTTCGGCGTGAGCAGCGCGCCTGCCAGGATGTCGACCTTGTCGCGCACCACCAGCTCCTGGGCCAGGCGTTTTGCGACGTCCGGCGCGATGCCCCCCGTGTCCTTGCGGATGATCTCGATCTTCTTGCCGGCGACCGTGTCCCCGTGCTGCTGCATGTAGAGCTTGATGCCGGCGTCGAGCTGGGCCGCCGGGTCGGCGAACTGACCCGAGTAGGCATTGACGACGCCGATCTTGACCACGTCTGCAGCGTGCGCAGGTGCAAGGCCCAAGGCAAGCGCTGTGAGGACTACTCCGACCGCCAGTATCTGCCTCGATGTCATGGGTCCAGTCTCCTTTCGTTTGTCTGCTGGTGAAAGGGCCAGCAGCTTGCGGGCGCAGGGCGCCCCGGGGGTGTCAGTTGGCCGTTCTTCGGGGGCAGATCGACGTGGCCGAGACCGTGCCGTCTGCCTCACCGCCTGCGGCTCCAGCTCGCGGTTGGCACCAGGAGCTGGAACCGGATCACCTCAGCCGGCGACCACCGGAACCATCAGGTACGAGTCGTACTGCCCGCCGGTGTGGATGACGTGGCGACCGCGGTTCACGCTGTCTTCGTGGAGGGCCAGGGGGCTGCGGCGGACGGTCTTGGGGAGGTCTCCCAGTGCGTCTCCCACCGGGGGCTCCACCTCGGGTTTCTTGAAATCTGAACCCCGCATCACCAGGCGCAGGCCCTCGCCGGCCTCGAACCGGGTCCCCGACGGCCAGACCTCGATCTCCAGGGGCACGATCTCGCCGTCCACGAGTTTCTGCTCCCGCCGGTGCAGCAGCACCGGCTGCTGTTCCGTCGCCTGGTCCGGGTCGAGCTCGCGGTGGGAGGCGCGGAGCCAGCCCAGGGCCACCGGGCCGTCTTCGAACTGGGCGTAGAACGCAAACGGCACCACCTGGCCGGCCGCGTCCAGCTTCTGCAGGACCACGAACACGTCGGCATCGTCCGCCCCGTGGGGGGCCAGCCAGAGCCGGAGCTTGGTGTGCCCGATCAGGTCCGTTCGGCGGTCGAACCGGACATCGAACCGGACGCTCTCGTCTGCGTCGTACTCCGCCGAGTAGGAGCAGGAGGCCTCCGCCGGGGCGGGATCGGGTCGGAGCGAGCCGTCGCGGGCGTCGAGATGGAGCTTCGTGTACCGGGTGCGGGCCACCGGCCACTCGGCCTCGCTCCGGAACTCCCCCACGTAGTACCGCTGCCGGGCCTCGAGCCGCACCCGCGGCCACTGGGCCACCTCGGTCTCCACACCCTTCAGGAAGTGGTCGAAGAAGACCTGCTGGCGGCGAACGCTCTCCGGCTCGTAGAAGTAGGCCCACTTCTTGCGGCCGTGCACTTCAAGCCACTTGTGGGGCGAGGAGATCTTCTTGAATCCCTCCAGGGTCCCCCGGGTGTGCAGCCCCTGGTCCGTCCAGCTCGCCACCACGTAGGCCGGGACCGTGATCTTGGAGAGATCGGCCCGCTTGGCCTCCCAGAACCCATCGAGCAGGGGGTGCTCCCGGGTCTCGCGCTCCAGGTCTTCGATGCGCGTCTTGCTGCGGCCCCAGCGTCCCGGCAGGTACGGCCAGAACGAGGTCTCCGGGATGCCGCCGTGGCGGACCACCTCCCGGTACGAGTCGCTCCAGCCTTCCCACGGGTTGATGGCGGCCAGGTGCGGGGGGTTGGTCGCCGCCGCGCCCCACTGGGAAGAGGCGAGATAGGACACGCCGATCAGCCCCACCTTGCCGTTGCTCCAGGGCTGGGTCCCGGCCCACTCGATCAGGTCGTACTCGTCCCGGGCCTCCTCCGGCGACAGGTAGGTAGCCGTGCCCTCGGAGAACCAGGTGCCGCGGGGGTCCACGTTGAGCACGGCGTAGCCCTGGGCCACCCAGTGCAGCGGGTCGGGGGCCTCGAACGCCGTGTAGGTCGACAGCTCGGCAGTGATCCCAGCCTTCGGAAACTGTTTGGCCATGCGGGTGGGACCGTGCTTGCCGTAGGGGCCCCAGGCGATCAGCGGCGGCACCGGTCGGGCCTCGTCGACAGGACGAAACACGTCCACGAAGATGCGCACGCCGTCCCGCATGGCCACCGCCACGTCGCGCTCGATCAGGACTCCGCCCTCGACCCGCCGCTCGTAACGCGGCGGGTGCCCACCCAGTTCTTCCGGGCTGGAAAGCGGCTCCCGAAGCCTGTATTCAAAATCGTGTTTCATTCCTTCCCTCCGTCGGCAAGGCAACCATGGCGATACCCCGACTGTCAAGAGGGGGAAAGACCCGGGAGAGAAAACAACACGTGCGCCGGGAAACCGCGACGGGGCAGGGAGCGCGCCCGCCCTGTCGGTCACCAGAGGAGATCCGCTGCCCGGACATCCGCCTCGGGCCCAGCGCCTTGCCGACAGGCAGGCGCAACCCTGCCTAGGACATGTCCCGGCTGGAGATCTCCGGCACCTCGTCGGCCCCGGGCATCTCGCCCATGGTCCCCTTCCGGGGGTAGTCCACCCAGGCCGGTGCCTGGCGCGGCTTCCACCGGGTTCCATAGAGGAAGTTGTCCACGTACGGGAAGAGGCGCTGGGCCAGAGGAGAGCGCTTCACCATCCAGCGCACCACCTTGTGCAGAGAGCGGTTGGGTCGGCTGAAGGGGCATACGCTCATACAGACGCAGCAGTCCGTGCCGATCTTGCCCCAGTAGGCGAAGCAGGTGTCCGCGTCGAGCATCCAGCGCCGGGTCCCCTTCGCCACGGTCTTCTCCCCCTTGGGGATGGAACGCGAGGGGCAGGAGTCGGCACACTTCCTGCATTTTTCGCAAAACCCCTCGGCCCCCAGGTCCACCGGTTCATTCGTTGCCAGGGGCATGTCGGTGAGGCAGGCGAAGATCCGGCAGCGCGCCCCGACCTGATCGGAGATCAGGTAACCGAAGCGGCCCAGCTCTCCCAGGCCCGCGTCCACCGCCAGTGGCACCATGAGGCATTTGTAATGCCGGTTGTGCTCGGCTTCTCCCCGGTAGCCCATGGCCCCGAACCACTGGGCCAGGATGGTGGTGATGTAGGCGCCGCGGGCATAGTTGGCGGTGCTCTCCACCACCGCGGGGGTGTGCGGGGCCCCCTGCACCATTTCGTGATCCATCTCCGTGGCGATCACCACCGCGTAGGGTGGGAACTCCGCGATGGGGGTCCCCCACTCCTCCCAGTTCTGGTTGAAGATCTCCCCCCGGCGGGAGTAGACCCAGCGGGGGTCCACTTTGCACACACCCACCGCGGCCGCGCCCAGGTGCCGGGCGATCCCCTTGATGATCTCACTCGCCCGCTCCGGTTCCAGCTCGGCCGGCGGGTGATCGGGCAGGGGTGCCGCCTCCGCGTGGGGTCCGAGGAAAGACGGGATCTGGAAGTTGGCGAACATCAGGGCCGAGTTGGGCCGCCAGTTGTCGATCTTGCCCGGTTTCGACAGGGGGCCGCCCAGGGCCCGGCGCCGATCGTCGCGCTCCTTCCACTCGGGGTGCAGCTGCTCGTAGTAGAGCTGGTACTCCTCAGAGCCCGGCCGGATGCTGCGGTTCCGCGCGAACACGATGTCGCGCTCGTCCATGCGCTGGACCTCGCCGACCACGTAGCCCCGGGTGCCCTTCAACGCACGGGACTCCCTTCGAAACGGGACGAGCAGTAGGGCGAAAACGCCCGCACCCAGTCCGTACGCAGTGGCCAGGAACCCCCGGGCCGGTGGGATGAGGAGCACCACGACGGTCGCGACGCCGAGGGCCGCCAGGAGCTGGTAGCCCCGCCTGGGGGCCAAGAGTTCCTGCTCCTGCAGGGACTCGTAGACGAACAGGGCGGTGCCTGCCGCCAGGAACAGGTTGACGAGGAGCAGCAAAGCGAGCAGGAACATCTCTTCTTCCCTCCCAGGAGAACGCAGGCTGTCGGGCGGAACATGGAGGTGATGCGGCCGACATCCTACCCCACCTGCTCGGTGCGCCAACAGGTCAGGGCCGGCCGCGCGATCCCCACTGCCAGCCCTGGCCGCGGACAGGCACAGGCGGAAGGGAACCGCTCTCGAACGAAAGAATCTTGCCGACCGGGCGGTCGGAGCACCCCGACCATCGCGAGCGGCCCCTTCCGCCGCTGGAAACCGGGGAGCCAACGCCCGGCGACGCAACTGCCCGCGGGGCAACGTGCTGCCCGCATCGGTCTTACCGCACCTTGCGGTAGGTGCTGTAGGCCTCCATGAAGGTGGGAAAGCCGCAGGTGGGAATCAGCAGCAGGAGGGCGTGGCGCAGTTCCTCCTCGGTCGCCCCTGCTTGCCGGGCTTTGGCCAGATGTGTCTCCAGGGCCCGCTGGTGGCCGGTCGCGCCCGACATGGCCACCTTCAGCAGGCAGCGCACCGTGTCGGGTAGGGGCCCGCCGCGCAGATGGATCTCCTCACCCTCCTCGGTGTGCCGGCGATGGACCTCGGGAAAGTCTGCCTTGAACAGCGTGAACATCTCGTGCAGGTCATCCACGGGGGTACCTCCTGCGGCGGGGCCGCGTGCGGGGTGGCAGAGTGCAGCAGGTCGACCCGGGGGGCGGCAGCCCCCGCTGCGGGTCGGGCGGCTGGCGAGACGCAAAAAGCCGGTGGCGCGCAACCCCATCCAGTTGTGGCATTCACGACGCTCCCTTGGCTCCCGCCCGGCGGCCGCTGTGCCCCAACCAAATGACATAGGCGATCATGACCGTGCTCACAACTACGGCGGGCAGGGCGGCGCGGGGGGAGAACAGCGTCAGTGCCAGGCCGCCGGCCACGCCGTAGTTCTTGAGGGTTCCGAGCAGCACCGCGCTCGTCACCCGGTCCCCAGCGAGTCCGGCGGCCCGGCCCCCCAGGCGCAGCAGGGCGGCCACGCCGAAGGTGGACACGACCCCCACGGCGAGCAAGGGCACGATCACCCGGGGGCTTTCGAGCAGGTAGCTCCGGTTGAGGCCGACGATGGTGTAGATGACCACGAAGAAGCTCCAGTTGACCAGGGTACCGCGCATCGGGGCGATGCGGGCGGCCAGGCCGGTGCGCAGGAGCACCCGGGACAGGAACAGGGGCAGCAGGATGAGCTGCCCCAGCAGGGACAGTACCTGGCCCGCGGCGGCCAGATCGGTGCCCCAGGCGGCGAAACCCACCAGGGGGGTGATGGCGAGGGCGGCGAGGTAGCCCGAGGCCGTGGCCAGCAGCGAGAAGTGCCGGTCACCGCCGAGACTGTCTGTGAACGGAATCACCGCCACCCCCGGGGGCGCCAGGGCCAGCAGGATGAGACCGTCCCACAGATCGCGGTCGTGGCGGAACCCGATACTCGCGACTGCGTAGAAGCCCCCGAGCACCAGGAAAGAGAGGAGTACGCCGGCCGCTGCCGCGATCAGCGTCTCGCGTGCAGAGCGGTAGAGTCGCCCCGTGATGGCGAGACACGACAGGGTCATCACCGCGCCCAGGGCCGGTAGGGCCAGGGGTCGGGTCCAGGCGGAACCCCCTCCCGCCGCGACTCCCAGCACCAGGGCCAGGGCAAAGACGAAGTCGCGATTGCGGAGAAGCCGGATGGCGCGATTCAATCTCATCTCCTCGTCTTGTCACTGGTGGTTCGGGGCGGGCTGCAGGGCACTTCCCCGGGCGGGTGCGATGCCCCCGTGAATTATGGAACCATGCCCGGCCATTCACAAATCCAGGGTCCCGAAACGCCGGGGGAAAGGCACCACCACGCCCCGAGCGATCCGCCGCGCGGCGCGCCCTGTCCTGCCCAGCTGTTCCTCCCAAACAAACCACATGGTGGGTGCCTACGCCATCTCGAAGAGACTTCTCGCCCCGTTAGCCCGACATCCCGGGGCAACATTTTCGGTGCCGGCGGCCGAGGCCTGTCGACGCACAAGCCCTCCTTGGACGCCGGGCCTTGCCTCCGGCGGGCCGGAACCTTGGAGTGTCGGTGCCGACCCGGGCCGCGATAGCCGGCCCTGGCGTCCGTGAGTCCTCTGGAGTTCGTCGCCATACCTGCCGGCCCGCCTCCGACAAGACCCCGCGTCCGCTCCAGGGGGCAGCGATGCTTCCGCGTAACTTCCCTTTCCAGCCATCAGCGGTCAGTTGCCCGCGCATCACCCGCCAGAGTGGGGGGCGGGCTGCCCTGGGGGTTGGGCTGGGGCCACCTTGTGTCGGGCCGGGGAGCACGCGGTTTACCATGGTTGGGAGCGCCCTCACCGTCAGGTTAGGCACCGAGTGCCAGTCATCGGCCATTCCGGACCAACCCCCAGACAGCCCGCTCCCCGCGGTGCCCGGCGCCTCACCCGTTACTCTCCTGCATCCGTCCCGTCCAGGGGGCCTGGGTTACTTCCCAGGCCCTACCTTTTGACACCCTTCAAAAGATGCCCTACGACCAGGGCCGAGTACTACAGTGCACCCGGCCGGCCCGTCGCCGGACTTTACAAACCACCCGCCCAGTGTACAAAGAGGGATCATGACCACCCGTCTACCCGCCCTCCGGCCCCCGCAACGCAGCGGCCTGCGCTGGTTCCACGTCCTCGGCATCGTCCTGGTGACCATCGTCGGGACCGCCGCAGGCACCACCTGGCTGGTGAGCGGATACCTCTTTCCCAGGGACTTCGAACCGGTGTCCCTCAGCCCGGCCGAAGGGCAGACCCTGGAGAGGAAGCTGCGCACTCTCGGCCTTTCTCCGGAGCGGAGCCCGGCGCCCTCCGGGACCCTGGAGGCCGGCGCTGCCCTCGCGCCCGAGCCCTACCGCGAGACGGACACCAACCGCGAGGTCGTCCTGAGCGAGCGGGAACTCAACGCCCTGCTCGCCAAGAACACCGAACTGGCCCAGAAACTGGCCATCGACCTCTCCGACAACCTGGTCAGCGGCAAGCTCCTGGTCCCCCTGGAGGAGGACCTGCCGGTGCTGGGCGGCCGCACCCTGCGGGTCCATGTGGGGCTGGAGGTGAGCTACACCGACGCCCGGCCGGTGGTGGCCGTCAAGGGCGTCAGCCTCATGGGCGTCCCTCTCCCCAACGCATGGCTGGGCGGCCTCAAGAACGTGGACCTGGTGAAGGAGTTCGGCGCGGAGCCGGGCTTCTGGAAGGCCTTCGCGGACGGCGTCGAGAGCCTGCGGGTGGAGGAAGGCCGGCTCAAGATCCGGCTGAAGGAGTAGTCGGCAGCGGGTGGGGCCGACCGTCCCGGGAGCTCACGACACCAGCCGGTAGCAGGGGGTGTAGACCTGGCCCGGCAGGCGCATGCGTTGCTGGCCCACGAACGCCGCCAGCAGCCGGTCCAGCTGCCCCATGAGGGCGGCATCTCCGCGCAGTTCGAAGGGGCCGTGCCTCTCCACGGCGCGCACCCCGTCGTCCTTGACGTTGCCCGCGACCAGGGCCGAAAACACCCGGCGCAGGTTGGCCGCCAACACGTGGCCCGGCAGGTCGGCACGCAGTTCCAGCCCGGCCACGTTGGCGTGGGTCGGCGGGAAGGGCCGCTGGAACGCCTCGTCGATCTTCAGCCGCCAGTTGAAGTAGAAGGCGTCCTTGGTAGCCACCCGGTAGCCGCGCACCTGCTCAACCCCCAGACGCACCGCCCGGGCCACCGCCACCGGGTCCCCCAGGATGACGGTATACCGCTGCCGCGCATCGGCCCCCAGGGTCGCTGCGACGAACCCGTCGATGTGCTCGAAGTAGGCGCGGCTCTGGGGCGGTCCGGTGAGAATGAGAGGGAACGGCACCTCCCGGTTGGCCGGGTGCAGCAGGATGCCGAGCAGGTAGAGGATCTCCTCCGCCGTGCCCACGCCCCCCGGGAACACCACCACGGCGTGGGCCAGGCGCACGAACGTCTCCAGGCGCTTCTCGATGTCGGGCAGGATCACCAGCTCGTTGACGATCGCGTTCGGCGACTCGGCGGCGATGATACCCGGCTCGCTGATGCCCACGTAGCGGCCCCGGCGCTGGCGCTGCTTGGCGTGGGCGATGGCCGCCCCCTTCATCGGCCCCTTCATGGCTCCCGGGCCGCAGCCGGTGCCGATGTCCAGGCCCCGCAGGCCCAGTTCGTAGCCCACCGCCTTGGTGTAGTCGTACTCCTCGCGGCTAATCGAGTGCCCGCCCCAACAGATGGCCAGGTTCGGCTCGGTGTGGGCGGCGATGGCCCGGGCGTTGCGCAGCAGGTGGAACACCGCATCAGTGATGCCAGCCGACGTCTCCAGGTCGAAGCGCCCCGACGCCCGGATCTCCTCGGCGATATAGACGATGTCGCGCAGCACCGCGAACAGGTGCTCCTTGATCCCCCGGATCATCTGCCCATCCACGAAGGCGCTCGCCGGGGCGCCGCGGATCTCCAACTTCACCCCCCGGTCCCGCTGCACCACCCGGATCTCGAATTCCCGGTACTGCTCCAGCACTTGCCGGGCGTCGTCGACCATGCTGGCGCTGTTGAGCACGGCCAGGGAACAGCGCCGGAAGGTCTCGTAGGCGCCCCCCCGGCTCGCATCCAACAGCCGCTCCACCTCGCGCTGCGAAAGCACCGCCAGGCTCTGCTCGGGGGTCACCCGGGCGCTGACCACCTCCACGTCTACGGTATCCATGGCTTTCCTAACGACCGGGAAGACAAGCGCGTCGCCCCGGCCCCGAAGGCGGGCCGCGGAAACCGGCAACCCACGACCCACAGCCCCTTCTGCGGGCCGGCATCATCCGCCGCGGCCTTTCAGACCGAGGATTTCCGGCACCCCTGGGCCACGGCCCGGGACAACATCGCCGCCCGGTAAGGTTTCTGCAGGAACCCGACGGCCCCCTGGGCGAGCAGGGACTGGGCTTCGCCCGCGAGGCTGAACCCGGAGGCGATCAGCACGTGCGCTTCCGGATCGATCGTGCGGAGCTGGAGGAACGCCTCGTGTCCCGAAATCCGCGGCATCACCAGGTCGAGGACCACCAGATCCACCGTACCATTCAAGCTGCGGTACAGGGCTACGCATTCCTCTCCGTCCGCTGCCGTGAAGACCTCGTACCCCAGGCCTTGGAGGATACCCGCTGCCGTGGCCCGGATCACCTCTTCGTCGTCCACCACCAGGACGCGTCCGCTCCCCCGGACGGGCCTCTGCTCTTCCCGCTCCAGAGCGGCCAGGGCAGCACCCCGATTCACTGGCAGATAAAGCTTGAACAGGGTGCCCCTGTCCGGCTCGCTGTAGACGTGGATGCTGCCGCGATGCTCCTTGACCGTGCCGTAGACCGCCGCGAGGCCCAAACCCGTCCCCTTGCCTGGGTCCTTGGTGGTGAAGAAGGGCTCAAAAATGCGGGCCTGCAGCGCGGGCGCTATCCCGGCACCGGTGTCCGCTACACCGACCTCCACGTACTCCCCCGCGGAAAGGTCGTCGCCTTGGCGCCGGCAGTACTCCTCATCAAGGACCGTGATGGAGGTGGAGAGGGTGAGGCTGCCCCCCGCGGGCATGGCGTCCCTGGCGTTCACCGCCAGGTTCAACAACGCGTTCTGCAGCTGGGCCGGATCCCCCAGGATCGGCATCGGACCGGGGGCCAGGTTCTGGTGAATCTCGATCCGTGGGTCGATGGTGTGCTCCAGCAGGGCGACCACCTCGCGGACCACATGATTCAGATCCACGCCGCGGGATAGGAGCTTCCCCTTGCGGGAAAAGGCCAGCAGTTTCTGGGTCAGTTCGGCGGCCCGCTCGGTGGAACCCAGGATCATCTCCAGGTAGCTCCTCGAAGCCGCATCGGTCGAAGGAACCTGCTGCAGCAGCAGCTCTGCCGCCCCCATGATGCCACTGAGCACGTTGTTGAAATCGTGGGCCACGCCCCCGGCCAGTTGGCCGATGGAATCCATCTTCTGAGAGTGGAGCACCTGCTCCTGCAACCGTTGTTCTTCGGTGATATCGCGAAACACCAGCACCACACCGACGAGTCGACCCTGCCGATCGCGCATCGGCGCCGCCGTGTCGGTGATGCGCCGCGTGGTGCCGTCGCCGCCAACCAACAATCTGCCGCGGCCCAGGCCGACCACCCTGCCCTCGCGCAGAACCTGGTCCACCGGGCTCTCCGCAGCCTCGCCGGTATCCTCACTGACAATCCGGAACACCGTGCCCACGGGCTGCCCCAGGGCGGCCGCTTCCTCCCAGCCTGTGAGGTCTTCCGCCACCGGGTTGATCCCCGTCACCAAGCCCTGCGTATCGACGGCGACCACCGCTTCGCTGATGGAGTTGAGCGTGATGGAGAGGTGCTCCTGGCTGCGGCGCAGTGCCTCTTCCGCCTGCTTGCGTTCCGCGGCCATCTGGTTGAAGGCGCCAAGGGCTGCGCTGACTTCGCCGTAGCCGCCCTCCGGCACCGGCACGGTCTCCACCTCGCCCGCTTTCCCGAAGCGGCTCAGGGCCCCGGTGAGGAGGATCAGGGGGCGCAGCAGGCTCTCCGCCCCGAGGAAGACCACGCCCGAAATGGCAACCAAGAGGGCCACGGCGACCCAGGCCAGCCGGCTGCTGGACGCGTCGACCTTCGCTTGGATCGATTCCTTCGGCGCCTGCACCACCACGGTCCAGCCCACAGCGGGCACGGGAGCCCCGGCGATGAGCCAGTCCCCGCCTTCCAGGGTCGCGGTTTCCACCGCCCCGCGCACTCGCCGCGCGGCCACCGCGGCGGGCCGATCCGCGAGCAGCGCCAGGTTTTCAGCGGAAGGTTGGGGAAGGGTCTGGTCCGAGTGGGCGATCAGTAGCCCGTCGCGGCTGAGCAGGAAAGTCTTCCACCCCGGAGGAAGCGGCGGCTGGAGCACGGAGCGGTAGAGGCGTGGGTTGCGGTCCATGAGCCCCAACGCCCCTGCCAGGACCCCCACCTTCTGGCCCCCCTCGCCACGGATGACGGTGCCGAGGACCAGGGAGAAACGGCCCGCCGGCGAGATGCTGATGTCCTGAACGTGGGTGGGTTCGGCGAGGGTCGACTGCAGGAAATAGGGGAAGGTGGACCGGTCCGCTCCCACCCGTGCCGGCAGGGAGGGCCGGGAGACGATCGTGCCCGTGGCGTCCATGACCCAGAAATACAGAAAGTGCGGACTGGCCACGTCGAAGACGGCGAGGGTCGCGCCCACCCGCCCGCGCTCCAGGCTCTGCACGGACGGCAAGGTGGCAATGGACTCCAGTTCCTCGATCGCCGACTCGACCTGCAGTTGGAGCCCTTCCGCCACGGTGGCCGCGCCGAGTTGCACCTTCTCCTTCTCGAGGGCGAGGAGCGTCTCATCGATGCTCGGGGACAGTACGTACAGATAGGCTGCCGCCAGGACGGCCGCCAGCAGGCACAACCCGAGCGTCACGCGGACGCGCAGGCTGCGCGCCCAACCCTGCAGCACTGTTGGCGGTTGCGGGTCGGCCATGCCAGCCTCGCGTCAGGTGGTCCGGGGGGGCCCCTGGCGGCCCGACCGTGAGAACCGGCACGTCGGTGCCTCCAGGGGGAGGGAGTGCCGCCCCCACACGATGCGCCGGAGAATGGCCGTCGCGCCATCTTTGATCCACATCATGGCCCGATCCTGCCTGAATCCATATCTTGGTAACAACCCCGAACGAGGAGCGTGCCATGAACTTTCCCGACGGCCTCGGCGACCAGGCCATCAAGGACATCGTCCGCGACCACCCCCACATCGGCGCCATCCTGGAGAAACACGAGATCGGCTGCGTTACGTGCACGGTGGGCATCTGCCTGCTCAAGGACGTGGTCTCCATCCACGGCCTGCCCGCCGAAGAAGAGGTGGAAGTGGAGCGGGAGATTCGCGAGTACCTCGAACAACCCCGGCAGGCGGCCGCGCAGGAGGCCGACCGCACGACCCCGTGAACCGCGCCAGGCTGCACCGTCCCCGGCGAGGCAGCCGAGAGGAGTCCGACAGATGCGCGACGTGACCGCAGTGATGGTAGACGAGCACCGCCTCATCCTCCGCATGATCACCCTGGTGGAACACAACGCCGCCCGCCTCGAAGCCGGGGAGTACCGCGACTGGCAGTTCTTCCTCGACGCCGTGGCGTTCATCCGCAACTACGCGGACCGCTTCCACCACGCCAAGGAGGAGCACGTGCTGTTCAAGGAACTGGTGCGCAACGGCATGCCCGCGGAAAACTCCCCGGTGGCGGCGATGCTGCTCGCCCACGACCAGGGCCGGGCCTTCGTCAAGGGGATGGAGATCGGTGCCCTGCGGGGCCGGAGCGGCGCCGAGGACGCCGCCGCACAGGTGGTCGCCAACTCCCGGGGCTACGCGGCCCTGCTCCGCGAGCACATCCACACCGAGGACCACATCCTCTACCCCCTGGCCGAGCGGGTGCTGCCCGCAGACTGGCGCGACGGCATGGCGGCAGCCTACGCGTCCGCCGAGGAGGACGCCCCCCCCGGGCTGCAGGAGCGCTACCACACCCTGGTGGAGGGCTACGAGGCCGAGCTGCGGGAAGCCGGCACAGGGGCGTAGCCGCGTCCCCCCTGCCCGGCCGCCCGGAACGACCGCAAAAAGTCACCTGGGTGGGAACGGGGGCTTTCCGTAGGCGGGCAGGCGTCTTCCGCAGACAAAGCCGGGGGAGCGACGGCCTCGGTCCGTTCGTCGGCGCCTGGGCCCGAGCAGCAGCAGATCAAGTTTCCTGCCCGCCGGAGGAATGACCCCGGTCCCGCCCGGCCCGTTGCGTCCGCCACCGGATCTCTGCGCCTGCCCTACCCCGGCGGCCCGTTTGGGTTTGCCTCCCCCGCCCGTTGCGTGAACAATGAGCGGCCGGGAACCTCCCGGTGACGCCACGTCAAGAGCCACCCACGCCCATC
>JARGFW010000142.1 GCA_029211085.1 Deferrisomatales bacterium | reverse complement strand
TTGAAGTAGTCGCCGAAGGAGAAGTTGCCGAGCATCTCGAAGAAGGTGTGGTGGCGGGCGGTGCGCCCCACGTTCTCCAGGTCGTTGTGCTTGCCGGACACCCGCAGGCACTTCTGGCAGGTGACGGCCCGGGAGTAGGCGCGCTTCTCCTGGCCGGTGAACACGTCCTTGAACTGCACCATGCCGGCGTTGGTGAACAGCAGGGTGGGGTCGTTCTGGGGGATCAGGGGCGAACTGGGGTCGATCTGGTGGCCCTTGGACGCGAAGTAGTCGAGGAAGCGCTGGCGGATCTCGTTGCCGGTCATGGTTGTCCCTCTGGCCGGGCCGGGGCGGCGACGGTGGTTGCTGCGGGTGGATGGGATGGGATGAACAGCGGATCAAAACGACTATTTACCATGAAGGCCAGGAAGCACGGGAAGGAAAATCCCGGCCGCTGCTCCCCCCGGCACCAAGCGGGCCGGGGAACGGCCCGAGTTCGGCCAGGCGGGGGGACAACGGCACTCGATGGGGAAGGCAGTCTAGCCCTTGCCCTCCTGCATGTCCCAACGGGCATCGCTGGTGGAGCTGATGCCCGACATCTTCAAGGCGAAGTCGTCGGGGTTGGAGGACTGGCGCAGGGCTTCCTTGTAGGTAACCAGGTTCTTCTTCAGCAGCCCCATCAGGGACTGGTCGAAGGTCTGCATGCCGTAGGTGGTGAACCCCTCGGCGATCGCCGTGCGGATCTCCTTGGTCTTCTCCGGCACCTCGATGCAGTCGCGCACCCGGGCGGTGGCCACCATCACCTCCACCGCCGGTACCCGCCCGCGGCCGTCGGCCCGGGGCACCAGCCGCTGGGACACGATGCCCTTGATGATGCTGGCCAGTTGCAGGCGCACCTGTTTCTGCTGGTAGGGGGGGAACACCGAGATGATGCGGTGGATGGTCTCGGCAGCGTCCACGGTGTGCAGGGTGCTGAGCACCAGGTGGCCGGTCTCGGCGGCCACCAGGGCGGTCTCGATGGTCTCGAAGTCGCGCATCTCGCCCACCAGGATCACGTCCGGGTCCTGGCGCAGGGCGCTCTTCAGGGCGCCCGCGAAGCTCAGGGTGTCGAACCCCACCTCGCGCTGGTTGATCACCGACTTCTTGTCGCGGTGCAGGAACTCGATGGGATCTTCGATGGTGATGATGTGGGCGGTCTTCTTCTGGTTGATGTAGTCGATCATCGACGCCAGGGTGGTGGACTTCCCGGAGCCCGTGGTGCCCGTGACCAGGAGCAGACCCCGGGGCTCCATGGCCAGTTCCTCCACCACCTTGGGCAGGTCCAGGTCGCGGATGCCGTTGATCTCCATGGGAATCACCCGGAACACCATACCCACGGTGCCGCGCTGCTGGAACACGTTGAGCCGGAAACGCCCCAGGCCGGGCACCCCATAGCCCATGTCGATCTCCCGGTCGGCCTCGAACGACTCCCGCTGGGCCGGGGTCATGATGTCCCGGGCCATCTGGGTGATCGTCTCGGCGGTGAGCCGCCCCCCATCCTTGTAGGGGAACAGCTGGCTGTCGCGCCGGAAGATCGGCGGCAGCCCCACCTTGAGGTGGATATCCGAGGACTTGGCGGCCGCGGCCACCCGCAGGATCTCGTTCAGTTCCATCGTCGCTCCCCTGGGGACGCGCACCCCGCCCCGTCCCCCGCTGATAGGATCACTCTTCTGCCGGCGGCGCCGTCTTTTCGCCGCCGCCCAGTCCACAGGCGACCCGCACCTTGCCCTCTATCTCCCCCAAAATGTCCGGGTTCTCCTGGAGGAAGTTGCGCACGTTCTCGCGCCCCTGGCCGATGCGGGTCTCCCCGTACAGGTACCAGGAGCCCCGTTTGTCCACGATCTCCTTGGCGACGGACAGGTCCAGCACATCGCCCACCCGGCTGATGCCCTGGCCGTAGAGGATGTCGAACTCCACCTTGCGGAACGGCGCCGCCACCTTGTTCTTCACCACCGTCACCCGGGTGCGGTTGCCCACGCTCTCGTCGCCTTCCTTGATCGCGCCGATGCGGCGCACGTCCAGGCGCACCGTGGAGTAGAACTTCAGGGCGTTGCCGCCGGTGGTGGTCTCCGGGTTGCCGAACATCACCCCGATCTTCATACGGATCTGGTTGATGAAGATCACCAGGGTCTTGGACTTGGCGACGGTGGCGGTGAGCTTGCGCAGGGCCTGGCTCATCAGCCGCGCCTGCAGCCCCACGTGGCTGTCCCCCATCTCCCCTTCGATCTCGGCCCGGGGCACCAGGGCGGCCACGGAGTCCACCACCACCACATCCACCGCGCCGCTGCGCACCAGGACTTCGGTGATCTCCAGGGCCTGCTCCCCGTTGTCGGGCTGGCTCACCAGCAGGGCCTCCACATCCACACCGAGCTTGCGGGCGTAGGCCACGTCCAGGGCGTGCTCGGCGTCGATGAACGCCGCCACGCCGCCCAGTTTCTGTGCCTCGGCCACGCCGTGCAGGGCCAGGGTGGTCTTGCCCGAGGCCTCGGGGCCGTAGATCTCCACGACGCGCCCCCGGGGGTAGCCGCCGACCCCCAGGGCCATATCCAGAGACAGGGATCCGGTGGGGACCACAGCGACCTCCACGGCGGCTCCGGCCACCCCCAGGCGCATGATCGCACCGCGGCCGAACTGCTTCTCGATCTGGTTGACGGCAATCTCTACGGCCTGGTCGCGATCAGCGGACATTCCGGTCTCCAATCCAAGGGGGAGGAAAACTGAACTCTAGCCGGGGAAGGGGTCATCACTCAAGGGCAGGGTGAGGCGCGGCACGTAACTGGGCCCCTGGCCCCCCAACCGACTTTCGTAGAGAACCAGTTCCCGCACGACAAACCTGGGCGCCTCGAAACCGGCCTCCGTTTCCAGAATCTCCCTCACCTCCCCCAGCCCCCCCAGCCGGGTGGCCCGCCCCAGGGTGAGGTGGGACCGGAACGGCCGCCGCTCCCGGGCCACGCCGCAGCCCTGCACCCGCGCCTCCACCGTCAGGGCCAGTCGGGCCAGGGCCGCCACATCCCCTTCCAACCCGGCCCACACCACCCGCGCCCGGCTGTCGGAAGGGAAGGTGCCCACCCCGCGCGGGGTCAGCCGCAGCGGTCCGGCGCCGTCCAGCGGCAGGGAAAGCTGCTCCGCCACCTGGTCGAAGACGGCGGGGGGGAGCTCTCCCAGAAACTTCAGGGTGAGGTGCAACGCCTCGGGCCGAACCCAGCGCGCCGGCAGCCCCGCCCTCCGCAGGCGGCCCTGCAGGGCGCCGAGCTGCTCCCGGGTGGCCTCCGGCAGGGCGGCGGCGACAAAACAGCGGATGCGGCTCAACGGGGCTCCTCCACGCACTCCAGCAGCCGATGCAAGGCGTGCTCCGCCACGGCCTCCATCACCGCCACGCGGTCCCCGGGAAACCGACGGCACTCGACGCGGCCTTCCCCGCGCCTCCCCCAGGCCAGCCACACGGTGCCCACGGGCTTTTCCGCGCTGCCTCCGGTGGGACCGGCGATGCCGGTCACCGCGGCGGCTACCGTGGCAGGTGTGCGGCCGAACAGGCCGGACAGCATCGCCCGGGCACACGCCTCGGAGACCGCTCCGTGGTGTTCCAACAGCTCCGGGGACACCCCGAGGAGTTCTTCCTTGGCACGATTGGAGTACACCACCAGGCCCCGGTCGAAGTACGCCGAGCTGCCGGGCACCCGGGTCACCCGGTGGGCGATGAGCCCCCCGGTGCAGGACTCGGCCAGGGCCAGGCAGTGGGGGCCGCCGGCCAGGGCGGCCCCGAGTCGCATATCCACCGATCCGGTCACGGGGTCCTCAACGGGTAGAAACCGCGGGAGACGGCCGGTTCAGAGCAGGCCGGCCCACTGCCCCAGGACGAGCAGCAGCCGGGCGTACACCCCGGCCACCACGTCGTCGAGCAGGATCCCCCACCCCCCCGGCATCCGGCGATCGACCCACCCGGCGGGTGGGGGCTTGAGTATATCAAAGAGCCGAAACAGGACAAACGCGGCCCCCCAGGTTCCCCAGCCCGGGGGCAGCCAGGCCACCGCCACCCAGAACCCGACCATTTCGTCGCATACGATCCAGCCGGGGTCGTGCCCCCCGTCGGCGGCCTCGGCCCGGTCGCAGAGGTACGCGCCCAGGGGTACGGCGAACAGCAGCACCGCCAGCCCGCCGACCGGCGGCAGCCCGGCCCACAGCAGGGCGAACGGCACGGCAGCCAGGGTACCCACCGTGCCGGGAGCCAGCGGGCTGCGCCCCAGGCCAAAGCCCGACGCCAGCACCCGCACCAGGCCCTCGCTCACGACGGCTCTGGCGCCTTCGGCTGCGCGGCCAGAAACGCCTTGACGCACTCCGGGTCGAACTGGGTTCCCGAACAGCTCCGCAGCTCGTCCACGGCGACCTGGTGGGGCAATCCCTTGCGGTAGGCGCGGTCCGAGGTCATCGCCTCGTAGGTGTCAGCCACCATCATCAGCCGCGAACCCAGGGGGATCTCCTCCCCCGCCAGGCCCTCGGGATACCCGTTGCCATCCCAGCGCTCGTGGTGGTGGTAGATGATCGGCACCACGGCGGAGAGCATGGATATCGGCTCGAGGATACGCTTGCCCATGCGCGGGTGGCTCTTGATGATCTCGTACTCCTCCGGGTCGAGCTTGCTGGGCTTGTTGAGAATGGCGCTGGAGATGCCGATCTTGCCGATGTCGTGGAGCACCGCGGCCTGATGCAGGGTGGTGCAGAACTCCTCGTCCAGCACCATGATCCGGGCCGCCGCGCTGCACAGCCGGGTGACGTTCTCCGAGTGGCCGTGGGTGTAGGCGTCCTTGGCCTCCAGTGCCAGGGCCAGCCCCTGGATCGTCTCACGAAAGGTGTTCTCCAGATTGGCGTAGAGCAAGGCGTTTTCCAGGCTGGTGGCGGCGCGGTCGCCGAGCACCATCAGCGCCTTCTCTTCACGGGGCAGGAACGCCTTGCGGGCCTTGCGGGAGTAGGCGTTGAGCACACCCAGGTTCTCGTTGCCCCGGCGCAGGGGCACGCTGAGCAGGGTGCGGATGCCCGCTTCCGTGGCGGCCGCATCCCGGTACAGCAGGTCCGCCAGGGCCTGGTCCTGGAACTGTACGTGGGGGGCGTCGGCGAGGGCCTGCTCCAGTTGCTTCACGTTCGCCAGCAGGGGCTTCAGGGGGCCGGCGCGCCCCAACCCCAGCCGTTTGCCCAGTTCCTTGGACCCCGGCGGGCGAAACAGCAACTCGACCCCGTCGGCGTCCACCTCCTTGAGCGCCGCCTCCACCACGATGGCCAGCACCTGGTTCAGGGACAGGCTGGAGGCCACCGCCTCGCTCAGTCGCAGCAGGGTGACCTGCTCCTTGAGTTGCAGATTCTCGGCCGCCAGTCGCACCTTCTCCAGGGCCCTGTCGACCACCTGCAGCAGTTCTCCCACCTTGAACGGCTTGAGGATGTAGTCGTAGGCACCGACCTTGAGGGCCTCGATCGCCGTCTCCACGGTGGCGAAGCCGGTCATGATCACCACCGCGGTGGCGTGCCCCGCCTCCTTGATGCTGCGCAGCAACTCCAGCCCCCCCATGCGGGGCATTTTCAGATCGGTGATCACAGCGTCGAACGGCTCGGTCTGGGCCTTGTCCCACGCCTGGCTGCCGTCGCTGGCGGTCTCCACCGCGTAGCCTTGATCGCGGAGGATGTCCCCCAGCACCGTGGTGATGTCCTCTTCGTCGTCCACCACCAGCACCCGGGGGACGGGCGCAGCGTTCGTGACAAGTTCCATGGTCGATCCCTCAGCGAAAGGATGGCAGGATCAGACGGGCCTCGGTGCCCCGCCCCGGCCGGCTGTACAAGCGCAGGCTGCCGCGGTGCTTCTCGGCGATGCCCGCGGCGATGAACAAACCCAGCCCGGTCCCCTTGCCCTCCGGCTTGGTGGTGTAGAACGGCTCGAACAACTGGTCGACGGTCTCGGGATCCAACCCGACCCCGTCGTCCCTCACGGTCAACTGCACCCGGTCTCCGTCCACACCGGTGGCCACCTGCACCGTACCCCGACCGCCTACCGCGTCCCGGGCGTTGGTGAGCAGGTTGACGAACAACTGCTCCAGCTGGGCCTCCGAACCCAACACCTTGGGCAGTCCCGGCTGCAGGTCCTGCTCCAGCAGGGTGTCACCCCGGGTCACCTCGTAACGGCTGAAACTGAGCGTCCGGGCCACGATTTCGTTGAGGTCCAGGGGGTAGAACGCGTCCTCGTCCGGGCGGACGAAGGACATCAGATTCTGCACCAGACGGTGGATGCGCTCGATGCCGTTCTGGATGCGCCGGGCGCTCTCCGCGCCCTGCGTTCCTTCCGCCTGCAGCCCCAACAACTGGGCGTAGGAGGAGATCGCGGTCAGCGGGTTGTTGATCTCGTGGGCGATGCCGGCGGCGAGTTGCCCCAGAGTCACCAGTTTCTCGGAGTGCCGCAACCCCTGTTCCAACTGTTCTTCGCGGGTCACGTCGCGGCCGTAGGTGATCACCGCCCGCACCCCGCCCTGCTCGTCCAGCAGTGGGAACGCCTGATAGTCGTACACCCGCCCGTTGCGGCGCACCTCTCGGGGCCACCGCACGGCCGCACCTCCCTGGAATACCTCCTCGACGACGCACTGGTCGCACGGCGTGTCACAACCGTGCAGCCCCTGATGGCAACTCTGCCCGACCATTTCGCGGGGCGAGCTGCCGACGCTTTCGGCCAGGGCACGGTTCACCCGGAGCACTATCCGATCGGACCCGATGATCGCGATGCTGTCGGGGATGGTGTCGAAGGTCTGTTCCCAGTCCGCCTTGCTCACGCTGAGGGCAGCGTAGAGGCGGTCGCGCTGCAACGCCGCCGCTTCTGCCCCTGTCAGGCGTGCCTCGTCGGGCAGCCACCGGGCCAGCCGTGCCCGGGCCTCCGGCTCCCAGAGAGGCAGACCGAGCACATCGGCGGCGCCGTCCTGTAACGCCCGGGTCGCCACCGCACCCCTGGGCCGGGGGCTCAGCCACAACACCGGGGCAGCGCCCGCTCCCAGTTCCTCCAGCGGGGCGCCCAGAGCCTCGTCCACACACACCAGGGACCAGCTCCCGGCAGGGACGGGCACGGTATCGGCCCGGCAGATTGCGGCACCGCCGGCCCCTGCCAGCCTCGATAGCAGGGCCAGGGTCGGCTCGTCTCGGCTCAGGAGCAGGACCTGCGGCGGTTTGGATTCCATCATCGGCAACGGGCACTCGGCCGCGTGGTCCCCCGGGGGAGGGTGTCGCAACGCTGCTAAGGTGCGAAGAACAGGGCCTGGGTATTCTACGGCGGTATCGGAAGAAGTTGCTAGGAACATGAGCGCGCCGCGGGTACGGCCCCTGAGGAAAATCCCTTGCACCCCGGTGCCCACCCTGCTGTACTGCATCGCTTACGCCGGTGCCGTGCGGGAGAGGGGAACTCCCCGGCGAGCCGGGTTGGGGGAACCAACCATGAACAAGCGCGTGTTGATCGTCGATGACGACGCCTCCACCTGCCAGTTGCTGGCCGAGGTGCTGGCGGAGTTCGGCGTGGAAACCATCGCGGCGTCCACCGATGAGGAAGGGTACCGTCGTTACCTGGAACTGGGCCCGGACCTGATCTTCATCGACGTGCTGCTGCCCCGCAAAGGGGGGATCGACCTGCTGCGGCGCATCCGCTCGGTGCGCGGAGGCCGTGACGTGCCGGTGTTCGTGATGAGTGCCGTGTACCGGGGCGGCGATATCCGCGCCCAATCGGTGGACGAACTGGGAGCCCTGGAGTTCCTCAAGAAGCCGTTCCAGCTCGGCACCCTGCGCCAGCGCCTGGCTCAAGTGCTCGGCGACGTAGAAGAAGAGCAGGACGTGCTGGAGCCGTTCCCCCCGGTGGATACCCTCAGCCGCGGCAATCTGGGCGTGGTGGAACTGCCGCTGCTGCTCAAGGACCTGGCCCTCCACGAGACCAGCGGATGCCTCAAACTGCGCTCCGGAAAGGTGAAGAAGATCCTCTACCTCGAGGACGGGGCGATCACCTTCGCGGCGTCGAACCAACTGCGGGAAACCCTGGGTCGCCACCTGCTGGAGAGCGGGAAGATCGACGACCAGACCTACCGCGGGGGCCTGGAGGCGATGCGTACCTCCCAGCGCAAGATGGGCGAACACTTGGTGGAGTCCGGGGCGCTCTCCGCCGGGGAGCTCGCCGAAGCGGTGCGCCAGAACGTGCTGGACAAGGTGCTGGAAGTGTTCACCTGGCCGGACGGTGATTTCCAGTTGGTGCCCCCCGCCCCGGCTCCCGCCGTACTGCCCGGTCAGCCGTTTGACGCCCTGCGGGTACTGTGGGGCGGGGTGCGTGGCCCCTTTCCCCTGGCCAAGATCAAGCAGACCCTGGCCGGCTACAAAGAACTCTACATCCTGCCCCAACGCGACCTGTTCGAACTGGCCTCAGAAGTGCCCCTGGAGAAGGAGGATCTGCAGTTCCTGCGTATCGTCCGACGCCTGCGCGACCAGCCCCTGGGACAGATCACCGCCGAGGCACAGGGCGCAGACGAAATCCGCTTCCTCTACTACCTGCTCCTGCGGGGCTACCTGGCCCTGGGGCGGAGCGGTTCCCAGGGGCGCGACGGGCGGATCCTGGACGCCACCGATCTGGACCGCATCCGGCGGGCCCGCCGCCGGCTCGACACCTTGCGCTCCCGCAATCACTTCCAGGTGCTGGAGGTGCCCCTGGAGACCAGCGACGAACAGGTGCGGGCGGCGTACCTCCAACACGCCAAGGACTGCCACCCGGACATGCTGTCACCGTCCGATCCCCAGGAACTGGTGAAGATATACAGTGAGATGTTTCGCGCCATGCAGGCCGCCTATGAGACACTCAAGTCGGAGTCCCGGCGCCGGGAATACCTGCGTTTTCTGCAGGAGGGAATCGAGGAGCAACCCACCGACGGCGCCAAGATCCTGGAGGCCGAGGAGCGCTTCCAGGAGGGGCGGCAGTTCCTCAAGCGACGCGACTGGAACCAGGCTGCCGAGGCGTTCGCCGACGCCCTGGCGCTGAACCCCGACGAGGGCGAGTACGCCCTGGACCTGGGCTTGGCGAGGATGCGCCAGGCCAGCAGCGCTACCAGCCCCAGCCTGGCGGACGCAGAACAACTGTTCCAGCGCGCCAGAGAGCTGATGCCGGCCTCTCCCGAGCCACACTACCGGCTGGGCCGGCTGGCGACCCGCATGGGAGACAGCGAGCGGGCCGCCACCTTTTTCCGGGCCGCCCTGGCCTGCAACCCCAACCACCTGGAGTCCCTGCGGGAGTTGCGTCTGAGCAAGATGCGCAATGGCAGGGGCGGGGGGGGGTTGGCCGGCCTCCTCGGCCGCAAGGAGCGAAGATGACCCTGTCGAGACCCCTGGCAACCGCGGCCCTGATCCTGTTCGTCGCGGCCGCCCTTCCCGCCTGGGCGGCTCCGCCCCCCCTGCGCATCGCCTACCTCTCCGGCAACGCCGGCGAGATCGATCCCTGCGGCTGAAAGAGCGGCAGGTTCGGCGGTCTGGGCCGAAGAGCGGAACTGATCCGACAACTACAAGGGGAAGAAGGGGCGTTGGTGGTCCTGGACGGCGGAGACGCCCTGTTCAGCGACGCCACCCTGGCCCACCGGCCCGACGCGGAACTGCTGCGCGATCGCGCGCGGCTGATCGCCCGCAGCACCGTCCACCGAGGCCTCGACGCGGCCAATGTGGGCCGCCGGGACTTGGCAGCGGGGCTGGAGTTCGCAGCCGGCCTGGGGACCGATCCGGGGGTACCCTGGGTGAGCGCCAACCTGATGCGCAGCGACGGCAGCTTCCCGTTCCCCCGCTGGCGCACCCTGGAGCGCGGCGGGGTACGGCTGCTGGTTACGGGTGTGGTGATCCCGGACCCCCGCCAGGATCCGCCGTTGGGGCTCGCCCCCCTACCCCCTGTGGAAGCCCTGCTAGAGGTACTGCGACAGGCGCTGGCGGAAGCCCCTGCAGACTTGGTGGTGGTGCTCTCTACCCTGGGGCTTCCTGCGGAGCGCAGGCTGGCGCAGGCGGTGCCCGGCATCCAGATCATCGTGGGAGGCGGCGATCGCCAGCAGTGGGTCGATCCCGTGGTGGAAGGCGACACGGCGATCTTCCACGCCGCCGACCGCGGCCGCTTCGTGGGGGTTCTACGGTTGGACCCGGCCACACTGACCACCTGGCGAGCGCCACGCACCCCACACATGCGGCAGGCCCTGGAGGATCAGCGTGCCGCGTTGGCCCTGACCCTGGCCCGCACCACCGACCCGGCCCAGCGCCAGGCGCTGCAGGCCCAACAGCTGGACTTGGCTGCCCGGGCTGCGCGCATCGCCCCCCCGGGCACCGAACTCGCCCACCGTCTGGTGCCTCTGGGTCCGACGATCGATGACGATCCGGAGGTCGCCGGCTGGGTGGCCCGGTGGAAGCAGTCCGCGGCACGACAGCGGCCTCCGGTAGCGGGGCCCCCCGCAGGGGCACCGCGCGGCCCTCGACCCGCGCCGGCGGCCGGGAAACCGTCGGGAACCTACACCGGCACGGGCTCCTGCCGTCCCTGCCACGCCGCCGCCTACGTCGCCTGGTCCGCAACCCCCCACGCCCGGTCCTACGCCGCGCTGCGGGGCCAACCCCGAGCAGAGCAGTGCCTGGAGTGCCACGCCAGCCGCCTACCCCGTGCCGGGGGCACCTCCTTGGAACCGATCGTGGGCTGCGAAGCCTGCCACGGTCCCGGTGCAGGCCACCAGGGTCCCGGGGGCATCGCCCGTTCGCCCGGGGAGGACACCTGCCGCAGGTGCCACCGCGGCCACCACCCGGATGAGGCGTTTGTGTTTGGGGAGGACTACGAGAAGGTTCGGTGTGACAGAGCCGTAAGCCGTAAGCCGTAAGCCGCTTACCGCTTACCGCTTACCGCCCTAACCGCCCGCTCCTCGATGCGCTCGATCACCCCGGTGGTGGAGTGACCCGCCACGAACGGGATGGACAACACCTTGCCGCCGCAGGCCTCGACCACCTCGCGCCCGACGATCTGCTCCGGCGCCCAGTCCCCGCCCTTGACGAGCACGTCGGGCAGCACGCTGCGGATCAGGGACAGCGGAGTATCCTCTTCGAACAACACCACGTAATCCACGCTCTCCAGGGCCGCGAGCACGGTGGCGCGGTCGCACTCGCACACCACCGGGCGCTCGGGCCCCTTCAAGCGGCGCACGCTGGCGTCGGAGTTCAAACCCACCAGCAGCATCTCCCCCAGGCGGCGGGCCTGCTGCAGGTAGCACACATGGCCGGGGTGCAGGATGTCGAAGCAGCCGTTGGTGAACACCAACCGCTCGCCCCGCGACCGCCGCTCGGCGACGGCACGCACGGCTTCTCGGGCATCGACAATCTTTTCGGCAAGGTCGCGCATGGCCCCAAGATCCCCGGCAGCAAAGGTCAACGGGCGTCCACCTGCCAGGGCAACAGGCCCTGGGCCGCGAACCACCCAACAGCCCCGTCGAACAACCGGGCCTCGGTGAGGAACACCCGCGGCGGCTTGCCCGCAGGCTTCACGGTCGGGTAGAGGACGTCGCCGATCTCCGGTGCCTCGAGCACGATGCCCGTGGCCTGCATTCGCAGCGCGCCGTCAGCCGGCACCTCCACGGTGGTGCGCGCGTGGGGCACCCCGAGCAGCGCCAACAGGTCGGTCAGCAAATTCATCGGACGGGCTCCGGGCAGCCGGGACACCGTGAAGTAGCCGGCACGGGAGAGGATGGACTCCGCCGCAGCGGGGGTTTCCGGCGGCACCGCATAGTCCAGCCCCAGGTGGCGGAACGTGACCAGGGGGCGCAACCGATAGCTCACCCCGCCGGCCAAGCGACACTCCACCTCCGGCCGGACGCGGTGCGACACCCCCAGCAGACCCAGCAGCTGTCCGGCACCCTGGGCTGGATCGTCCATGGCCAGCCGCGCCGGCTCCACCACGGCGGTCGCGGGGGGCGAAGGCCCCTCCTCCCCCAACCGATGCACGCGGAAACCGGCGTGGCGCACCACCTCGGCGAGCGCCGGGTCCAGGCGACTGCCGGCGGGAAACAGCAGATGGAGTCGCCCCTCCCAGAGATCCTCGGTGCGGGGCAACACCGTCCAGCGCACCAGCGCCACGATCGATCCGCCAGCCCCGGCCGCCACGGTACGTAGCCCTTCGGACACCTCCTGGAAGCCCAGGTGTGGCAACAGGCGGCCCAGCTGGGTCTCCGCGTCCGGGGACACTCCCTGCACCACCCGGTACCCCCAGGCCTGCTCCACTCCCCGCACCAGAGCCGGCGCCAGGCGACTACGGGGGTCGAGGATCACCGCAACGCCCCCCGGCCCGGTGATCAAGGGAAAATCCACCGCATCGAGGCGCAGGGTGCGGCCCCGGGCCAGGGGCAGGAACGTCTCGCCGGTCTCCGTCACCGTGCAGCCCATCTCGACGAGCAGTTCCAACACGCTGCGGTGAAAGGGGGGCAGCCGCCCCGCACCATCTCCTGTCCCCGACGTGCCGTCGCCTCGGGCGGCGATCGCAACGGGGATGACGATGCGTTGCCCCACGGTGAGGTGGTCGAGATCGACAAGATCGGGGTTGGCCGCCGCGATGCTCCGCAGCGCCGGCCCCATCTCGTCCCGGGTCAGGGCGAAGCGCCGGGTCAGGATGCGCCACAGGCTCTCCCCGGGCTGCACCACGTGCGCGGCTGCCGCTGCCTCGGCGGCCGGCCCGGCGAGTCGCTCCTCCACCTTGAACGGAACCCGCACCACCGAGCCGGGCCGCAGGCGATCGGGGTCGATCTCGGGGTTCACCTGTCGAAACGCCGCGATGAACGTCGGCGCGACGTCCGCGGAGATCCCGTACTCCTCGGTCAGCAGCCGCCACAGGGTGTCGCCGCGGACCACCTCGTGGGACTCGGCGAACACCTTGGTGCCGGCAATCTGGCGCACGAACAGGGTCTTCTGGAACTGGAGTTGGGAACCCTGGGAGGGGGGAGCTTCCAGGGCATGTGCGACGGGACAGGACAGCAGGAAACCCAGCAGGAGCCGGGGGGCCAGGGGGCGCAAGAAGGCTACCTGCACCTTGCGGCCGTCACCACCCGAGGCTGCGCAGGAAACACGGGAAATTGCCGATCCACAGGCTGTCTTCAAACTTCACGATGTTGGCCCAACTGGCGGTGGCCGTGAGCTCGCGTTCCCGGGGCGGAGTGCTGGCATCGGTGAACGTGTAGC
>JARGFW010000141.1 GCA_029211085.1 Deferrisomatales bacterium | reverse complement strand
AGACCGTGGTGAGCTGTCCCCGGGCCACTTCCACCCCGGCCAACCGGAAGACCGCGTCGTAGTGGAGCGAGGTTCTCCCCCGTCGGCACACCAGGAGCTGGATGTCCAACTCGTCCCGGAAGCGCACTGGCCCCAGGAACTCGCAAGAGGCGGTCACGCGGGGCCACAGGACATTCCCCTCTTCCCCCTTCAAGAGGGCGCTGCACCCCAGGGATTCGAGAAACAGATGCTCCGCGTTCTCCATGAACACGAAGAACCTGGAAAAGTGGACCACCCCGCCCATGTCCGTGTCCGCGAACTCGACCCGGCGTCGGGTCACGAACTCCACCCGGAAGCTGCTTTCCGCATCCACGCTCATGGGGCATCCGCCGAGGGGATGTCCAGGGGCCCGCTGCCCCGGGCCTTCTTCAGGATCGGGGGCACGACCAGCACGGCGACGCAGGTGGCGAACAGCAGACCGGAGATGGGACGCCGCACGAAGGTCCAGTAGGAGCCGTCGGCCAGCATCAAGGCCTGGAAGAAACTCTTCTCCGCGATGGGCGAGAGGATGAACGCCACCAGGAAGGGGATCGGGCTGTAGCGGAACTCGCGCATCAGGAATCCGAGAATCCCAGCCGCGATCGCTACGGTGACATCCAGCACACTGCCCCGGATGAGGTAGGTCGAGGTGATCCCCAGGGCGATGATGGTCGGGGTGAGGATGCTGATCGGGACCAGGGTGACTTTCGCGGCGTACTTGGAGAGCAGGGTGCCCGAGGCGAACATGATGACGTTGGCGACGACCAACCCGAAGAACAGGATGTAGAGCACGTCCAGGTGCTCGGTGTAGAGCTCGAACCCTGGGTTCAACCCGTGCACCATCAACCCCCCCATGAAGATCGCGGCGACGCCGCCCCCGGGGATGCCCAGGGTCAGGGTGGGGATCAAGGCCCCGGCGACGCAGGCGTTGTTAGACGCCTCGGGCGCGATCACGCCTTCCGGGGCGCCGGTGCCGAACGTTTCCGGATGCTTCGAGGCTCGCACCTCCGCCAGGTACGCCGTGAAGTTTGCCACTGCCGCGGCCTCCCCCGGAATGACGCCGATCCCCAGCCCGATCAGGGAGGCCCGCAGCACGCTCCAGGGGTACTTGAAGGGCTCTTTCAACCCGTCCATGATCCTTCCGGCCAGTTTGCCGGTCTCCGAAATGGTCTGCTCCTTGTTCCTGCCGAGGGCGATGACCTCGGAGAAAGCAAACAGGCCGATGATCAGGGAGACGAAAGGGAAGCCGCCTTTCAGGTAGGTCGTCCCGAAGGTAAACCGTGAGTACCCCGTCATCAGATCCATGCCGACGCAGCTGACGATCACTCCGAACGCCCCCGACACGAAGGACTTTACCAGGGAACCCTTGGCGGAGGCGGCGATGAGTACGAGGCCGAGCACCGCGAGCATGAAGTACTCGGCGGGCTGAAAGTTCATGGCCAGCTGGGCAATCACCGGCGAGAGGAAGATCAGGCCGGCCAACCCGATGAACCCCCCGATGAACGAGCTCATCATGGAGATGCCGATGGCGAATCCGCCCCGCCCCTGTTTCGCCAGGGGATAGCCGTCCAGGCAGGTGGCGGCCGACGCAGCGGTGCCAGGGGTGTTGAGCAGGATCGCCGAGACCGAGCCCCCGTAGACCGTGCTCATGTAGAGCACGGCCAACACGATGAGGGCCAGCGCCGGGGACATCCCGTAGGTGAGGGGGATGAACAGCGGCATGGCGGTCAGCGGTCCGATCCCCGGCAGGAAGCCGATGATCATCCCGATGATCGAGACGCCGAAGATCAGCAGCAGGGTCTGCCACTGCATCACGATGTCGGCTGCATGCAGCCAGGTCTCAAATGAGTACACCGGTCGGCCTTTACACGAGGTCCAGGAGGAGTCCGTGGGGCAACAGGGAGTTCATGATCAAAATGAACACCGCATACATGAAACCCGTGATCAGCAGCGACGCCAGGATCAGCCGTGTCGGCTTCCGGTAGCCGAGGGTCCAGATGGAAAAAAGGAGAAAGAAGAGTGTGCCCACGGTGAACCCGAACAGGAGCATGAAGGCCATGAAAACGAACATCAGGCCGACCACCCAGCCGGCTCGCAGGTACCCGGAGGGCACCGGGCCCTCCGGTTCCGCTTGGCTTGGCTGTCCGCCGCGGCGGTTCTTCAGCAGCCGCCTGACGGTATCCACGCTGGTCAGGCCGATCACCACCATCAGCACCAGGTGGGGGAATTTCCGTGCCGTGGGCGGGTACTCCACGGCGAGGACGTAGAGGTACACTGCCAGCGCCAGGGCCCCGAGGTTCCCGTAGAAATCCGCCGTGAGACGCCGGCCTTCCCCTGTGGCTCGCATGGGGTGGCCCCGCTCACTTCACGGGGCGGGCGGTTTCTTTCATGAACGGGAGGTACTCCTTGGCGATCTGCAGCGCTTCGCCGGCAGCTTTCCTCATTTCGGCGGCCGAGAACGCCTTCACCGGGCGCCCCTGTTTTTCCATGAGTGCCAGAAACTCGGGATCGGCGACGGCCTTGGCGAAGGCCGTTTCTAGGATGGCCACCCGGTCCTTGGGGGTCCCCGGAGGGGCCAGCACGCCGCGCACGAAGGAGACGTAGGGCCAATCCTTGTAGCCTAACTGGTAGATGGTGGGGGTGTCGGGCAATGCTTTCAGGGGGTCGGGACCCAGCAGCGCGAGTTGCCGGAGCTGTTTGCCGCGCACGAAGCGCACGCTGGTGGTGCTCAGGCCCGTGAAGAAATCTACCTCACCCTTCACTACCGCCGCCGTCGCCGGGCCGCCGCCGCCGTAGGGGACCTTAACGGCCTGCTGCATGCCGGTGTACTTTTCCAGCAGGAGGCTGTGCAGGTGATCGATGGTGCCCAGACCCGAGAGGGACGCTTTGAGGGGCTTCTTCTTCCCCGCAGCCACCAGGTCGGCGAAGGTCTTGTAAGGGGAGTCCGCCTGGACGACCACGTCCATGGAGCCTTCGAACCACCCGTAGATCGGCTCGAAATTCGCCAGGTTGTAGCCCATGTCATGGAATTCCTGCGCCAGGATCGCGTCGGTCACCGGGACCCCAAGCAGGGTGTACCCGTCGGGTTTTGCCTCGGCGGCGGCCGAGCACCCGATGGTGGTCGCCGCCCCCGGTTTGCTGAGGATGACGATGGGCTGCCCCAGGTACTTCTGGATGAACTGGGTCAGGTTCCGCAGTTCGATGTCGGTGCCCCCGCCGGGCTTCAAGGGGTTGATGACGGTGACCGGCCCTGCCGGAAACGTGTCGTCCTTGGCCTCTGCCTGCGGGCCGAGGAACAGCAGCCCCGCGACGGCAACCAGGAGGACAACGGCCCATCGAGAGGTTCTCGTGCTCATGGTTCGGGACATGGTCTTTCCTCCTCGTTCAGGGTGGTGTAGCAACGGACGGGTGAACTGTGCGTGGGGTCCTCGGGCCCGTTGGTGGGGGTCGCCTGGCCTAGAAGCGTGCCGATCACCGCTCGATCCCGAGTCTCTCCAGTACCTCCTCGGGGGGGTTCCCGGTCTTCAGGTCGTAGCCCATGGCCCGATAGAAGTCGTCCTTCAGGGCTTCCAGGGGAACCACGGCGCCCTGTGTCGGGCCGTCCGGTTTCGGTTCGATCAACAGCCGGGCCGGCAGGGCATCGTCTTCCCGGGTCAGGCCTTCCCGGGCGTTGAAGAGTCGCTCCTGGCACATGACCCGTTCCCCGGCCAGGTTCAGTTCCGCCACGGACCAGGGTTCCTCGAACATGGAGGAGGCGGCCTGGGCCAGCATCTCCCGGGTGTACATGGGGCCGGGGAAGGTGCACATGATCAACGAGTCCCCGAGGATCCGCCCGGTGGCGGCCTGCTTCACCTGCTCCCCCTTGCCTTCGAGCGCCAAGCGGGTCCCGTCGAGGGTCTCCGCCCGGGCGGGCAACCCGTAGGCGTGATGGCACCCCCCGCGGGCACTCACCGCGAACTGCAGCGCCTGGCCGTTGAGCCCGCGGCACTCGTATCCTCCAAACTCCATGCCCTTGGCGTGCATGGCGAAACCCTCGGAGCCAGGGATCTCCTGGGCTAGGCGCCGGGTTCCCAGGGCCAGGCGCTTGCCGAAACCCTCGCCGTCGACCATCTTGCGAAGAACGGCGATCATGGCCCGGTCGTCGCCGAACCGAAGCTCGATCCCATCGGTCTCTTCCAACCCGAGGAGCCCCTTCTCGAAGCACTCCATGGCGAAGCCGATGGTGATGCCGACGGTCATGTTATCGACCCCGTACTCGTCGCACAGTTGGCTCGCCGCCAGCACCGCCTCCATCTTGTCCACCCCGCACTGGGACCCGAAGGCATAGGTCGCCTCCCACTCCACGTCGCTCTGTGCCCCCTGGTAGGGGCCCTTGGTGACCTTCACCTGGCGCGTGCCCGGGGTAGGACAGTGTGGCCCGCAGGGTGTGACCTGGATCGGCCACCCCATGGGTGTGGTCGACTTGTCGATGCCCCTCCAGCCCTCAAACTGGCCGTTCTGCCAGTTGCGGGTGGGGATGATGCCCAGCGCATTGGTGGTCTCGAGGTCTGCGGAGGTCTCGTAGCGGCGCCAACTGTCTGCCCACTGCTGCCAGTCGGTCTTGAGATTGCGCGTGATCTCGCTCCGGGCGGCGTCGAAACGGTCCTGGTGCAGCACCCGAACCGTTCCGCTGCCTGCCACCACCAAGCCTTTGAGTTGCTTGGAGCCCATGACACAGCCGGCTCCCCCGCGCCCGAAGCAGCGGTAGCCTTCTGCTCCCCCGAACAGGGCCGCGGAGCGGACGAGTTGCTCCCCGGCAGGGCCGATACCCAATACGGCAGCTTTCTTGGGTGAGATGTTGCCGAGCATTTTCACCTGGGCGGCTGCCGTCTCCATGCCCCAGAGGGGCGCAGCATCCTTGAACTCCACCTGGCCGTCGCGGATGACCAGGTAGGTGGGGGACTGGGCGATGCCGCCGATGGCGATGGCCCAGAAGCCCGATTTTCTGATCTCCTGGGCCAGGATTCCGCTGCAGATGGAGTAGAGATAGATCCCCGTCAGGGGCGACTTCGTGGTCAGGTTTGCCTTGGACGAGTAGTAGAAGCCCGTGCCGCTGAGGGGCCCGGCCGTGAAAATGAGCTGGTTGTCTGGGCCGAGGGGATCAGCGCCGCCGGGCACCCGGTCGTAGAGCAGCCGCGCCCCCAGGCCCCTTCCGCCGATGTATTGGCGGATGATCTTGCCGGGAATGTCGATGACCTCGGACGATTGTGTCGTCAGATCGATGGACAGCAGCTGCGCGGTTGGTTCATGACTCATGCTGGATCTCCCTTGGGGGGCACGTTGCCCATCACCGTCGAAGTCGCGTGCCACGGTGGCTGTTTCAGCCGGACGATCGCACCTGGTCCGCCCCCCGGGCGGGGTTCACCTCCGGCGTCACCCACACGTCCACCACGCAGGCCCGTCCCCCCTTGACGCGCCGAACGGCGTCGGCAAGTGCCTCCGACAGGGCCGCGGGGGACTTCACCGGACCGATGCCGTCCAGACCCTGGGCGCGCGCGACCATGGCGAGGTCAGGCGCCGGGTCGTCGATGCGCTGGCCGATCCAGCGGTTCTCCACCGGTCGGCCGCGGTCCCGGGCCACCCGTTCCTGGTGGATCTCGTCGTTGAAGAAAGACCGGTTGTTTGCTACCACGATGAGGAGGGGGACCTCCTCATGGGCGGCGGACCACAGGGCCGTCGAGCCCATCAGGTAGTCCCCGTCGCCGAGGATGGCCACGGGCAGGCGATCGGTACCCCGCAAGGCCAGTGCTGCGCCCACCGCCATTCCGGGCCCCGAGCCGACACCGCCGCCCCCGTCGTACCCCAGAAAATCGAGGGGGTGACGGAAGTGCCACAGTTCGCCGATCCAACCGAGGGGCAGGCGGATGAGGCAGACGGGGTCGCCTTCGAGAGCCTGCCCTAGCGTCCGGGCCAACTGCTTCATGTGGATCGTTTCCGCGTCCTCCAGCGAAACGACGGGGGCCGTGACCGACGGGACGGTGCCGTACCGGCTTACGGCCCCTCCCGAGGACACGGCTTGGCACAACGCAGCCACCACCGGCTCGGGGTCGCACGCCAGGTACAGGTCTGTCGGGGGCAGGGCCTGGCACTCCATGCTCCAGCCGTTGTGCAGGGACTGGTCGGGAGACACCTGGATCACCCGGGCAGTCGTCGCGGGTGCGGAGCCGAATGCCTGTTTCAACGTCCCCGCAAGGTCCACCCAGTCAAGGCTGAGGATGACATCGGTCGCTTGGAGTTGCTCGATCCCCTGGGGGGTGAGGAACATGCCCGGCGGGGCCGCGTGCAGCGGGTGATCGGTGGGAAAGGCGGCGCCGACCTTCAGATCGGTGAGAACCCTGGCTCCCAATGCCTCGGCCAGGGCCACGCGCTGACCCCACGCCTTCATGTCCCGGGACACCCGCCCCATGAGGATGACCGGGTTCCCCGCGCCGGAGAGCCAGCCTGCGGCCCGTGTGATGAGATCAGGGGCCGGGTGGTTGGACGCCGGTGCCTCGTAGCGCGCCAGGTCCGGAAGCTGCGGCATCTCGGGGAGACGCGCCTCCTGCCACGTGGTGTCGAAACAGACGTACACCGGCCCCTTGGGCGACGTTCGTGCGATCTGCCGCGCCCGTAGCAGTGCCTCCAGCGCCGCGGGCACCGATGCGGGTTGATCATCCCATTTGGTGAAGGGGCGAAGCAGGGCGCCCTGGTCCCGGGCGGTGTGGATCCAGTCGATCCAGGGTCGTCGCTGGGCCGCGTCCACGGGGCCCGTGGCGCCCATGATCAGCACCGGAACCCGGTCGCACCAGGCGTCGAACACCGCCATGGCCGCGTGCATCACCCCCACGTTGCTGTGCAGGATCACGCCGAGCGGTTCACCGGTCACCTTGGCGTAGCCGTGGGCGATGGCCACGGCGTGCTCCTCGTGCAGACAGAGCAGGATCTGAGGAGCAGTATTGCCCAGGTAGTTCACCAGGCTGTCGTGCAGACCCCGAAAGCTGGCGCCGGGGTTGATGCAGACATAGGGCAGGGAAAAGTCTCGCAGCAACTGGGCGACGGCGTCGCTCCCCCAGACTGGCTCTCCCCCCTGGGTGGGGTCGGGCGATCTCTCGGGCCCCTGAGCTGCTCTGTTCATCGTCGATCTTTTTCCCTCGGTGGGTGTGTGCGGCGTTGCCTCGCCGCAGCCCGCCCAGACGCCGTCCGACCGCCCGGCGCCGAGCCAGGTGCAGGGGTCAGGTCAAACCGGTGTTTGCATTTCGGCTGACCGTTGAGTGTCCTGTATATATAGTGGGTGTTGGTTGATCAAGGTTGAATGAGCAATCAATGCAGGAATTTCCTGCTCGCACTCCTTCCGAGGCATTCTGAAACGTGGATTGATCGTGTCAAGCAAGCCTGACTTCATCCCCGCTGCCGAGGTCCTGGACCTTCTGGGGATTCGCCCCCAGACCCTGTACGCCTACGTGAGCCGCGGCTGGCTGCGGAGCATCAAACAGCCCGGGCGGCGGGAGCACCTCTACGCGCGGGACGACGTGGAACGGCTAAGGGCGCGCTCCCGGGCGCGGCTGGGGCACGGGGCGGTGGCGGCCGGGGCGATGCACTGGGGGGACCCCATCATCGCCACCTCGATCACCGAAATCACGTCCCTGGGACCGCGCTACCGCACCTACCTCGCGGTCGACCTGGCCCGGGGCGGGCACTCCTTCGAGACGGCCGCAGAGCTGCTGTGGTCGGGCCTGCACCCCGAGGAACCGGTCCAGTGGCCGGTGGACCCCTTGCCCCCCGCGGTGACGGGGTTGACCCGGTCCATCGCGGTGGGCTCCAATGAACACCTGCTAGAGGTGTTCTCGGTTTTCGTCCTGGCCCTGGGGATGACCCGGGGCACCTTCGCCGAGCGCCTGCGCGGCGGCAGCCCCCTCGCCGCGGCACGGGAGATCCTTCAAACCCTGGCTGGCTGTCTGGGGTACGCGTCGGAACGGAGGTGTTTCGTTGCCCTGCGCGACGGGGAGGGGTTCGCCGCGGGAGTGGCGCGGGCTTTCGGAATCGAGCCCAGCGAGGAGAACTGCGCCGCCTTGGACGCGATCCTAATTCTCCTGGCGGACCACGAACTCGCCCCCACCACCTTCGCCGCGCGGGTCGCCGCGTCGAGCGGTGCGGCGCTGCACTCCTGCATCGCCTCGGCCCTCTGTACAACGGCCGGGACCCAGACCGGGCGGATCTACGACCGCGTGGAAGACATGCTGCGGGGCGCGACTACCCGGGCCGAGCTCCTCGACCGGGCCCGGGAAATGAACGAACGGGGCAGCACGCCGCCCGGTTTCAGCCATCCGTTCTACCCGAAGGGAGATCCGCGGGCGCTGCACTTGTTCGACCTCGCCGGGCGGCGGTCGTGCCAGAGCCGCCAGCTGGAGGGCATCCTGGGTTTCATCGAAGGCGCGGGCGCGGAACTCGACCTCCACCCCCGGCAGGAACTGGCGGTCGCGACCCTGGCGATCGTGATGGGCCTGCCCGAACACTGCGGCAGCGCCCTATACGCCTTGGCCCGCACCGCCGGCTGGGTTGCCCACGTGGTGGAACAGCGCCTAGCGGGGACCCTGTTGCGCCCCCGCGCGCGTTTCGTCGGTGCCGCCGTCCCAGTGTCCTGAGGGAGGTCGGCGGGGGGCCCCGGAATAAGCCCGTCGCCGCACGCCGAGCGAGGGTTTCCGCGGCCTTGAGGGCGCGGGGTACGCCTGTGGTCAGCCGCGAGCGGTCTCTCCCCGGGCCAGTCGCAGTGCCACCGGCCCCAGGATGCCTACCCAGCACATGGCCAAGAACGCGAAGCCCCAGGAGGTGGGCGTGCTGCCGCCGCCGCTGATGTCGAGCGCCACGCCCACCGCCAGGGGGCCTACCGCGGCGGTGGTGAACCCGACCAGGGACTGCAGGGCCATGGTGGTGCCGCGCAGGCGCAGGTCCGCGTTGGCCACGGTGCCCATGTGCAGCGCGGAGGAATCCCCCTGCACCAGGCATCCGTAGAGCACCGTCAACACGGCCACCAGCCGGTAGGGAAGGGCGGCCCCGAAACCCAGGGCCGCGCCGTAGACCGCAGACCCAGCCATGATGGCGATCACCACCCGTTGCCGGCCGAAGCGCTGGGCCAGTTCGCCGCCGCCCACGTTGGCGGCGGTGGCCGTCAGGCCGGCGATTGCCACTACGGTGGCCGGCGCCCAGGCGCGACCGAACCCGGCGGAGAGCCCGGCGCTGTACGTGAGGAACGCCACCGCCCAGGAGCGGAACGCGAACAACTCCCAGGTGTGCGCAGCGTAGGCGAGTATGTAGCCCACGGCGCGGCGGTTGGCCAACACGGGGCGGAAGTCCAGCAGGTGTCTGCCGGTGCCTGCGATCTCCCGGGGGGGCAGGGGGTGGAGAACCACCGCGGCGAGCCCCAGTCCCAGCAGCGCACCGGCGGCCGCCAGGCCGAACACCCAGCGCCACCCGGCCAGCCGTTCCAGCTCTCCCGCCAGGAAGAACGACAGGCTGGTGCCCAGGCCGAACGCCGCCGTGTACAGCGCCACGGCCCGGGGCTGGGTGTCGGTGGGTAAACGGTCGACCAGGGACTTCAGCCCAGGGATGAAGGTTCCCGCCAGGCCGAGACCGCCGAGTACCCGGAACACCAGGGCGGTGCCGAAGCCCTGGACCACGGTCGCAAACCCCGTCGCGGACAGGGTGGCCGCGAAAGCCCCGGCCAGATACACCCGGCGACCGTCCATGCGGTCGGTCAGGCTGGCCAGCACCGGTACCGCTGCGGCGTACCCGGCGAAGTAGGCGCCGTTGATCCAGCCGGCCTGGGTATGGGTGAGTTGCCACTCGGCCATGAAGCGCGGCAAAAGGGCCGGAAACGCGAAGGTGCCGAGCATGGACAGCAGCTCTGCGACGCACATCCACAGGATCAGGGGGGCCGTCAGGCAACCGACCCCGGACTCTGGCTCGACAGCGGTCACCGGCGTTCTCCGTAGAGGGGAAGACCGGAGTATAGCGCGGCTCGCCGGGGCCGAGGGGCAACAAACCGCTGGCGGCGTGGCACATCCGTGGCCTGGAGACGCCACCCTTGTGACGGCCGCTGTCCTCACGGGGAGACGCTTTTGACAATTGACCGCGAATTTCCCATATTGGGCGCCCCCCGGGAGACGCTCCCGGCCCATCAACGACCGGAACGCAGGAGGCGAATCCATGCCGGTGTACGAGTTCTACTGCGGTGACTGCCACGTGGTGTTCAACTTCCTGGCGCGGCGGGTGAATACCGAAAAACGTCCGGACTGCCCCCGCTGTGGGCGGCAGGAACTGGAACGCCAGATCTCCCTGTTCGCCATCTCCAAGGGACGCAAGGAGTCCGATGGGGGGGATGATGAGTTTCCCGACCTGGACGAGGCCAAGCTGGAGCAGGCGATGGGGGCGCTGGCGTCCGAGGCCGAGGGCATGGACGAGGAGGACCCGCGCCAGGTCGCGCGTATGATGCGCAAGCTCTACGACGCCACCGGCATGGATCTGGGGGATGGCATGGCAGAGGCGATCCGGCGCATGGAGGCCGGCGAGGACCCCGACACCATCGAAGAGGAGATGGGCGATCTGTTGGAGGGGGAGGACCCGTTCTCCGGAGGGAGTAGCAGGAAGTTGAAGGGACTGCGGCGGCGTTTGCTGCCGCCCCAGGTGGACGATACCCTCCATGAACTCTGAACCGGCGCGGGAGACGCGGTTCCTGCGCCGGGCCGGGGCGCCCCATCTGGCCTACGACCTGCTGCCCGGGGAGGGTCCGACGGTGGTGTTCCTGGGGGGGTTCACCTCGGACATGAGCGGCACCAAGGCCAGCGCCCTGCGAGAGGTTTGCGCCGGGAAAGGTTGGGCCTGCCTGCGCCTCGACTACTCGGGGCATGGGGCGTCCGGGGGACGGTTTGAAGACGGCAGCATCGGCCGCTGGACCGAAGATGCCCTGGCTGTGATCGATGCCGTCACGTGCGGGCCGCTGCTGTTGGTCGGTTCCAGTATGGGGGCGTGGATCATGACCCTGGTGGCGCTGGCCCGGCCCGATCGGGTGGCCGGCATGGTGGGTGTCGCGGCGGCGCCGGACTTCACTGAAGACCTGATCTGGGCTTCCCTCTCCGCTGAGCAGCGGCATGTCTTTCAGGATGTGGGGCGCCTGACGCTGGCCGGAAGCGGGGACGCACCCCCGGTGGTGATCGGCTGGGAGTTGATCGAAGACGGCAGGCGACAGCGGGTGCTGGATCGCCCGCTTCGGTTTCCCGGGCCGGTGCGCTTGCTCCACGGGTTGGCGGACCGGGAGGTGCCGTGGCAAACCTCTGTGCGCCTGGCCGGGGTGCTCGACGGTCCGGACACCGCCGTCACCCTGCTCAAAGGCGGCGACCACCGCCTGTCTGCCCCGGCGCACCTGGAACAGGTACTGCGGGCGGTGGGAGAGGTGCGGGCCCGGGTGGTGGCCGGATAGCCTCCGCCGTGTCGGGTCCGGGGTTCCGTGTGGCGTCTTGCGGCCGTGGGCCGTTGCGGACGCAGCGTTCCCAGGACAAAGAAACGAGCAAAGACGAAAAACGCCCCGCGGCGCAGGCCGAGAGTTGGTGCCGGGCCGGCCATGGCCCACGTCCGCTCCACTCCTCGCCCCTGATCGCCTCGCAACCAGGACGACCTTTCCATAGATGATAGCGACGTTTGCAGGTATGAAATCCTGGCGACGTCGACCCTCCTAGAATCGCTTCGTGAAACTTCTGGCATTCACCTTGCAGATGAGACCGGAGGCGCTTATGTGTTTTGCCAACGGGGCCAGGCCGTGGCAAATGGCCCGGTGAGCGGCACGGCTCGCATCAGGGATACCAGCAGACCATGGCTCGCGTGGGTGGTCACAGCGTGGGTCCCATGCCCGATGTCGCCGCTGGGGAGTGACGGGGGCACACCGCGTTGGCCACATCGTCCGCCACCGTTCTGGGGGGGGTGTTCCGGCAAACGGCGCGCGTGTGATGCCGTCGACGGTTGCCGCACAACGATTCATGAACAGTCCCGGCCAGGTGTTTGAGCCGCCGCGACTGCCACTCTGATCCTGGGGCTGGGTAGCTGCAAGGGAGAGAACGATGAGCCGACTGCGATTCACTTTTGCGTGTTCCGCCTACGACCGCATGCACGCGCTCATGGATGGGACGATCGTGCCGGAAGGCATGGACTTCAACTTCATCCCGATGGAAGTGGAAGAGACGTTCTGGCGGCAACTGCGGCACCAAGAGTTCGACGGGTGCGAGATGTCCTTGTCGTCGTACACCATGGCCCGTTCCCGGGGGGACGACCGGTTCATCGCGATTCCGGTCTTTACGTCCCGATTCTTCCGGCATTCGTGCGTGTACATCCATGCGCACAGCGGGATCCGCAACCCGGAGGACCTGCGGGGCAAGACGATCGGAGTGCCCGAGTACCAGATGACGGCCGCCCTGTGGCTCCGGGGTATCTTTCAGCACGAATACGGCGTCCACCCCCGGGAGGTGCACTGGCGCACCGGAGGAGAAGAGGTTGCCGGCCGCGTGGAGAAGTTGAAGCTGCAACTCCCTGCCGATGTCGATTGCCAGCCCATCCCGGCGGACAAGACCCTCTCGAAGATGCTTGAGGATGGGGAGATCGATGGCCTGTTCACGGCACGGGCGCCCTCCTGTTTCGTCCGCAACTCCCCGAATGTGGCGCGGCTCTTCCAGGACTACGCCGAGGTGGAAAAGGCCTATTACCGGAAGACGGCAATATTCCCCATCATGCACTGCGTGGTGATCAAGAGGGCGATCTACGAAGCCAATCCGTGGGTCGCCATGTCGCTCTACAAGGCGTGCCGCACGGCCAAAGACTCTACCCTGGCGAAACTGCAGTTGAGCGTCGCCCTCCATGCAACCCTCCCCTGGTTGATCCCGGAGGTCGAGCAGACCAAGGCGATCATGGGAGAGGATTGGTGGCCGTACGGGGTGCAGGAGAACCGGAAGACCCTCGAGGCTCTCTGCCAGTACTCCTTCGAGCAAGGGCTCTCCGCGCGATTGATGGGTATCGAGGAACTCTTCGCGCCGGAAACATTTGACGAGTTCAAGATCTGAGTGGGTCGGACTTTTTTGGAGGGGGGCCCCACCGCGACGGGGGGAGAGGGAATTGTTAACCACAGTGATGAATGGCGGTCTCCGGCCCGACGGCCTGGGGGCTTGCCCTGGGAGGGCCC
>JARGFW010000435.1 GCA_029211085.1 Deferrisomatales bacterium | reverse complement strand
TGGAAGTACGGCCCTTTGGCGATCTTGTCAGCGCCGACAGGCTTCTCGCGCTCATCCTCGTCAGCGAAGCGGAACTCCGTCTGGCCCCTGGCGTTGGCGCGGGGATACTTGAGCCACTGCGTGAGCGTCGCAAGCCAATCAGCGCCGAGCGGCTCCTTCTCCTTGCCGTTCATGGCGGCAAACCATTTGGGCGTGGCTACTTTTCATGAAGCCGTTTTCCATCGCAAGTGACCGTAGAGCCGGAGTTGTTCCTGTCTTTTGTGGAAGGTCCAGTACTGTTGCATGTCACGGCCGAGGTAGATGGCGCGAAGCTTGAGGACGGCTTCGGCGCCGGGGATCTGCCAGCGCATGCCGGAGCGCTCCATGCGGTCTTCGACCAGGTTTTTGCAGGCACCTTCCACGGTGCCCGAGGCGATGGGCAGTCCCTGAGCGAGGTACTGGTCGTAACGCATCCGGCTGCGGTTGGCACGGAAGTAGTTCGCCGCGCTTTCGACGGCCTTGCGCCGGGCCCCGCGCAGACCGCGTTTGGTGGCGCTCTGGCGCATGCCCTTTATCACCTGGCTGACCCGGCCCTCGAGAATCATCAGCGCGTGGTTGCGCACCCAGGCCTCGGCCTGTGGTGTTCCCTCACCGAAGAAGGCAGGGGCCGCCTTCCAGAGGTACTCCAGCACGTGCAGCAGGTCGAGGACCAGGACGAAGCCCTTCAGGCGCCTGCCGGCCCTGCGCCAGAGACTCCGCTGGCCGTCCATGACCAGCGCGCGCTTCTTCACTCCCCGCGGGTCGCGCCTGGCGACCTCGGTCGCCAGTTCCCGGAAGACATCCTGCATCGGGCGCTCCAGGCTGGCCCACACCCGCTTGTGCTCGGGAGCTACCCGGGGACGTTCCTCCCTCGGCCCGTCTTTGAACAGGCTGGCCACCACCTCCTCGGCAGTGCGCACCCGCTCCAACTGAGTGTGCGCCGTCGCCACCGTGGCCATCTTCTTCTTGTTGGCCTTGTCCCCCTTCTTCAAGCGCACCCGGTGCTCCGCACCCCCGGGCTTGACCATCGGCACCCCCTTGCAGTCCACCGCCGCCACCGGAACAGGCCCGGTCCGCGCCGCACGCGGGGCCGACCGACGTGCGTAGAAGGCTTCGAAATCCCGCGAAGCCTCAAGCGCCAACTGCTCCGCCGTGCGCTTCGACAGCCGATTGCCGGTGTTGCGTTCCAGCGCCGCCACCGCCTCGTCAAACGGCCCCCTGACAACCTCCTCAATCAGGCGGCGTTGCACCTCGTAAGACTGGCCCCTGGCCGGCAGTTCCAGCATCTCGTCCAGCGGACGAACCGTCTCACGAGCCCGCGCAGTGCAAGCCGTGCGCCGGGCCCGCACCGGACCGAAGATCGATACCACCTTGCGCTCGTCCTCCCGGGCCGCACGGCGCTCATCAACTCCCCCCGCAGACTTCAGCACCTCAAGCCGCGGTCCCACGTGGCCCGTGCCTCGCGCATCCACGTTCGACTGCAGCATCAGCCGACAGGCTTCCCGGCCCCGACGCTCCATCTCCCGCTCGACGGCGTCCACCGGAAGCACCAGCGCCTCGGCCGAGTGCGCCCAACTCTCCATCTCCGCGAACACCTGCCTCGCCCGTATTCGACTCAAGCTCTCCGGCCCCACGGCCGATCCCTTCACAGACACCCACTCCTTCCCAAAAACCATCGCCGCCTCTCCGCCCCCCGAGACATGACTTCTCACAAGCCATATCTCGGACCGGAGAGCGGTCTGTCTTCAGTCCAACTCACCCAAACTCCGGCTCACTGAGGACTTGCGGCCTCATGAAGAGTAGCCACGCCCAAATAAATTGCTGTCCCGAGACGGTACGCCGGGTAATGCGCCAGGCGGGATTGCG
>JARGFW010000434.1 GCA_029211085.1 Deferrisomatales bacterium | reverse complement strand
AGGGGTTTTAGCCAGGGATGCCCCTCGGGTTCCACGCCCCACTCTTCCCACAGGGCGCGTTCCAGGGCGTGCGCCTGGGGGTGGACGGCCGTGAGGCTGGGGTAGGCGGACGCCGGGGCCAGGCGGGCGAGATCGAGGGTGCCGGCGGCGTCCCGGGCCACCACTGCGACCACCTCGGGGCGGCCGGCGCCGGCCCAGGGCACCCCGAACAAGGCCACCAGGCGGCCTCCCGCGGCCAGCCTGGAGGAGACGGCCGCGACGAAGGCGTCGGGGTCGTGACGGGGGATCGACTCGTACTCGACTCCGACCGGGTTGTGGGCGGCGAGCATGTCGTGGGTCATCTCAACCTCCGAAGGCCCGGGCGGCGCTGGTGAGCAGGGCGTGGAGTGGCGGGGGCACAACGCAGCCCAGCACCAGCACGGTGCAGAACAGGACCGCGGGCGCCAGCACCAGCCCCGGAGACTCGCGGGTCACGGCGTCGGCGGCATCTCCCCCGTGGAGCACCGAGAGCACGATGCGCGCCATGCCCACGAACGCCGCCCCCAGCAGCACCAACATCGTCACCGCCACCCAGGGGTGCACGGCCAAGGCGGCCCGCACCACGGTGAACTCACTCCAGAACAGGCCGAAGGGGGGCGCCCCGGTGATGGCCAGGAAGCCCCCGGCCAAGAGGGCCGCCGTCCACGGGGCACGCCGGCCCAGTCCCCGCAACCGGCCGACGTCGCGGGTGCCCAGGAGTACCAGCACGTTGCCGGCCACAAGGAATAGCAGGGTCTTGGCCAGGGAGTGGTTCACGGCGTGGAGCAGCGCGCCGTAGGTGCCGAGGCCGCCCAGGCCCACCCCGAGGGCGATGACGCCGTAGTTTTCAATGCTCGAGTAGGCCAGCATGCGCTTCACATCCCGCTGATACACCACAAAGGTGGCCGACACCAGCAGGCTCGTCAGCCCCAGGGCGATGAGCAGGCCCCGGGCGAAGGCCCCCTGCCCTGCCGACTCGAGCACCGGCAGGGTCCGCACCACGCCCAGGAACGCCACGTTGGACAAGGCTCCGGAGAACAGGGCGGAGGCCGGGGCCGGTGCCTCGGCGTAGGCGTCGGGCAGCCACATGTGCAGCGGGGCGAGGCCCATTTTGGTGCCATAGCCCACCAACAGGAGCACGAACGCCACCCGCAGCCAGGCGGCGGGAATGCGCGGGGCCGCGCCCAGCAACGCCGATGTGGTGAGTTCCTGGACGGGGTTCGGCCCCAGGGTGGCACCGATGCCGAGGAAGAAGGTGCCGAGCAGGGCCAGACTCACCCCCACCGAACACAGCACCAGATACTTCCAGGTGGCCTCGAGCTTCGCGGGGGTGGTGCGATGGGCGATCAAGGGGGCGCTCGCCAGGGTACTGGCTTCCACCGCCACCCACAGGATCCCCAGGTGCAGGGTGCACGCGGCCAACGACATGGAGCCCAGCAACCCCAGGCAACAGGCCACGTAGACCCCGGTCGCCGGGGTTCCTTTACACCGCAAATAGGTTGGCGTGTAGAGGCTCACCAGGGCGAACACCACCGACACCACCGAGAGAATGACCAGGCCCAGGTCGTCGAGGGCCAGCAGTTCACCGCCGAGGGGCGCGGGCCGGTGTACCCAGAAGGCCGCCACGAGCCCCACATGGACCAGGGCCGACGCCACGAGGACCCCGAGTCGGCCCCGCCCGGGCAACAGGAACCCGAGCAGGGCGGCGACGAACGGAAAGACCAGGAACGCGACGAACATGGGGTCAGTCCTTGAGGGAAACGAGGTTGTGGGTGTCCATGTGATCGAAGGTCTGCTGGATGCGGTAGGCGAAGATACCCATGATGAACACCCCGGCGAACACGTCGAGGAGGATGCCCGCCTCCACCAG
>JARGFW010000140.1 GCA_029211085.1 Deferrisomatales bacterium | reverse complement strand
GAGCAGCTGATTCGTAATCAGCAGGTCGTCGGTTCAAGTCCGATTCCCGGCTCCAAGTGATTTCAAGGGCTTGCACCTACACAGTGCAAGCCCTTTCTATTTCGTGGAAACGGGTTGGGATCGCCCTTCCCTTGCGCTCTGTCGCTCCGCCTGCTATGGATCACGTCCTGCGTTTCGAAGGAGGCAGTCATGGCCGGACGAAGACTCCACCTACGTTTTCCCGATGGCGCTCCCTTGTGGGCCCGTTGGGGCCGACGAGTGTGCATCGGCGATCGCCACTACCGGGTGGGCCGGGCCACGGACGCCGAGGCTGTACTCTGGCTGGAACCAGCCCCCCGTGGCGAGGAACCTCTACCGCAGGAGTTCACCACCAGGGGATCATAGCCTCCCTCCGTTCCGGCTCGGTGTTCCGCAGGCGCCCCCAATCGGGCGCCTGCGACGTTTGGGAACCGGCGCCGCGCCTGGTGGCGGGAACCCACAACGAAAAGCGGGGCCCACCTGACGCGGGCCCCGCTTTTCCTATCTGGTGGAGATGAGCGGGATCGAACCGCCGACCTCTGCGTTGCGAACGCAGCGCTCTCCCAGCTGAGCTACATCCCCAGAAAAGGAAGCACAATTTTTACCATGTTCACCCCCGGCGGACAACGGCAAAAAGTGCCAAGTGCCACCCCGTGCCGCCCCCTACCCCTCCGCCCGGGCCAAGCAGAGGCCCCAGAGTTCAAGATTTCCCCTGGAAACGTCGAAAGGTGCGGAAACCGCAACACAAGATGAAGGGATCCCTTTGCAGATCTGCGTAGAACTACGCAAAGCCGGCCTGGAAGCGATCGCCCGCCTGACAGAGGGCCCCTTCGACCTGGAACCGGCCGCGGGCTCGGTACTCGAGCAGTTGGGCAAACTGGGCGTGCAGCCGGTCCCCGGAGCCGAACAGGTGAAGGCGGCCCTGGCCGCCTTCGGCGGGGCCGAACCGCCGGCCGACGGGGTGGTCGTCGCCCGCGGGGTGCTTCCCCAGCAGGGGATAGGCGCCCAGGTGCTGCCCCTGTTCCCGGTGCGCGCCACCCCGCCCCAAGAGGGCGCCAACCCCCTGGTCCTGTATGCCCGCAACGTGGTGTATCCGGGGGACTGCATCCTGGAGCGCACGCCGCCCTCCCCCGGCATACCCGGCCGCAGCCTGCTGGGAGTCGAGGTGCCCGCCACCGCCGGGAAGGATATCCAGGTACTAGCGGGCCACGGCGTAGAGGTCGAGGAAGACGAGCGCTCCTTCTCGGCCCAGACGTACGGGGTCGCCCTGTTCCACAGCCAGCGCCTGCAGGTCGTGGACGCGCTGCGGGTGGCGGACGACTTCATGTCCGCCCACCTCACGGTACTGCCCGACGGGCGGCTGGACGAAAACGGCCACATGGCCAAGATCGTGGCCGCGCTGCGGGCGCTGGGGGTGACCCGGGGTATCCAGAACGAAGTGTTGCTGGCAGCCGTACAGAAGGCCCGTGCAGATGGTCAACCCGTACCCGGGGTGCTGGTGGCCCAGGGCAGACCGCCCCAGGACGGGCGGGAGATCGACTTCGAACTCCTGGTGGATGCCGAACAGAAAGTCGGCAAGGAACTCGAGGGGGGGCGGATCGATTTTCGCGAAGCGGAGAGCGTAAAGAACGTGACCCGCGGGGAAAAACTCGCTCGGGTCATCCCCGCCATCGAGCCCGAACAGGGGTACCGGGTAGACGGCGAGATGCTGCGCCCGAAGATGTCCCACGCCCAGGGTTTGAAGCCCGGCCAGAATACGGTCTTGTCCGAGGACGGCACCCTGGTTCTCGCCGACGGCGACGGCATGTTGGTGGTACAGGGGGGCAAGTTTCATCTGGCGGACCAGTATCTGGTCAACGGCGACGTGAACTACACCACGGGCAACATCCGCGCCACGGGCTCGGTCACGATCCGCGGCCAGGTCAAACCCGGCTTCGAGGTGGAGGCCGGCAAGGACGTGGAGATCCACGGCGATGTGGAGGAGGCCCGGGTAATCACCGCCGGCAACCTCGCGGTGCGCGGCGGCATCACCGCCAACAGCGTGGTCGCGGCCGAGCAGAATATCGTCGCCCGATACATCCAGTCGTCCACGGTAGAGACCGGCGGCAATCTGGAGGTGAAACTCTCCGTCACCAACTCAAAGGTGTACGTGCGCGGGCAGATGAGTGTTGCCGGCAGCCAGGGGGCGATCGTCGGCGGCGAGGTCAACGCAGCCCTCGGCATCGAGGCCCGCGACATCGGATCGCCGTCGGCAAAGACCCATGTGGCCGTGGGGGTGGATCTGCGGGTGATCCGCGAACTCGGGGAGATCGCCAAGGAGCGCGAGGGCAACCAACACACCATGGAACACCTGCAGGCCAGTCTCGGGCGGGCGTTCCTGAAAGATCCCCGGGGTACCCTGGCGGCAATTCCCGCCGCCCTGCGCAAACCCAAGCTGGACATGCTGCAGAAGATGCAGGATCTCTACAAGCGTGAGAAGCAACTGGCGGCCCGAGACGCCGAACTGCAGATGATCAACGGTGAGATGCGCCTCGCGCAGATCACTGTGCAGGGGGAGATTCACGCCGGTACGGTGATCACCATCAGTCAGCTGCGCCACGTTCTAAAGGAAGACCTGAAGCGGGTAGTGTTGTATTACGACGCAGACAAGAACCAGGTGGCCTGGCGCCGCCTCTAGCCCCTCCCGCGGGCAAACCTAGCGCTTCTGCAGCCCCAGCGCTGCGGCGATCTCCGCCGCCTGCGCCGGTAGTTGCCGGGGCCGGTTCACCAGATCGTCGCGGGCCTCGACTTCGTACTCCGCCCCCAGTGTGTCAGCGAAGTAGGCCTCCTGGAACCCCGAGAACTTCAACTGGTGGCTGGTGGAGTCGCACACGAACACCCGGTCCCCGGCCACCACCCCTTCCCGCAGTGCCCGCTGCAGCCCGGCGATTGCCTCCCCCCCCTGTGTGCACACCACATGCCCGTGCCGGTTGGCGGTGAGCATGGTGTCCATGATCTCCTGCTCGCTCACGGTCACGCACTGGAACGATTCCTGGAAATAACGCTCCACCAGTCCCTGCACCTTGGGGAACGACACCGGGTTGCCGATCATCGCCGCCTGGGCGACGCTGGGCTGCACCACCACCGGACGGTATACCCCGCTGGAGCGCCAGCGGGCCACCGGGTCGGCGTGCTCGCTCTGCACACCGAGCACCCGGGGAAGGTGTTCGATCACACCGAGCCGCTGCAGATCCACGAACCCTTCCAAGATCGCGGTGACGTTGCCGGCGTTGCCGATCGGCACCACCACGGTGAGATCCTCGACCTGCCAGCCCAACTGCTGAGCCACCTCATAGGCAAACGATTTCTGCCCGCTGATGCGCACGGGGTTCTTTGAGTTGAGGAGAAAAACCTGATAGGTTTCAGCGAGTTCTTCCACGATCTTCATGCAATCGTCGAACACTCCGGGGATCTCCACCACCTGGGCCCCGCTGCCCAGGGGCTGGGACAGCTGCTGGGGGGTCACCTTGCCCTGGGGGAGCAGCACCGCGGAGCGCACGCTGCTCTTGGGCAAGTACGACAGATACAGGGCGGCGGCGGCGGAGGTGTCCCCAGTTGACGCACAGATGCCCAGCACCTGCTCGGGCCGATTCTCACACAGGAAATGGTGCAGGAAGCTGATGGCACTGGCCATGCCCCGGTCCTTGAACGATGCCGACGGGTTCTGGCCGTCGTTCTTGACGTAGAGATCGGCCCCCACCCAGGACGCCAGTTCGGGGTTGGCACGGATCAGGGGAGTATGCCCTTCCCCCAGGTACACCACGTGCTGCAGGGGCACCCAGGGCAGTACCAGTTCGTGGAACAGGAAGATCCCCTGCATCCCCTCCACCCGCACGCTGTGCCGCAGGTCGAAGACCCGGCGCCACTCGGCTCCGGAACGCTCGGCGAGCGCAGCAAAATTGTCGTCCACCACCCGCAGCAGGCTGCCGCAAGCGGGGCAGGTGTAGAGGAGCCGTTCCAGGGGGTGAGCCGCATCGCAGGCGATGCAGCGGTAGGTCATCCGGGGCCGGTGCTGGGGCAGCACGTCGATTCCGGTAAGCCGTTTCAGTTCATCGGGGGTCACTGCGCGTCTCCTGCAGCGGAAGGATGGGGAGGCATCGGCCGGCTCACACGAGCCGGGAACGCATAATTCAAGGGGATGGTCCCTGCGCGGTCAAGGGAAATCCCGCGCGGGTGCCCTTGTGGTTCCCGGTCGGTTGGGTTATGAACCCTGGCGAGAACGCTGCGGGGCCCGCGCCCCGTTCCTTTCCCTCGGAGATACCGCCACCATGGTAACCGTCACCTACCACGGCCACGCCTGTTTTCACCTCAGCGCCGGAAAGCACTCCCTGCTGTTCGACCCATTCCTCTCGGGCAACCCCCTTGCCGCGGCGCGAGTGGAGGATTTCCGCAGCCTCACTGCGATCCTGGTCAGCCACGGTCACGCCGACCACCTGGGCGACGCAGTGGAGTTATCCAAGCGCACCAAGGCGCCCATCATCGCCCCGTTCGAGTTGGCGGCGTTCTGCGAGCGACGGGGCGCGTTCGTGCACCCCATGCACATAGGCGGCAGTTTCGGTTTCGAGTTCGGACGGGTGAAGCTCACCATCGCCCACCACGGCTCGGCAGTCGTGGACAAAACCACCGAGTACACCGGCAACCCCTGCGGGTTCCTGGTGCACCTGGGGGGGCTGACGTTCTACCACGCCGGCGACACCGGACTGTTCTACGACATGAAACTGATCGGCGAACTCGACGACATCGACGTGGCGCTGTTGCCCATCGGCGACAACTTCACCATGGGGCCGCGAGACGCTGCCAAGGCGGTGGAGTTCCTGCGGCCGCGCTACGTGGTGCCGATGCACTTCGCCACCTTCGACGTGCTGGAACAGGACACTTCGCGCTTCCTCCTGGCGATGGAAACCCTGGACGCGGAGCCGGCCGTGATGGCTCCCGGGGAGTCACGGGAGTTCTCCTAGGGTTCACCTCGGGCCCGGCACCGCGAGCCGGCGGCGCGAGCGAGCGTTGCCCCGCGCCGCGGGTTCGAGGTATGGTACAAACCTTCTTGGGCTCTCCCGTGGAGCCCGGACGCGACATCGCCGACCCCTGCCCGGACAGCCTGCCACCATGCCCCAGCCGGAATCCCGCAGTCGTCGTTGGTCCCTCGACCGTGAAGCCGCCAGCCGGCTCGCCGAACATGGCATCATCCGCGATCTGGACCGCGCCGGGCAGCCCCACTTCGCGGTCAAGGTACCAGACCTGGACAAAGCCCTCGAGGCGGACCTGGGCATGGAGGTGGACCGGGAGGAGGACGGTTGCGTCACCTTCTCTGTGCTGCTCTACGACATCCCCGCCGAGCCCGTGAGTTACGATCTACGTTTCTACCCCGACCAGGCCGACGATCTGCAGTTCCTGCACTGTCTCATGGAAGCCAGCGCGTTTCGCCTCCGACCCTGCCAGTATGTGGGGGAGCAGTGGGTCGTCGGCCCCTCCCACAACTTCCGCATTCCAGCCAACGTGTTGCTGCGGCTCAAGCACTTGTCCCTGGAGTGGCCCACCACCGACTCCCTGGAGGACCTCCCGCCTCCGCCGGTAGCCCAGGAACCCGGGCCGGTTGCCGCAGACCCCGAGATCCCGCGGGGCCCCGACCCCCGGGACACGGTGATTCGTAAACTCAAGGAGCAAGTGCACGCCCTGCGGGCCCAGGTGCAGGAGCGGGACAAGCGCATCATCGAGTTGGAGGACGAACTGCACGACATCCGCAGCCGGGGACGCAGCTACAAGCTCAGCGGCGAGAAGCGCCCCTGGTGGAAGCCGTTCTGACCTCCTGCCCTGCCGGCGGCGTACCCGGGTCCCACACCGAGGGGCCCTAGCGAACTCCCCAGGGCCTGGGCGGCGGGAACTCCACAAGAACGCCACAAGGCCTTGCCAGCGCTGCCGGTTCGTGGTTTAATGCGCGTTTCGCTGAAATCGGTACCCCCGAGGAGGATAGAACGATGGCCAGAAGGTGTGAGATCTGCGGCAAGGGGCCGGCGCGCGGCAACAACGTCAGCCATGCCAACAACAAGACCAGGCGCATCATCCTGCCCAATCTACAGGAAGTGCGCGCGAAGGTGGACGGCGGCACCCAACGGGTGAAGGTCTGCACCCGCTGTCTGCGCTCGGGGAAGATCGAGAAAGCCGCCTAGGAAACCCAGTCTGACCCGCGAAGTTCCCCGAAGGGGCCGGCATTGCCGGCCCCTTCGACGTAATGACCAGCACCTCACCCCATCAACAGCAGTTTCACCGCCAGCCCGATCACCGCCACGGTGACCACCCCCCGTACCCAAGCGTGCCCCTTCAGCACGGTCAGGTGCACCCCCAGTTGACTGCCCAACACGGTACCCGCGGCCAGGACCAGGCCGTGGCCCCACGCCACTTTGCCACCGGCGGCGAACATCACCAGGGACACACCGGTGTAGATGAGTATGCTGAGCACCTTCACCGCGTTGCCCCGCACCAGGTCCAGGCCGGCCAGGGTGGTAGCGGCGAGAATCAAGAACCCTACCCCCGCCTGGACAAAGCCCCCGTAAACACCCACCACGAAGAATCCCAGCACCAACCCGGGCAGGTTCGGGGCCCGCCCCACGTTACCGCGCCGCACCTTGCCCAGGGGATCCCACAGGGTGTAGAGGGTGACACCGATCATGAGACATGCCAGTACATCGCGAAAGGTATCCTCCCCCACGTGGAGGGCGGCCCAGGTGCCCACGGCCGCCCCTAGGGTCGCGGGGGTGGCGGCCCACAGCACGGCGCGCCAGTCCACCACCCCGTGGCGACTGAATGCCCACACGGCCCCCATATTCTGCAGGAAGATACCCACCCGGTTGGTGCCGTTGGCCACCGTGGGGGGCAGTCCCAGGAAGATCAACAGCGGCAGGGTCAGGAACGAGCCGCCGCCGGCGATGACGTTGAGGGTGCCGGCCACCAGCCCGGCGGCGAACAGCAGAAGATAGACCAAGGGCCCGGTCACCACCGGGCGCCTACGGAGCGGGGGATTGAAAAGGGCGACTGCAGGTCGGTAGGGTCGGGGCGCATGGGGGTCCGGGTTCGGGTGTCCGCCTCTTGTCGCCGATCCACCCCCGCCCCGTCAAGACGCGATTCAAGGGACGCAGGCGTCGAGACGATACGGGACGGGAACGCGGGGCCCACCGGCGGCCCGGCCGTGGCCCTGCCGTTCGTTGCTCTGATATGCTCGTCCGCGTACCCAGGAGGTGTCGTGATGTGGCAGGGAATGCAGGAGAGGTTCGCTTCCGTTGACTGGGAGGGACTGTTCGAGAACGTCTCCAATGACCGTCTGGTGGCCCTGTTCACCCACCCCTACGGGATGGCGTTCCTGGGCGTGCTGACGCTGGTGTCGGTGCTGCTCAAGTGGCGCATCACCTTCGTCATCCTCACCGGCGGGCTGCTGATCAGCCTGCTAACCCGCTACGTGCTGGTGGGTGAGAGCAACGGCCCCGATCGCACCGTATTGATGTTCGCCGGAGGCGGGGTGGTGATCGGCGCGTTCATCATCTACAGCCTGCTCATCCGCGAAGACTAGCCTCCCACCCGTGTTCCCCCGGGTGTTGCTCTGCAATAGCCGCCCGCGCAAGGCCAACATGCTCTGCGGCCTGGAGCGGGTGCGCCCGGAGTACCGAATGACCCCAATGCCGACGGCGATCCGGGACTGAGGCCGTGCTGGGGGCGATCGCCGGCGACGTGATCGGCTCCGTTTTCGAGTGGCACAACGTCAAGACCACCGAGTTCCCGCTGTTCTCTCCAGACAGCACATTCACCGACGACAGCGTGCTGACCGTGGCCACCGCCGCCGCCATTCTCGAACGACCCGCGGCCCCCGACTACGCCGCCGCCTACCGTGACCTCTTCCGCCGCTACCCCGACGCCGGCTACGGACCCCGTTTCCGGCACTGGGCCGCGACCCACGGCGCCCCACCCTACCGCAGCTACGGCAACGGCTCCGCCATGCGCGTCAGCCCGGTGGCCTACGCCTGGGATGGCGTGACCACGGTACTGGAGGCGGCCCGGGCCAGCGCCGCCGCCACCCACGACCATCCCGAAGGCATCCGCGGTGCCCAGGCCACCGCCTTGGCGGTGCTGCTGGCGCGGCAGGGAGCCGGCAAAGCCCACATCTGCGCGGAGATCGAAGGCCGCTTCGGGTATGACTTGGGGATTCCCCTCGCCGCCATCCGCCCCAGCTATGCCTTCGACGTCACCTGCCAGGGATCGGTGCCCCAGGCCCTGCGGGCGTTTCTGGAAGCAGAGGGGTTCGAGGAGGCGGTGCGCCTGGCGATCAGCATCGGTGGCGACAGCGACACCATCGCCTGCATCGCCGGAGCGGTGGCCGAGGCCTTTTTCGAGGGCGTACCCGAGGCGATCCGGGACCCTGTAGTCGCCCGGCTGCCGCCCCACCTGGCGCTGTTGGCGACGCAGTTCCGGGAGCGTTTCCCTTGCCCTGCTTGAAATCTCCACAGCCTCCGCTATAGTCCCTGGGTTTCCCGCGCCTGCCCGCGGGTTGACCGGGCCCATGGATCCCCCCGGGGGGTCCGTGACGAACACCCTGCTCGTCGGCGGTGGGCAGCCGATCTGGACGCGATGCGGCAGCGCCCTGGGCCGTTGCGGGGTCCGGATCATTCGGTTGGGTCCCGCCCCCCAACCTAACTACTTCTACGGCATGGAGTTGGGCATTCTCGGCGACAGCTACCAGCCCCGGCAGACCCGGGTGGCGATGTGCGCCATCCGCAAGGAGCCCTGGTGTACCGGAATCTGGTCTCCTCTCTACACGGGGACCTTCTGACGCCTTTCCGCCCCCAGAAACGCACCCTGCTCGTCCTCGACGGCACCGGGCTGGTGGTTTGGGTCCCCTGGGTGTGGAGGGGCCGGGTGGGGCTTTCGTGGGCATAACTACCTGGACACCTCATTCATGGAGCGCTTCCAGCGCTGTGGCAAGTTCCAGGAGACCGACACGGAGGAGCCATGGGGTTCATAGAGTTGTTGCGCCGGGTGAAGACCCGCAGTGCCGAGGAATCCCGCCGCTGGATCGCGCAGCAAGAGGCCCACACCTACACCCTGCTGGACGTGCGAGAGCCCGCCGAGTACGAGGACGGGCACCTGCCGGGGGCCCGGCTGATCCCCCTCTCCCAACTGCCGGACCGTTGGCGGGAGTTGGACCCGGCCCTACCGTTGCTGGTGTACTGAAGGGCCGGGGGCCGCAGCCGGTCGGCTGCCCACTTCCTCGCCAACCAGGGTTTCGACGCCACCTCCATGGACGGCGGCATCGACGCCTGGCACGGCCATGTATCCGAAGCCCGGGTGGACCAGGGGGTCTACCTGCTGGAGGGGGATGAGACCCCGGCGGCGCTGTTTGCCGTGGCCTACGGATTGGAGGAGGCGACCCGTCGCTTCTACCGGCGGGTCGCCGGGGAAGCCGCCACCCCGGGAGTCCGAGAACTGGCTGACGCCCTGTCCCGGGGGGAAGAGACGCACCAGGAGCGCATCCGGGAGTTGTGCCGGGACACCTGCGGGGAAGCAGCCGGGACCCAGGCCCTAGGATCCGACCGGCCCAGTGCGGTGCTGGAGGACGGCTCCTCCCCGGCGGAACGTTTGGAGCAACTGCTCCCGGCGGACGCTACCCCCGCCGCCGTCCTCGACCTGGCCATGGCCCTCGAGGTGGATGCCCTGGACCTGTACCTGCGCTTCACCCACCACTTCCGGCAACCCTCGGTCCGCAACGCGCTGTTCGCCCTGGCCCGGGAGGAGCAATGCCACCTGAAACGACTGGGGGACGAGTGGGCGCGGCTGCCCTGAGCAACCAGGAGGCGGCTCCCCCTCGGAGAAGCCGTCCGACGGGTTGGAGAGGAAGACAACCCCTCTCCCGGACCGCCCAACCCTTTTGACGCGCGTTGCGATGCCGGGTACCCTCACTCCACTGGCCGGCCAGTGCCGGTTGTGCCAGCGAACGTGGGCGACAGACGGCCAGCAGATTGTCAAGGCACCGCCATCTCACAGGATGATTGCCAAACCGTAAGGGCAAGGGCCGAGCACCTCTGCGGCCCGCAGTTCCAGGGGACCCGCAGACGATGTCCATCACCATCCGCTGGGCCTGCGACACACGGCAGGGGCCCCGCCCGCGAAACGAGGACTCGGCGCAAGTCGAACCGGGTTTGGCGGCAGCAATCCTCGCCGACGGCATGGGTGGGGCGGCCGGGGGCAAGGAGGCGAGCGCCCTCTCCATCGCAGCCGCAGTGGAGTTCCTGCGCCGGCGCCTCCCTGCTCACACCCCGCCCGCGGACGTTCCGGAGCGACTGCGCCAACTGGTGGCAGACGTGAACCGGCGGGTGTACGACAAGAGCATGTCCGATCCCACCCTGCACGGCATGGGCTCCACCTTGGTGGTGCTTTTGACCCGCGGGGGGCGCTACTTCTGTGTCAACGTCGGCGACTCCCGGGCCTACCTGCTGCGCGGCGACGCAGTGCTCCAAATCAGCAAAGACCACTCCCTGGTGCAGGAGCGGGTGGACGCCGGGCTGATCACAGCCGCGGAGGTGGCCCTACAACCCGACCGCAACGTACTCACCCGGGCCATCGGTACCACGGCCGAGGTGGAGGCCTACCTGGTAGAAGAGGAAGTGCGGCCTGGGGATGTTTTCATTCTCACGTCAGACGGGGTCCACGGGGCCATCGAGGAGGCGCAGTTTGCGGCGGCCGGAGGGGCGGAATCCCCGGCGGACGCGGCACGCCTGTTGGTGGAGGAGGCGGTCGCCCGGGGCACACGGGACAACGCCACGGCGGCCGTGGTCAAGGTCGAGACGGCGGCACCCGAGGAGTCCCTCGAGGCGCTGGATCAGGTACTCGCCTATGCCCCTCCCCACAAGGCTCGGCCAAGACGCAGCAGCGGGGCCACGCGCTGGCTGCTGGCCGGCGCCGGGCTGCTGCTGCTGGCCACCGTATTGACCGTCCTCTCCCTCCGCTGAACGACCCCCGGGGCCACGCTCCGCCCCTCCGCGGGCATGGCCTGCGGCCTTGCCCGGAACGGCGCCCCTCGCCCCTTCCTTCGCGCCGCGACGGTATTGCCTCACCGCCGCGTCGCTGCAGGCTTCCCGCAAACTAACGTCGCTGGCCCCCTGCGCCGATCAGTGGAAGTAGGACGACTATCCAGGGAGGGACCGCGATGAATAGAGACCCGCAGAAGAGTTTTTGGCAGCGCTACACCTTCGATATGTTACTGCTCCCCTTCACCAGCGCACTGGTTCTCGCCGTGTGGGCGTTCATGAGAACCCTGTAGCCGACCGCCATCCCCGAGGGAGATTAACTCCCGAGAGGTCATCGCGGACGGCCTCCCACCGGAGCAGCGTCGAACATCTCGCCACGCATCCCCGGCTGGTCGTAATGTAGACGGTCAAGGACCAGCAGCGCCCGTCCCCACGAACAGGGTTACTCAACGTCCCGGCACTGTTCCCGTCGGGTGCACCAACCCGCATTCCCCTCCCTGAAAAGCGCCGCAACTCCGATTCCCCACGGCTGCCATCGTACCATCGGCAAGGGCCAGCCCTCCGCACCACCCGGTCGAGAGGAAATCATTTGACGCAACCGATGGTTTCCGATAAAGAGAGCGGTTCTCTTTCCAAGCTGGCAATGAGTGGATCGCGGCGCCACGCCGCGAGAAAGGACCCGCGACCATGGACGCACGAGAAGTCACCCTGTACAGCGGTGGAGCCCGGGGTACCGAAGCCGCGTTCGGTGAGGCAGCGGCTGCACACGGGCTGCAGGAGGTCAACTTCACCTTCCCCGGTCACCATATCAATCGTTCGACGCACATGCAGACCCTGTCTGCCGAGGAGTTGACCAAGAGCGACGTGAGCCTTGCGGAAGTATCCAAGCGCCTGGGCCGCGACTACTCGACCCGCCCCTGGATACGCCAGATTCTTCAGAGCATCTGGCACCAGGTGAACAACGGCTACCAGGTGTTCGTGGTGGGAGAGATTCTCTGGGACGGCACCGTCAAAGGCGGCACCGGCTGGGCCGCGGAGCTGGCCAAGATGTACAACCGCCCCCTGTATGTGTTCGACCAGATCAAGGAGTCCTGGTTCACCTGGAAGGACGATACCTGGGTCGAGGAGATCCCGGTGGTCGAACACAAGACCATCTGCGGCACCGGCACCCGCCACATCAACGAGGCGGCTATCCAGGCCATCTCCGACCTGTTCAGACGTTCCTTCATCGGCTGACCAGGCCCCGCCGAACGACCTCGTACCAGCACCTACGGCCCGGGCGAACTGCCCGGGCCGTAGGTGCTTTTGCCAGGAATCTCCAAAGAAGCGTCCGCCCGATCCGCCCCAGTTCCCCCAAGAGCGAGACCCCACGTTTCGTTCCTCGGTGTGACCCCCGGCGTGGAAACCTAGCCTGGATCAACCCGATCGGCCAGAGCCGGAACCTGGCCTGGCACGGAAGGGACCCCGAGAAGGATGTCCCACCCTGTCCCCACCTGCCAGACGTCGATGGGAAGGCCGAAGTAGGTGATGTTCCCGGTGAGACGCTGCCAGTAGCGGCGCTCTGCAGCATCTTCCAGAATCAGCACCACCCCCGCGCGGCGCCCGGTACGGCGGGCATAGTGCAGGCTCTGGCCGATCGCTTCGGCCCATTTGTCGGCGAACTCGAACTCCACCGCGTGGGTGGCCGTCACGCAGTCCACCCGCGTGCCGTCTTCCAGCACCACCTCGGTCTCCCCACCCCGCTCGGCGCACCACCAACCCTGATACCAAGCCTCCCGATGCTGACGACCGGCCGTCGCCCCTCCCGGCCACCCCGCTAGAAACAAGCAGCACATTCCAACCACGATGCGCATCCGGTTCCCTCCACGAACGTGATCCTCCGTGACTCCCTTCCAACCTATCGGCGCAAACTCTCCCCCACACAACCCGCGCAGTCCCAGTCAAAGTACATTTTTGTTCTTTTCGCCCTTGCCTTGTCCGGTTCCGGCATTATCTTGCCCACTGTGCCCGGGGCGTTCCGCCAGTCCCGGGCGCTTTGCTGCAGCCCGCTGCCCGACCTTTGCCTCTCACCCAAGGAGCCCCTATGGACCTGAACCGCTTCACCCAGAAATCCCAGGAAGCTCTCAGCGAGGCCCAGACCATCGCCGTCCAGCGCGGCCACCAGGAGGTGGACGGCGAGCACCTGCTGTTGGCCCTGCTCGACCAGCCCGAGGGACTGGTGCCGCGCCTGCTGCAGACCCTGGACGTGCCCCTCGACGGGTTCCG
>JARGFW010000139.1 GCA_029211085.1 Deferrisomatales bacterium | reverse complement strand
GGAGGTCCTTATCCCCGCCGCCTACGCGAATAGGTCCAGGTTTCCCCCCACCCCCATGCTTTGCAGCAGTTGCGACGCGAACTGTCGCTCGAGCTCAAGCACCTGATCGAGCAGCGCCACCTGGGCGCCGGCAGCGTCCGGCGCCTGGGCCAGGCCGCCAAGCCGCTGGAGCCGCGCCGCGTTGGCGGCTCCGGAAACCAGGGAAGAGACGTCCATCGGTGCTCCTGTGCGGATCGGCGGGTTCCCGGCTCGAATCGGCCGGTCCGGGGTTCGACTTGAGCCCCTACCCCACCGGCCAGGTGTGCACCGGCTGGCCGGTGTCGGCCAACGCCAGGTAGCGCTCCACCACCTCCCGCAGGGCCGCGGCACGACCATGGCGGGGCTCCAGGGCCGCCAGCTGGCGAACCTGCCACACGGCCCCGGTCTGTCCGGTGCGTATGCGGCCGGCGATCACCTCCAACTGTTCGTCCACCTCCGCCGGCTTCACTCCGGCGTCCTCCAGACCCCGACGCGCCACCGCCACCAACTCGGGCAGGAGCTCGGCGGCTCCCAGCTGCCGCACCGCACCACCGGGGTCGGGCCAGCGGACCCGCGCCTCCAGGCCGGACTGGGCGGCGCGGTAGAAGTTGCCGTGGAACCAGGCATACGGAAACCGGGCCGGGGTCGCGGCCGGGTCGCCCGCCAGACCCAGGGTCAGCCCCACCAGGAACGCGGCGTTGGCCGCCATGTCCCGGGAGGTGGGCCCGGCGGGCAGGGCCCGCATCTCGATGCGCAGGTGGCCGCCGTCGCCAGGCTCGTACACCGGCCGATTCCAGCGCCACACGGTGCCGCTGTGCAGCCGCAGTTCGGACAGCTGAGGGGTTCCGCCGGCGGTCACGCACGCCAGAGGGTCCTCGGTGCTGCAGATCGGCAACAGGGGCGGGTGGCCGTGCACCCCTGCGGCGAACAGGTCGGTCACCCCGCCCCGCAGCCAGCGACGCCCGAAGCTGACCCGCCCGGGGTGGGGTCCACCACCGCCCGATCGGGCGTCCACGGCCTGTTTGAACAGCGCCACCCGGGTCTCCCGCCACAACCGGTGCCCGAGAAACGTCGGGGAGTTGCCGGCCGCCGCCAGCGCCGGCCCTGTGGCCATCTGGGCGGCGTTGTACAACGCGCCGAACTCCTCCGGTTGCACGCGCAGATGGACCTGCAGGGAGGTACACGCCCCTTCGTAGGTGATCTCCTCGGTCTCGGTGACCAGAGGTTCCGGGCCGTGGATATGGATCTGGAACGGGCCCCGGCGCTCCCGCCGCAGGCCGTCGGCCAGGGCCCGGTAGCGGGAGACGTCGCTCATCGCCGAGAACTGCAGGTCCTCCGGGGTCAACGTGGGCAGGATGCCGATGGCCGCGATGCGCCCCCGATGGGGAGCCGCGGCGCGGCGGGCTGCGGCCAGGGCGTCGTCCATCTCCACCCCCAGGCGCGCAAACGGTCGCCCGGCGAGGGGAACGGGGGGGAGGTTGAGTTCCAGATTGAAGCGGTTCAGTTCGTGGTCGAGGCGGGGATCGGCGGTCCCGGCCAGGACCCGCGCGTTGACCGGGTGAGGGGCCGCGTTCCCGTCTACGATGCACAACTCCACCTCCGCCCCCACCGTGGGCGGGCCGGCGCCGAATCCCGGTCGGGCCAGCAACAAACCCAAGGCTTCCAACCCATGCTCCAGGCGCTCGGCAAAGCGCCGGTACTCCTCCGGCGCGAACCGGTCCCGATCGATCGGCTGTCCCATTTCACCTCCCTGGAGCCGTCGCTGCGTGGAAAGCCTACCACTCCCATCGCCAACCCCCGAACCGGGGTCGGTCAGCCCGCCGGGGGCACCCCATGGCGTTGCGCCGCGGCCACCCGTTTGAGGTAGGCCTCCCGACAGATCTCCAGATCCTCAAGGAAACCCGGCAGCTCCTCCAGGAGCAGGGCCTGGGGTCCGTCGCACAGGGCCTGTCCCGGCCGCGGGTGGAAATCCACGATGGCCATGTTGGCCCCGGCGATCACCCCCTGGGCCAGGGCATGCTGGATGTCCAGCACGCCGTCGGTGGCGCGCACCTTCTTGCCCACCGAGTGGGACGGGTCCACGCACACCGGCAACCGGGTCTGGCGTCTAACCACCGGCACGTGGGCGAAATCCACGAGGTTGCGGTGGGGGTCCCCCAGGTTGGTCTTCATGCCCCGCAGGCAGAACACGATGCGCTGGTTGCCGTGGCTGGCCACGTACTCGCAGGCGTTGAGGGACTCCTCCAGGGTGATGCCCATGCCCCGCTTGAACAGCACCGGGAACCGGGTCTGCCGGCCCACATGTTTGAGCAGTTCGAAGTTCTGGGTGTTGCGGGTGCCGATCTGCACCATCACGCCGGTGGGGTCCCCGGCCCGGTCCAGGGCGTCGGCGATCTCCTCCAGGTGGGACTCGTGGGTCACCTCCATGGCGACCACCTCAATGCCGTATTTCCCGGCCAGTTCGAACACGTAGGGCAGGCACGCAGCCTCGTGCCCCTGGAAGTCGTAGGGAGAGGTGCGGGGCTTGTAGGCGCCCATGCGGGTGGTCTTCAGCCCTGCCCGCTGCAGGCCCGCCAGCATCAACTCCACGTGCTCCCGGGTGTCCACCGCACACAGGCCGGCGAACAGGTGGAAATTGTCCTGGGAGAACGTCAGCCCCCGGTACTCGAAACCCACCGTGGGAGCGTTGCCCTCGTGGCGGCCGATGATGCGGTAGTTGGAGCTGACCCGGAACGCCTTCTGGACAAACGGCAGCTCGTCGAAGGCCTCGGTGGGCACCTGGCGGGTGGGGCCGAACACGTACACTTCGCTGATGGTCTGCAGGGAGCCGGGCACGTTGTGCAGGCTGAGCTGGATGTCGGGGTAGCGCGCCGCGACGGCCCGCAACTGGTCCATCTCGGAGGAGTCCTCGGCCACTGCCTGCTTGAGAATGATGATCATCGGTGTTCCTTTCCTGGGGTTGCAGCGCAGGCAATCTCCGGTCCCCAGCCACAAAAAAACGGCCAGGGGCGCTGTGGAGCTGCCCGTGGCCGTCTGGTTGATCCCGTATCGGGAGGGGGTCCGGTCAGACCTCCGACGCTTGGGCAGCGGGGCAAAAGCCGCCAAAAAAGAAGCCGTCAAAGGTAAATCGCCATCCGGACATCGTTGTCTGCCTTCCCGTCAAAAACCGTGAACGTCGCATCGCCCCTGTATAGCCAATCCGCCCTGCCCCGTCTAGGGGAATCCGGGCCGGGAACGCGGGGCAACCGGTCAGTCGTCGAAATTTCCCTCCGGCGCGTCCTCTTTGAACAGGGTCGCGGCCCGGGCCGCGGCCTTCTCGAAACTCCACTCCGCCGGATCCTCGATGCGCTGCGCCTTGGGTCCCAGGTCGTAGGAGCCCGCGGCGAGGATCGCGTCGACCCCCAGGGAGCCGGTGCCGGTGGCGTTGAACACCTCGGTCAACAGCCGGTACACGAACTCCTCCACCGCCGTTACCATGCGTTCCCGGAACTCCCGGGGCTGGGCCCACAACTTGCCCTCGAAAGGCAGGTTGAGCTTTTTGTAGTCGCCGGCAGACCACCCCCGCTCGGCGGCGTAGGCCACCATCTTCGTCCACAGTGCGTCACTGGCGCCGGACTGCTGCTCCCGCACGAACGCCCCGCTGTCATCTTGGAAGGCGTTGCCGTACTCGTTGACCTTCACCCCCCAGCTCACCATCTGCAGGGCGGTGGCGACATTGGCCTTCGTGGTGCGGGTCTGCCGGACGATGCTGCGCAGGCGCTCGAAGCTGTTGCCCGAGGTGCCGTGCTGGGCGCCGGATACCCCGTAGGGCTCCAGTACCCGGTGGATCTCCGCAGTGAGCTCCACCTGGATGCCCGCGGCACTGGCCTGGATGCCGTGGCTGGTGCCGTTGTTCAGGGCGATCCAGTCGGGGAACACATTGTGGGCGTTGAGCCCCTGGATCAGGAACAGGGCCTCCTCGGCGGTGGACAGCCCCTGGTCTCCCTTGATCTCCCCCACCTCGGTCTCCAGCCCGGCCCAGGCCGGCACCATCGCGTTCAACGCCACCGTGGCGGCCAGGTTGTCGGCGTCGGGCATGTGGGAGGCGTCGATGGCGATGGAGGTGATGCCGGCGTCGAACATGGTGGGGATTTCCGCCATGGACCGCGCCACGTCGGTCGGGTTTTTCTGGGCATAGTGGTCGGCGTGCACGGCGATCGGTACGGTGACCCCCAACTGGTTGGCCACCGCGTCGATGTAGGTGGCCATGTTCCAGTAGTCCACGGCGCAGTAGGCGTCGGCGCCCCCCTCGGACTTGGCGATCTCGATGATCAGCGCGGCGTCGGCGCGCTCGGCGGCGCGCAGGGCGCCGTGGATGATGAAGCGGTTGCGGGCGTTGGCGGCGATGCACATGGCGTTGCCCTTGGCCAGCATCGCCCGGTCCACCACCTTGCCGCTGACCAGCAGGGCCCGGGAGTTCGGAAACAGCTTCACCACGTTCGGCGGGCGGCCGATGCGCAGCGCCTGCTCGAACTTCTGGGTCGCCGAAAGGGAGCCGTCACTCATCTGCGTCACCTCCTCGAGAAGCGGAATAGAAAGCCCGACGACGCGAACCCGCGCCGCCCAATGAACGGGTTAAAGCTACCAGGGTTTGTCGACCAGTCCAACCGGCCCGGCGGCGCTGGCCGCGTCGGAAGCGAGCACCGCCGCGACCGCCGCCAGCAACTCGGAGTCGGTGAACGGTTTGGGCAGCACCGGTACTTCCGGATCCAGGCTGCGGGCCAGGTCCTCGCGTCCGGTGGTGAACAGCACGGGAAGTTCCGGTGTGACACTGCGCAGCAGCCGGTAGATCGACGCAGCACTCACTCCGGGGAGTATCAGGTCGAGCAGCACCAGCACCACCTCGTCGCGGTGGGCGGTGAGCAACTCCAGGGCCGCCGTACCGGTATCCGCCGCCAACACCGTGTACCCCGCCGCCTCCAGAACCGCCACCATCATCCCGGCCACCGGGGGTTCGTCCTCCACCACCAGCAACCGGCCGCCACACAGGGGGTGACCCGCCTCCGGCAACCGCTGCGGGTCCGGCCGGGGAACCGCCGCCTCCACCGGCAGGGACAGGGTGAACCGGGCCCCCCCCCCCGGCCCCGCATCCAGCTGTACCGATCCCCCTAGTTCTTCCGCGGTCGCGTGCACCAGAGACAAGCCCAGGCCGGTGCCCTCCCCCACCTCCTTGGTGGTAAAAAACGGTTCGAACACTTTCTCCCGAAAAGCCTCAGGGACACCCTCCCCGGTGTCCTGCACCTGGATGACCCAGCGACCCGGGACAGCCCAGGAGCGCAGGGTGAGGGTTCCCCCCTCGGGCATCGCATCCCGAGCGTTGAGGGCGAGGTTGAGCAGCGCCGTGTGGAGGCGGGAGCGGTCTGCCCGCAGCGACGGCAGCACACCCTCCAGTTCCATGCGAAACTGGATGTGCAGGGGCAGGGTGCGCTTGAGCAGGCTACCCAGTCCTTCCAGCATGCGGCGGCCGTCGATGACCTCCGTCCGCCCGCTCCCCTGGCGGGCCACGGTCAGGAGCTGCGCAGTGAGATCGCCACCCCGCTTGCATAACCGCTGGGCCCGCTCCAGTTCCTCCAACACCGCAGGCGTGCTCTCCACCTCCAACCGGGCGGTATACAGACAGCCCAGGATTCCGCCGAGCAGGTTGTTGAAGTCGTGGGCCACTCCTCCCGCGAGCCGGCCCATGGCCTCCAGGGTCTGGCTGCGGCGCAGTTCCCGGGTGCGCTCGGTTACCCGCTGTTCCAGGGTCTCGTTGAGGGTGCGCAGCTCCTCCTCGACCCGGGCTCGCTCCGCCACCTCCCGGGACAACCGGCGGTTGGCGGCGCTCAGCTCCTCGGTGCGCTCGGCCACCGCGCGCTCCAGGTCGTCCCGGTGTGCAGCCAACTGGCTCTCGCGCTCTGCCAGGCGTACCCGCAGATTCTCCAGGGTGGCAGCGAGCAGCCCCAGCTCATCGCCTCTGCCCGTGACCACCGGCAAGTCCAGCCGCCCCCCCGCCACCGCCTGCACCGCGCGGGACAGCTCTCCCACCGGGCGGAGGAAGAAGCGGTGGAGCACCGCGGCGACCAGCAGGGTCACAGCCAACGCCGCGACCGCCACCCCCAGGGAGAGGCTGCTGCTGACCCGAAAATCCGCCCGCACCCGCGCGACGGCTTGCTGGGCCTCCACCGTGCGACGTTCCAGGGACGACTCCAATTGGCGGATCAGGCCCAGCTTGCGATCCGCGAAGGCCCCCCACAGGTCGGGGTGATCCCGGATCGGGGCCTCCCCCTCCACCGCCAACACCTTCTTCGCCAAGAAGTAGTAGGCCCGGAACGCCTCCTCCACCGGTGCCGTCTCCGGGTCCTCAAGGGCGGCGTAGAACGCCAGGCTGATGCGGTCCAGTTCGCCCACCGCGTCGGCCCGCTCCGCGGCGGGGGAGAGCATGGCCCGCAGCAGGAGCTGCTCCACCCCCTCGACCAGGAGGTAGGCACTTCCCAGGTGCTCGACCTGGATCAGCACCCGGGTCGCCGCCTGCTCCACAGTGGCCCGCCCACGCAAGAACAGGGTCAGGTTGACCCCGCCCACGGCCATCGTCACCAGGCAGAGGGCGGCCACGCAGAGCAGGATGCGGGTGCGCAGCTGCATCCCCCTGCCCCAACGTGCGGGTCCGGAGTGGGTCCGGCCGGTCACGGCAACTCCCGAAGTTCCACCAGGTGCCAGCCCGCCACCGGCACCGCGGCGTTGGCGACCTGGTAGCGCCGTTCGCCCACGGGGAGGGGAAACGACGACTGTCCGCCTAGCACACGGGTAGCCAGTTCGCGGACCTCCGCGGTGGGGTGCTGGGCCAGGTTGAACCGCTCCGGGGCCGGGGCGTCGCGCTGTACCTGGTCGAGGTAGTTGAAGCGCCCCAGGGCCTCGATCCCCAGGGCGCGGCCCGCGGTCTCGGTGGCGCCGGCCAGGAACCCGGACGCGGTCAGCAGCAGGCGCAGTTCCGCCGCGTTCCCGGGCAGAAACCGACCCACCACTCCAGCCACCGCCACGTCAGCGGCGGCCACGGCCACCATCTCCGGCCCCCTGTACGCCGGCGCACTCACCGTCACCATGTAGCCCTTGCCACACATGTCCACGTAGGGTTCGACCCACACCGGGACCCGCCTCGGGTTGCTGGCGGGCGCCGCCGCCCGGTAGGGCAGGATGTCCCGGGGCACCTCGATGCCCCCCGGGACGTAGGCCACCAGGTCGAAGGGGGGGAAGAACACCGCCGCGGAACCGCCGGTGGCGACCCAGGCCATCGCCACCAGGGGGGACGCGGCCACCACCTGGCGCAGCGCCCCGTCCAGGTGCTCCAGGAGCCGCATCTGCCCCAGCGCCGCTTCGCCCGCCGGTGTCGGCTGGGACAACAGTGCCGCGCTCTCCCCGGGGCCGCCCTGGTAGTAGGTCAGGGTGCCCTCGAAGGTGCGATACTCGCGCTCGGGAAACCGCGGCACGGCATAGCGGGCCGGATCGGCAAAGCACTCCGCGGCCGCCGCCGCCAATTCCACCGCGGCCTCGCGCACCCGCCCCAGCTCTGCGTCGAGGGCCGCTGCCGTGTCCGCCAGCCCCGCACCGGGGGGCGGCCGTCCGGTCTCGCAGCCGGCGGCCACAAGCATCGCCGTCAGCAAGACCCTCCACATCCGACCTCGATCCATCCTCACCTCCGGAATCAATCAGCCGCCAGCTGGCTCCAGGTCAAGCCGCCGGGGACGCGGCATCAGACGACTGCCGCACCGCACGGCCGCTCTGCACCTGCCACAGATCCGCGTACACTCCGCCCGCGGCCCGCAGACCGTCGTGGGTACCGCGCTCCACCACCACCCCATCTACCAGTACCAGTATTTCGTCGCACTGGCGGATCGTGGACAGCCGATGGGCCACGGCCAGGGTCATGCGCCCGCCGCGGAACTGATGCAGGTTGCGCTGGATTGCCTCCTCGGTGCGGGTATCCACCGCCGAGGTGGCCTCGTCGAGGATCAGCAGGGGCGGGTCGCGCAGCACCGCCCGGGCCAGGGAGATGCGCTGGCGTTGGCCCCCGGAGAGCTTCACGCCCCGTTCCCCGACCACCGTGAGAAAGCCCTCGGGCAGCGCCTCGATGAACTCCGCGATCCCGGCGATGCGGGCGGCCGCGCGCACCTGCTCCGGGGAGGCATCCGGGGAGCCCAGGCGTATGTTCTCCTCCACCGTGCCGGCGAACAGGAACGCTTCCTGGCTCACGTAACCCAGATGGCGCCGGAACCCGGCCAGGGAAAGCTCGGCCAACGGCACCCCGTTCACCCGCACGCTGCCCGTGTCCGGTTCGTAGTAGCGCAGCAACAGTTTGATCAGGGTACTCTTGCCCGCGCCGGTGGGCCCCACCACCCCCACCACCTGGCCCGGCTCGATGCGCAGGTCCACCCCGTTGAGCACCGGAGCGCGGTTCGCGTAGGCGAAGTGCACGTCGTGAAACTCCACGCAACGGGGCACCCCGTCCAGATCCACCGCCCCGGGCCGGTCGCGGATCGTCGGCTCCACCGCCAGCAACTCCACGATGCGCCGGGCTGACGCCTCGGAACGCTGGATCTGGTTGATCAGCATGCCGAACACGAACAGCGGCATCACCAGCCGGGTGGCGAACAGGATGAAGGTGGTGTAGTCGCCCAGGCTGGGGCCCAGCCCGGCGTAGGTGAGCCACCCGCCGGCGCCGATCAGCAAGGCGAACGACACCCCGGCGATGCCGTAGATCAGGGGGATGAAGCGGGCCCGCTCCCGGGCGGCGGCGATCGCGGCGTCGCGGTACTCGGCGGACTGCCGCTCCACCCGCCGCTCTTGCGGGGCCTCCGCGGTGTAGGCCTGGATCACCCCGATGCCCTGCAGGTTGTTCTCGACGATGCTGTTGATCGCCCCCACGGCCTCCCGCGCCCGGCGGTACTGGGGCTGCACCTTGGTGGCGAAGAACCGCACCGCCCCCACGGCGAACGGCATGGGTGCGAACAGCAGCAGGGCCAACCGCCAATCGAGCCACAGCAGGAACCCGTACACCCCGACGAAGGTGATCGCGATGCGCACGATGCTGGTGGTGGCGTCGGCGAAGAAGTTCTCCAGATTGTCCACGTCGTTGGACAAAACCGACAGCAGGTCCCCCGACTGGCGGTCCTCGAAGAACGCCACATCGAGCCGCTGCAGGTGCCCGTACAGGCGCACCCGCAGGTCGTGGCGGATCTTTTGGGCCATGCTGCTCCAAGCGTAATCGCTGACACTCTGGAACCCCGCCAAGCCGAGGAACGTGACCAGGACGGCCAGACCGTAGCCGACGAAGGTCAGGGTTGCGGGCACCGCTCCCGCCGACCCCGGGGCGATGACGTCCACCACCCGGCCCACCACCACCATGGGCAGCAGATCGCAGAACCGGGCCGCCACGTTGCTGAGCAGCCCGGCGGCGATGCGCATGCGGTAAGGGCGGGCGAAGGGCACCAGCTGCCACAGGTGGGTGCCGAACGGCGCGGCGGCGGCGGGCTCACGATTGGACGAGGGCGCTGGCACAGGCTACGGCTCCAGAACGCGGGTGCGGGGGCTGCCGCCAAGAGCATCGCAGGAGGGCTCCCGCAGGGCAAGGACAGATCCACCCGCAACGCATCCAGAAAACGCCCCGGCTGCAGGAGCCGGGGCGTTCTTCTGGGTGCCCGGGAACTTGGGGTTTTCGGCCCGCGTCGGGCGACGCCGCAGCGGTCGCCGCGGCGGGTGGCCGAGGGTCAGTTGAGGGCGATGCCCAGGGACGGGCCGCGGCTCTCCCGGTCCCAGGGGGGGTGCTCCAGCACGATGGCCAGGTCGGGGAGCAGTCGAGCGACGACCGGTCCGGACGCGACGCCGCGCAGCATCAAGCGATCCCCTAGGGCCGTAAACGGCGCTCCTCCGCTCTCACCCGTGACCGTGTCGCGCCAAACCAGTTCCCCCTCGGGCCCCGCGCTGGAGGACACCACAGCCACGTGGACGCGGGCGTCCACCAGGAAACACCGCACCAACGTCTCCTCGGCCGCGACCGGGCCGGCGCCGAACAGCGTCATAACACACAGCCGCACCATCCATCGGGGCAGATTCCACATGGGTTCCTCCTCTTCCGCCTCCGGGGCGTCCGCCACCGGACCGCGTCCCTTCGGGAAACATGCGCATGCACCCCCATGCACCCTACCAACCGCCACGCCTCGCCCTCACAAGGTCTGCAGACACCGTGCCAGCCCCACCCCTTTGCGAAAGGGTCATGACTAGAACAGCACCGCAGGGAATGGGAGCGACCGGGTGCCCGGTCGCCTCGGCGGGATGGTTGTTTCGCGATGGGCACGCCGAGCCCCTTCCCGTTCCCCGTCCTCCTGGTCTAGGATGCCTCCGGCCCGAGTTCACCCACCGGGAGCCGAGGACCATGCCCGACACCTATCTGATCCAGTGCTCGTCGTGCGGTACGGAACACCGCGTTCCCCACGGCGATACCCGGGAGTGGCACCGCTGCCCACGTTGCGGCGCGCCGATCATCGCCTCCCACACCCAACCCATCCCGGTGACCGACATCGAGTGGGACGCGGAGATGTGCGGCTGCACGGCCCCCGCGGTCGTGGTGGTCGCAAGCCAGGCCTGTGGCACCTGCGCCCAGTACGAGGCGAGCGTCCGGCTGATGGCGGCCCACCTCTACGGCTCCGCCCGGGTGTTGTGGCTGGACATCGATCGCAGCCCGCAGACCGCAACCCGCTACCAGGTGCGCGGCGTTCCTACGGTGCTGCTGTTTCGGGATGGCGAGTTGCAGGCCAGCCTGCCCGGCCCGCGGGGGGAGCAGGGCCTGCGGGAACGACTGGGGATCGGCTGACGGAACCGGGCCGACCGGGCACGCGCCCCGGCCCATCGAGGAGAAGAGGGCGGAATGCGCTTTGCGGAGATCACCGGCTGGGGCCAGTGCGTGCCACCGGCCGTGATGACCAACGACGACCTGGCGACGTTCCTGGACACCTCGGATGACTGGATCTTCAGCCGGTCGGGAATCCGGCGACGCCACTACAGCCATGTCCCCACCGGGGAACTGGCCCGGGTGGCCGCCGAACGGGCCCTGGCAGCGGCGAACCTGGGTGCGGACCAACTGGATCTGATCATCCTCGGCAGCACCACCCCCGACGAGATCATTCCCAACACGGCTTCCAAGCTCAAGAACCAACTCGGCAGCCCCCGCGCCGCCGCGTTCGACCTCAACGCCGCCTGCAGTAGTTTCCTCTACAGCCTCAACGTCGCCACCGACATGATCCGCGCCGGCTCGATCGAACGGGCGTTGGTGATCGGCGCCGAACGCACCTCGTGGCTGATGGACTGGAGCCGCCGGGAGTCGGCGGTGCTGTTCGGAGACGGTGCGGGCGCCGTGGTGCTGGAGCCCAGCGCCACGAAGACCGGCCTGCTCCGGGCCAAGCTGGGGTGCGTTCCGGACACCCGGGAGGCCCTGCACATGCCCAACTGGGGCCACGGGTTCGACCGCATCGCCCACGACCGCATCCACCTCTCCCTGGAGTTCGACGGCCCGGAGATCTTTCGTCACGCCGTGCGGTGCATGGGGGAAGCCTGCGTCGAGGTGCTGCACGCCGAGGGGATTGCGCCCGAGGCCATCGATCTGTTCGTCCCCCACCAGGCGAACCTCCGCATCATCCAGGCCATGGCCAAGCGCCTGGAGGTGCCGATGGACAAGGTCGTGGTGCGACTCCAGGAGTACGGCAACACCTCGGCGGCGTCGGTCCCGATCGCCCTGTGCGACGCACTGGAGGCGGGACAAGTGCAGACGGGCAGCACCTTGCTCACCGCCACCTTCGGGGCCGGGCTCACCTGGGGTGCAGGAGTGATCCAGTGGGGAGCGCGGGTGGCGCCCCTGGGGCGGTCCGACGCCGAACTGCCTCCCTACGACGCCACCGCACTGGAACTGATGGGCCCCAGCATCGAGCACTACCTCGGCAGGAAGAGGGGCGGGCGCGGCCGGTAGAGGTCGGCGACGATCGCTCCGACCACGGCCTCTTACAGGGCCACGGGCCGCGGCCTGCGGGTCCAGACCCGAGCCCCGGGAAGGGCAGGAGGTGCGTTCCCGGGTGACCTACCCGCCCACTGCCCGCACTCCCTGTGGAGCCCTTCCCAGTACCCCGTCGGCCAGCCGGATGTGTTCCACCCGGCGCCAGTCCAACCCCAACAGGGTGGCGCCGGCAGCATCCACCGCCACCGGATCGAACCCGGCAAGGAGCCGGTTCACCGGCGGATCGCAGGTGGGGCCCCCCAGGTGGAACTCGGCCAACCCCACGCTGGCGTCCACCAGGGCCAGATCCGGTTTGCGGTAGCGGTTCAACTCGAACACCGCTGCGCCCATGCGGGCGTGGAACGCCGCCTTGTTCCAGGCGTCTCCCCGGCGATAGTGGGCGGCCGGGGCACAGCCCAACATGTTCTTCATGCTCAGGGTCACCCCAGCCAGGGAGTGGGCCTTGAGCACCGGTACGGAGACCACGAAGCTCTCCAACACCACCCGCGGCAGCCACAGCTCCGGGAACACCGAGCACAGGGGGTTCTCCAAGCGTTTCAACTCTGCGCCGTCCAGGTCCACCAGGGTCACCCCGTAGCGTCGGGCCAGCGCCCCATACCCGTGGAGGTGCAGCGCGTCGAGTCCGGACAGCCCCACCTGCCCCGGGCCCTCCCCCACCAGCACCTCGGCAGCGCTGCAGTCGCGCACGTAGCGCACCACCGCCTCGGCGCAGGCCACCGGCAGGGTCACCGGCGGGGGTGCGGCGTTGACCAGATTGGGTTTGATCAGCACCCGCCGCTGACGGCCCAACACGGCGGCAGCCCCCACCGCGTCCAGCGCGGCCGCCACCGAGTCCCAATAGCCCCGAAACCCGACCACCGCCACAGCCTGCCCCATCACCCCTCCCGGGTCGAGTTCCGCGGCCCGCGATTCCCCCGAAAGCGCTTCTTGACGATCGGCAGGGGAGACCCGTGGAACAACCTGCCCATGCGCCACGCCGTCACCGGAGGACGGTTCCGCCTGCCCTACTCACCAGAACCAGCGGGAGTGCCGGCACAGAACCCGGTAGGCAGGGAACACCCGCGCCAGCTTCTCCTCCTCCCAGCGACTGCGCAGCAACTGCACGGCGACGAACAGCGCCAGGAGCACGCCGTTGCGCGGCGACCAGCGCCACAGGGCCACCGCCGCGGCGGTGGCCATCTCCCCCAGGTACACCGGGTGCCGCACCCAGCGGTACGGACCCCGGCTCACCAGGGCCCGGGCCTCCACTGTGATGCTGAACGACCGGCCCA
>JARGFW010000138.1 GCA_029211085.1 Deferrisomatales bacterium | reverse complement strand
ACGAGGGGCGCGGCTACGTGCTGCGCCGGGTGATGCGCCGGGCCATGCGCCACGGCCGCCTGCTGGGCTTCGACGCGCCGTTCTTCCACGCGGTGTCCGGGGTGGTGGTCGACATCATGGGGGAGAGCTACCCGGATCTCCCCGACAAGCGCTCCTACCTGGCCAAGGTGATCCTCCACGAGGAGGAGCGCTTCAGCCGCACCCTGGACCGGGGCCTGCAGCTGTTGGAAGAGGCCATGGCCGAGGTGCAGGGCGCCGGGGGCGACACCCTTCCCGGCCCGGTGGTGTTCAAGCTCTACGACACCTTCGGCTTCCCGGTGGACCTCACCGCCGACATCGCCCTGGGCCGCGACCTGGCCATCGACGAGGCCGGCTTCCAGACCGAGATGGAAGCCCAGCGGGAGAAGGCCCGGGGGGCGTGGAAGGGTTCCGGGGAGGAGGCCGTGGCGGGGGTGTACCAGCAACTGCGCGAGCAGGGCGTGCGCTCCGAGTTCGTCGGTTACCAGAGTCTGGAGGCCACCTCCCCGGTGCTGGCCCTGGTGGTGGAGGGCCGGGTGGTGGAACAGGCGATGCAGGGCGAGGAGGTCGAGATCATCCAGGCCGTCACCCCGTTCTACGGGGAGAGCGGCGGCCAGCTGGGGGACGCCGGCAGCCTGTCCGGCGACGGTTTCCGGGTGGAGATCCGCACCGCACAGAAACCCCTGCCCGAGCTCACCGTGCTGCAGGGCACCGTCACCAGCGGCAGCCTGGCCCGGGGCGCCGAGGCCACCGCCCGGGTGGAGTACGGGGGCCGCTTCGCCACGGCCCAGAACCACTCCGCCACCCACCTGCTGCAGTCCGCCCTGCGGCAGGTGCTCGGCGACCACGTCAAGCAGGCGGGCTCCCTGGTGGGCCCGGACCGCATGCGCTTCGATTTCAGCCACTTCGCCCCCATGACCCGCGAAGAGATCCGCCAGGTCGAGGCCCTCGCCAACGGGTGGATCCAGCAGAACGCTCCCGTGACCGTGGCCGACCAGTCCTTCGACACCGCGGTCTCCGAGGGGGTTACCGCCCTGTTCGGCGAGAAGTACGGAGACACCGTGCGGGTGGTGCGCATGGGGGACGTGTCCGCCGAGCTGTGCGGCGGCACCCACGCCGCCCGCACCGGCGACATCGGCCTGGTGGCGGTGCTCTCCGAGAGCGGCGTCGCCGCCGGGGTGCGCCGCATCGAGGCTGCCACCGGGGCCCGCGCGCTGGCGCACTTCCAGCGCCTGCAGGGGGAGCTGGAGCGGGTCGCCGAACTGACCAAGGGCAGCGTGGAAGACGCCGGCGACCGGGTGCAGCGCCTCGGCGACCGCATTCGCGAACTGGAGCGGGAGGTCACCTCCCTGCGCGGCCAGCTGGCCAGCGGCCAGGCTCGGGACGTGCTCGGGGAGGCGGTGGAGGTCAAAGGGGTCAAGGTGCTGGCCACCCGGGTGCCGGCCGCCGACCCCAAGGCCATGCGCGAGTTCGCCGACGGCCTGCGCGACCGCATGGGGTCTGGGGTCCTGGCCCTGGGGGGCGAGGCCGAAGGCAAGGCGATCCTGCTGGTGGCGGTGACCAAGGACCTCGCCGGCCCGCACCCGGCCGGCGATCTGATCAAGCCCCTGGCCGCCGCGGTCGGTGGCCGTGGCGGCGGCCGCCCCGACCTGGCCCAGGCCGGCGGCCCCGACCCGTCGGGGCTGGACGCCGCCCTGGCGGCGTTTCCCGCGGAGGTGGAGAAGAGCCTGTAGCCCTTGCCTTGCCCCGTCGGTGTACGCGGGAAGAACAGGCCCTGCGCCGGGGGAGCCCACTTGGCGGAGTAGAAGCCGGAGTTCTGGACGGATTTGACGACCCCAGCTCACGGGGCTAGATTCGATTCCACAATCGTCGGTTTCCCGTTCCGCACCTGACCGAAGGAGGACAGCCATGCTGGACATCATTCGCAAGGCCGCACTGGCGGGCATCGGCGCCATCACCCTCACCGAGGAACGGGCCCGCAAGCTCGTCGACGAACTGGTGGAGCAGGGCCGCATGAGCCGGGAAGAGGGTGAGGCCATGGTCAAGGACATGCTCACCAAGACCGAATCGGCACGCGAGGACTGGGAAGGGCGCATCCGCGACATGGTCCAGGAGGTGTTCCGGAAAATGGAGCTGGTGCCGCGCAGGGACCTGGCGCTGGTGGAAGAGCACCTGCGCAAGCTGGAGGCGCGGGTCGCCGTACTGGAGCGCCAGGAGCACGACCGCGAGGAAGAGGTGCCGGTGGGCGAGTAGCTCCACTGCGCGCCTTGTATCCATTCCAACGGGCCGCATCCCATGACCAGGGTGCGGCCCGTTTGCGTCCGGGGGCGATGCTCTCCCGCCGTGCCTCGACGGGGTGCGCGAGGAACGCGTACGGTGGCGTTTGGCCGACATCCAACCTCGACGAGACGGTCGTGCACGGCGCGAGTCTTTCCGCGCCCCGAGAGCTCCCCTAGAAGGTTTGCCCCATGCGAGTCTTGCACATCGCTGACCGGCTCAGCGGCCGCGGCGGCGCCGATTGGCATCTGCTGGGGGTCATCCATCACCAGCGGGCGCGCCACGCGCTGTGCATGGCGGTGGGGCGCCGGGACGGCACCGTGGCCGCTCCCTGTACGGTCATGGAGATCCCCGGCCTCGATGCCCGGGAGAGTTGCTCGGTGGACATGGCCGGGGTGGAAGCCTGGCGGCCCGACATCGTGCATCTGCACAACGTGGTGAACCCCGAGGTGCTGCGCTGGGCCGCTCGCCGGCCCGCGCTGGTCACCGTGCAGGATCACCGCGTGTTCTGCCCGGGCAGCGGCAAGCTCACGGCACACGGCACGGTCTGCCGGCAGGCGATGCACCGGGAGATCTGCGAGCCCTGCCTCCGAGACGGCGCCTACTTCCGCCGCATGTTCGCCCTGACCCGGGAGCGCCTGGAGGCGCTGTCCCAGCTGCCGGTCACCGTGCTGTCCCACTACATGAAAAAGGAACTGCAGGCGGTGGGGCTGGCCGACGACCGGGTGCAGGTGATCCCCCCGTTCGTCTTCGGGTTGGACGGGCAGGCCGCGGCTGACGGGCCACCCTGCGTGCTGTTCGCGGGCCGCCTGGTGGCCGCCAAGGGGATCTACGCCGCGGTGGAGATGTGGCGCGCTGCGGGGGTGGCCCTGCCCCTGGTGATGGCGGGAACCGGCTCGGGCCGCCACGGGCTGGAGCGCCTGGGCGTGGAGGTGACCGGCTGGCTCGACCGGCAACAGCTGGCCCGTACCTACCGTCGGGCCAGGGCCGTGTTGTTCCCGCCGCGCTGGCAGGAACCGTTCGGCATCGTGGGACTGGAAGCGCTCAGCCTCGGCGTGCCGGTGGTGGCGTGGCAGTCCGGCGGTGTGGCCGAGTGGCACCCCGACTCCGAGTTGCCCGCGTGGGGGGATGTGGAGGCCATGGCGGCACGCCTGCGTCGGGCCGTGGAGGAAACCGCCGAGCCGGCGCGCGGGTTTGAGACGGAGCCGTTGATGGAGCGGCTGGAGGGCGTGTACCGAGGCATTGTCTGAGGCCCTGTCGGTGGTAGACAGGGTGCCCCGGGGGGCTCACTCGTTAATGTGTTGGTGACCGGGACATCTCACTACTGACCCAGCGGTCGCAGTTTCGAGTCCTGCACGGCTCACCAGTAATATCAAGGGCTTAGGAGATCACTCCTAGGCCCTTATTGTTTCTATAGCGCCATATGGTAACGATTGTGGTAACGACCGGCGATCACATTCGGCAACTCTGCCGATTGCTTATCACACATACTTCTGAACGGTAAATTACAAAATCGTAACCACGAGAACGCAATCAGCCTGGTTATGCCGCTGGTAGCCACAAAGCTGTCAGATCGTTGCCAAATACAGTGCCCTTTCTTCGGCGCACAATTTGCCTCTCTACGGGTAACGGAACGCATTACCCCAAGGAGGGTGCGATGAACCGGACAGCAGGGTGGGTCCAACAGTTGTACACAGTTGTCGTTTGCCTTGTGGCGATCTTGCTAGGCCAGGTTTCTTTTGCGAAGGAAGTTGTCGTGCTAGATGAGTTTCTCGGAAAGGGCTTCTACACCTTTGACCTTTCTGTGGGCTCCGATTTGATCTCCGTTGAACTGGCTGCGATACCCGGCAGTGCACGAGGGCGGGATCGGGTCTCGGTCGCGGCCTTGTGGATTAACGAAGATATTGAACTGCGGCCGCGCGATTTCAACCAGAACGTGGACTCAGTCCGCCGCCAACTTGCTAGTAACAGATTCGCGGTCGGCAAGAATACCGTAAAAGTGAATATCAGCGGTAATCCAGATGCCAAAATGAAGATTAAACTGGTTGCGAAATACCCAGATACATCTCCACCTGTCCCGCAGTACTGGGTGGACTGGTATCGGGATTTCGATTTTGATGGGTACGGAATTGTTGTTGCTATTCGCCTTCCCCACGGGATACAACCACCTCCGGCACCTCCGGCACCTCCGCTATACCAATGGGTCACACAAGGTAGAGACTGCAACGACCATGACTCTGAGGTTTTTCCGGGCACAGTTTGTCCCTAAACAGACGCCATGCTCTCATCTTGTGCCTCGTGACACCTCGGGCAGATCCCTAGAACGACATGATCTGCCATAGCCAGGTTACACGAATCTGAACACCTGCTCCCAGGTGCCAAGATTTGCATCGTTCGGCTCACCGTCCCCGATTCGACCGCCGCGGGGGAGAAACGGAGCCGTTCTGTCTTGCTGAGGCACTGCTGAACAAACTGGGCTTCGGCCACAACAGGCGTGCGGAGGTTTGAGATTTCCGCATTGGCCGGCTTTACTGCTACACCCGTCCCCGGCCTCACTCCCCGCTGCCCCGCAGCTTCCGCACCTGTTCCTCCCGCCCCGTGAAGTGGATTCCCTTCCAGTAGATCTGCCCGCACTCCACGCATCTGCGAAACGCGTCGTAGTAGAGCCGGGTCTTCGGCTCCAGGCGGTGGAGGATCTCCGCCTTGGAGACGTCCTCCAGGCAACCGTTGCAGGTGAGGCAGCGGGTGAAGGGCTGGATGTTCCGGTACAGGTCGAACCTTCTCAGAACCTGGCCCACCTGCTCGGTGGGATGCTGGCTGTGGAGGTGGCAGCCGTGGGTGACCCCCCGGGCGTGGAGCAAGCGGCGGACACGGACGAGGCCTCCTGGCGCTTCAGTCGCCGTAGTGGGTGCGGGCCCGGATCACCATCACGACGAGTTCGTCCTCCCGTATGGTGTAGACGATCCGGTCTTGGTAGCTGAGGCGGGCGGAGTAGTGGCCCTTGAGTTCGCCGACCAGGGGCTTTCCCGCGTGGGGGGAAACCGCGATGCGATTGCGGAGGATGTCCTTGAGCTTTGCCTGCAGCTTGGGGCTGAGCTTGTGGATGTCTTTTTCCGCCTGCTTCGTGAACCGGATCCGGTAGGTCACTGCACTTCTCCGAATACCTCCTCGAAGGAAAGGGTTTCACCGGCCTCCAGCTCTTGCCGGGCCGTCTCGAACCCCTCTCGGAACCCGGGGGATGAGAGCAGTGCCAGGGTCTCCAACAGGCTGTCGAACTCGTCCCGGGACAGGAGGACGGCATCTCCGTCCCGATGCCGGATGTGGTATATCTCATGGCGGTCGTTGGTATGGCGAAGCAGTTCAAAAAAATTCTTGCGGGCGTCTGTGGCGGTTATCGTGCCCATGGCAGCCTCCGTCGATGTACATGTTTTGGTACATATCAAGATAGAGCCCTGCACCGGGGCTGTCAATGAGCGGTTCGCCCGGCTGACCTACCCCACCAGACACCTCCCGCCACCCTGGCTCGGGTTGTCTAGGGTGCCGTCCCCTCGGGCGGGTAGAGTCGCCGATGCCTCATCCGCCGCTGCCCCGTAGCCTTCGCACCTGTTCCTCCAGCCCCGTGAAGTGGCTTCCCTTCCAGTAGATCTGGCCGCAATCCAGACATCTGCGAAACGCGTCGTAGTAGAGCCGGGTCTTCGGCTCCAGGCGGTGGAGGATCTCCGCCTTGGAGACGTCCTCCAGGCAACCGTTGCAGGTGAGGCAGCGGGTGAAGGGCTGGATGTTCCGGTACAGGTCGAACCTTCTCAGAACCTGGCCCACCTGCTCGGTGGGATCCTGGCTGTGGAGGTGGCAGCCGTGGGTGACCACCCGGGCATGGAGCAGGCGGCGGTCGCGGGTGAGGATGATGCGGTGTTCCGCCAGGGCGCGGCGGATGATGCCCCGATCGTCCAGGCGCCAGTCGAACGCCGCGTCGAAGCCGAGCATGCGCAGCAGCTTCGCCAGTTTCCCCAGGTGCACGTCGAGGATGAACGCGGTGTTGCGGAGGGGGGCAGGGCGCAGCTTGAGGACGGGGGAGATGTCCAACCCCTCGAACGTGGGGTAGACCGCCACCCGATCCCCGTCGGCCAGGGGATGGTCGAACCCCACGGACTGCCCGCCGACCAGGATGAGGTCCACCTCGGTGTGGGGCACGTGGTGGGCTTCGATGGCGTGCTTGACCGACGGCTTGCCCCGGAACCGGTAGGGGAGGTCGCGCTTGCGGCGGGCCGGGGGGAGGAACTCGTTGAGTTCCTCGTAGAAGCGGAAGGTTGCGGTGTGTTCGCGCATGGGGGGCCGGTGCTGTGGGCAGCGATCCGCTCCTGTTCAGGCCCGGGGCCCGCGGGGCCGCCGCCCGTGGGTGAGCAGCAGGGTCAGTCGGTGTCGGCGGCGGCGGACCACTTGCCCTTGTCGCGCCGCGTCACCTCCTCGCCGCGCACCTCCCGGCGGAGCAGCTTGCCCACCTTGGACTTGGGGAGCATGTCGCGGAACTCGATGTACTGGGGCACCTTGTAGGGGGCGAGGCGCTCCCGGCACCAGCGGGTGAGGTCGTTGCCCGAGATGCCCTTCACGTCGCTCTTGAGCACCACGAACGCCTTGATCCGCTCCCCGACCTTTTCATCGGCCACTCCCACCACGCAGGCCGCCACCACGGCGGAGTGGTCCTGGAGCACGGCCTCGACCTCCGAGGCCGCGACCCGGTAGCCCTTGTGTTTGATGGTGTCGACGGTGCGGTCCACGAAGGACACGAACCCCTCGGCATCGGCGCTGACGATGTCGCCGGTGCGGTACCAGGGGAGGCCGTCGAGCTCCACGAACGCCTCGCGGGTCTCCTCGGGTTTGTTCCAGTAGGCGGCCACCATCGGGTCGGAGCCCACCAGCAGCTCCCCGGGTTCTCCGGCGGGCACCTCCTCCAGGGACATCAGGTCGACGATGCGGACCCTCTTGTGGGGCAGCACCTGCCCCATGGCGCCCACCGGGAAGGCGCGGTCCGTGGGGGTGAGGGTGACCCCGCCCACGGTCTCGGTGGCCCCGTAGCCGGGGTAGATGGGCACCCCGAAGCGCTCGTGCCAGCGGCGGGCCACCTCGTTGGGCAGCACGTCCCCGCCGCTGAAGCAGTAGACCAGGGAGCTCAGGTCGTACTGGTCGAGGCGGTCGTGTTCCAGGAGCATGCGGAACAGGGCGGGCACGGCGAACAGGGAGCGGGCCCGGTGCCGCCCGATCTGGTCCATGAGGGCGTCGGTGTTCACCTTGGGGAGCAGGATCAGGGTGTCCCCCCCCAGGCACAGGCCCCCGAGGCCGAACACCTGCCCCAGGATGTGGAACAGGGGCGCCCCCTGGAGGATCACGTTCTCCCCGGGCGGCACCAGGGGGTCGGCGACCCGCAGCTGCGGTTCCGCCGAGGCGAGGAACAACCGGTGGGAGATGGGTACCCCCTTGGGGTGGCGGGTGGTGCCCCCGGTGTAGAGGATCTCGGCCAGGTCGTCCGCCCCCGGCGCCGGGGGCGGCTCCCCCCGCCCTTCGCGGAGGAACCGGCGCAGGGGGACGGAGCGCGGGTCTCTGGCCACCGTGCCGCTCGGGATGCGGTCGTAGAGGTGGCCGAAGGCGCGTTTCCAGGGCGGGATCAGGTCTGCCAGGTTGGTGTGGACGATCCGGGCGATGTCCGTCTCGGCCGCCGCCTGGACCACGTAGCCGTAGTTGGTGTCGGCACAGACCACCGTCTTGGCGCCGGTGTCGCCGGCGATGTAGGCCAGGTCGCGGGCGGTGTAGATGGGCGCGATGGGTACGGCGGCAGCGCCGCGGGCCAGGGTTCCCAGCCACGCCACGGCCCACTGGGGGCAGTTGGGCAGGTAGATGAGCACGCGGTCGCCGGCGGCCACGCCGGCCGTCGCCAGGGCGGAGGCGAACGCGTCCGCCCAGCGGTTCAGCTGCCCGTAGGTGGTCCGGCAGCCAAGGTACCAGAGGGCGGTCTTCTGGGGGTGGGCCGCGGCTTGGGCGCGGAACGCCGCGGTAATCGTCTGGGCAGTGGCTGCCATGCTCGTTCGCCTCCCGGTCAGACCCCGAAGTAGGCCGCCCGGACCTCCGGGTTCTCCATGAGTTCGGGCCCCTTGCCCGAGAGGGTGGTGAGTCCGTTCTCGATGACGTAGGCGTAGTCCAGCAGGGGCAGCAGGGGCCGGGCGAACTGTTCGGCGATGAGTACCGTGATCCCCCCCTGGTCGCGGATGCGGGCGATGCTCTCCACCAGGTGCCGCTGCATCAGGGGGCTGAGGCCGAGGAGCGGTTCATCCAGGAGCAGGAGCCGGGGCCGTGCCACCAGGGCCATGCCCACCGCGAGCATCTGCTGCTCCCCGCCGCTGAGGAACCCGGCCCGCTTGCGCCGGTACCGGGCGAGGTTGGGGAACAGGTCGAAGACGAACTCCAGGGTCTCCCGGATCTCCCGACGGGTGCGCAGGTAGCCGGCGATCTTGAGGTTCTCCAGGACGTCGCTCTCCGGGAACACCGGGTGGCGTTCCCGGCACAGCACCACGCCCTTGGCCACCCGGGAGACCGGGCGGTCCAGGGTGATGGTCTCCCCTCGGTAGGTGATCTCTCCCATGATGGTGATGCGCTCCCCGCCCCGGCGCTTCTCGCGCAGCTGGCGTTCGGACAGGAGCCCGGAGAGGGCGTTCATGAGGGTGGTCTTGCCGGCGCTGTTGGACCCGATGACGCCCCGGATCTCCCCCTCGGCGACCTCCAGGGAGAGGTCGTTCACCACCAGGGCGTTCTCGAAGAACACCATCAGATTCGCGACCCGGAGCAGGCTCACGACGCGTCCTCGAAGCCCAGGTAGGCCTTTTTCACCGCGTCGCTCTCCATCACCTCGGCGGGAGAGCCGTCGGCGATCACCTGCCCGAAGTTCAGCACTACGACCCGGTCCACGATACGGAACAGCTCCCGCAGGCGGTGCTCGATCATCACGATCGCCCGGCCCTCACCCTGGAGCTTCTCGATCAGGGGCACCGTGCTGCCGACCTCGGCCAGGCTCAGGCCCGAGAACAGCTCGTCGAGGATCAGCAGGTCGGGCCGCAGGGCCAGGCACTGGGCGAGTTCGAGGCGCTTCACGTAGCCGTGGGGGAGCACGCTGGCCGGCCGGTAGGGGATCGCAGAGTCCCGCTCGAAGCCCACATCTTCCAGCAGGTCGAGGGCGGCCGCGTCCCGGTCCCCGTAGCGGCCGCCCTCGAGGCCGCGGACCCGGGGGGAGGTCAGTGGCACCACCAGGTTCTTGTAGGCCGGGAGGTGGTAGAAGGGTTTGGCCATCTGGAAGGTGCGCCCCACGCCGAGCCGGGCGATGCGGTAGGGGGGCCTGCCGGTGATGCGGCGGTCCCGGAGCCACACCTCCCCCTCCGTGGGCTTCACGTACCCCGTGATCAGGTTCACCAGGGTGGTCTTCCCCGAGCCGTTGGGACCGATCACCCCCAGGGACTCCCCGGGGCGGAGCTCCAGCGTCACTCGGTCCACCGCGCGCACGCCGCCGAAGTCCTTGGTGAGGCCGGCCAGTCGCAGGAGGGGGCCACCGTTCACGATTCGACCCCGGTCCAGCGCTCGAACTGGTGGTACTTGCGCACCAGGAACGGGAAGATGCCCTCGGGGAGGCCTACCGAGAAGATCACCAGGAACAGGCCGTAGACGACAATGCGCAGGGCCCCCAGGGCCCGCAAAGCCTCGGATACCGGCACCAGGATGAGGGCGCCCAGGACCGGGCCGGCCAGGGTGCCCGGGCCCCCCACCACCCCCGCGGCGATGGGCATGATGGAGTAATCCAGGGCGAACACCGGCATGCCGACGAACAGGTAGGCGTGGGTCATGAACGCCCCCGCGAAGGAGCCCACGGCGCTCGCCAGGAACAGGGCCTGGGCCTTGCGGGCGTAAAGGTTGTGGCCGGCCCGCATCACCGCGCGGTCGTTGTCGTGGATGGCCCGGAACACCAGCCCGTAGTCCGAGGTCATGATCCGGCGGAACCCGAACAGGGCCCCGAGCACGGCAAACAGCACCAGGTACGACTCGACCCACACGTTGGGGAGCCCGGACAGGCCGGTGAGCCCCTCGGTGCCGCCGAGCATCCGGGTGGCCTCGATCAGCCGGACGAACATGAGGGGCATCACCAGGGTCACCATGGCGAAGTAGATGCCCCGCAGCCGCAGCACCGGCAGCAGCAGCAGGGTGCACAGCACGGCCCCCCCCACGGTGGCCACGGGGATGGTGAACAGCGGCGGCCACCCCCAGTAGTGGTTCAGGGAGCCGGCCACGTACGCGCCGGCGCCGAAGAACAGCGACTGGCCCAGGGAGATGAGCCCCGCGCCGTAGAGGAAGTCCCAGCTCACGGCGAGGAGGCCGTAGGTGGCGACGGAGAGCAGCACCTTCTGCCAGTACGGCCCCAGCACCAGGGGCAGCACCAGGACGCCGAGCACCGGCAGCAGCCGGGGCCCCGCCACGTAGAGCATCTCGCGCCACGAGGCCAGGGCATAGAGGTCGTCGGAGCGCGCCTTGATGCCGCGGTCGATCCGTTCTTTGCGCTGCGCCACTAGATCCTCTCCTCCAGCTGTTTCTGCCGCCCCAGGAGGCCCGACGGGCTGACGATGAGAACCAGGAGGATGGCGATGAGGCTCACCAGGATCATCCAGTGGGTTTCCAGGTACATCGCCGTCAAGATCTGCGCGTAGCCGATGAGAAAGCTCGCCAGCACGATGCCCACCGTGCTGCCCAGACCGCCCACGATGCACACCGCCAGGGCCTGCATGAGGATGTCGTAGCCCCCTTCCGGGGCGATGGTTCCCAGGGGCAGGATCGCCACCGCGGCCACGGCCGCCAGGCCCGCGCCGAACGCGACGCTCCAGGTGGCGACCCGGTCCGAGTCGATGCCGAGGGTGAGGGCGGTCTCCTCGTTCTGGGCAATGGCGCGGAAGGCGAGTCCCATCTTGGTGTAGTGGGTGAACAGCCACAGGGCGGTCACCAGGCCTGCGGCCAGGACCACGATGAACAGCCGCTGGAAGTCCAGGTAGGTCTCGCCGATGGCCACGCTGCCCTCGAAGAACACCGGCAAGGTGTAGCGGAAGCCCACGAAGCCCAGGTAGCGGAACAGTTCCAGGATCACCAGCCCCGTGCCGAAGGTGGCCATCACTTCGGAGAGCACGAGCCCCCGCACCCGCAGGAGCACGAACCGGTACAGGAGGGCGCCGAACGCCGCAGCCGACGCGACCGCGAGACCCACGGCGACCGGGTAGGGCAGGCCGACGGAGTGGGCGAAGATCCACGCCAGGTAGCCGGCCAGGATGTAGATGGCGCCGTAGGCGAAGTTGGAGATACCGCTGATGCCGAACGTCAGGTTGAACCCCAGGGCCAGCAGCACCAGGATCGCGCTGTTCACCAGCCCGTAGAGCAGTACCCCTTGGAACACTCGTCACCCTCCTGGGAAACAAACCGGGCCCCTGCCCCCCGGCGGGGCGGGCAGGGGCCCGAACGGCGATGGCGTAAGGCCGTGCCTCTTACTTGGCCGATTTGAGTCCCTCGGGGAGCTCTATCGCGGCCTCGGCCAGGGAGGGCGGGAAGACGACGACGCGTTTCCCTTCCCGCCACTGGGTGACCGCTGCCACGGCTTCCTCGGCCGGGTCGAAGCCATACACCACCTGGTGGTCGTCGCTGAAGCGGATCCGCCCCATGGCGCCCTGCCGGTCGGACTTCTCCAGTTGGGCCACCACCGCGTCGGAATCGATGGTGCCCGCGCGCTCGATGGCCTCGGCCAGCAGGTACACCATCTCGTAGGCCGGTGCCGGGGAGTGCCCCGCCTCGATGGGTGCGCCCCAGCGCTTCTCGTAGGCCTGGGAGAACGCCACCGACGCGGGCACCTTGGCGGAGGAGACGCTGCTGCCGAGCTCGAAGATGACGTTGATCGCGCCGCCGATCTTGCCGTCGAAGGTCTGCCACGCCCCCGGGCCGGCCAGTGGTGAGATGAAACCGGCGAGCAGCGCCGGAACCCTCATGGAGTTCCACTGCTTCACCAGGATGCCGCTCTGGGGCATGTCGAAGATGGGCAGGATGACCTGGGCGCCCGTGGCCTTGGCCTTCATGAGCCCGGGAGAGAAGTCCGATGCGCCGGTGGGGTAGGCCTCGACCCCGGTCACCGTCCACCCCTTGGGCTCGAAGTAGTTCTTGATTGTCGCGCCGATGGTGCCCCGAGCCCAGGCCACGTCCTGGTGCATCACGAAGACCTTGTCGAAGCCGTACTGTTCCTTGAGGAAGTCCATGGTGCCGGCGAGGTACTTCACCAGGTAGATCGCGTTCAGGCACACCCGGAACGTGTACTTGTACTTGGCGTAGTCCTCCTTCACCTTGCCCTGGATCGCGGGGGACATGGCGGTGCCGAGGAGCATGGGAACCTTGTGCTTGGCCACCGTGTCCATGGCGGCTATCGCCGCCTCGGAGCGAAACGATCCGAAGACGATGAACTTGGCGCCTTTTTCTAAGATGAGCTTCTCGTGGGCGAGGATCACGTCGGAGACCGGCACGCCCGGTTCCGCCCCGCGGGCGTCGATGGCCTCGACCCGGAACGGCCGCTTCTTGCCGCCGACCGCCACGCCGCCCTTGGCGTTGATCTCCTCCACCGCCAGGTTCACGGCGTTGAGGCCCTCCTTGCCCTCCAGGAAGCCCAGCGAGGTCGGCACGCCGAGCACGATGGGTTCGGCGGCCAGGGTTAACCCTGCTCCACACAGCGACCCCAGCCAGAAGCCGAGCAGTGCGATCCCGACGGTTTTTGCCCACATCGCCAACCCTCCTCTTCCCCAGTGTGGAAAACGGGTCTCCTCAAACGCCGGTTTGGAACGTTACATGGAGACCCTCGGAGTGTCAACTGCGGGCGGTACTCGTGTCGGGGGCGTGCCTTGTCCGTTGGCCTCCGCGCGGCACGGGTGCGGCGCCCGCGTGCCCGTTTGCCCCTGCCAACTCGCATCCCTGGGTGCGCCCTGACGAGAGCTGCGGGGGACTGCGTCGGCTCAGTTCCCGGTGGGTGTACCGGGACGGTGCCGGGTGTCGTGACGACGGGCCCCGCTGCACGGCCCGGTG
>JARGFW010000137.1:1242-13438 GCA_029211085.1 Deferrisomatales bacterium | reverse complement strand
TCGCGGACTTCGCCGGCAAGGTCAAACTGATCAGCGTGGTGGGTAGTCTTGACACGCAGACGTGCGAGATGCAGACCCGGCGCTTCAACCAGGAGGCTGCACGGCTCTCGGACCGGGTGGCCGTACTGACCGTGTCCGTGGACCTGCCCTTTGCTCAGGGGCGGTTCTGCAGCACCCACGGCATCGAAGGCATCCGGGTGCTGTCCGACTACCAGCAGGTGTCGTTCGGCACGGCCTATGGGGTTCTGGTGGAAGGCCTGCGCCTGCTGGCCCGGGCGATCTTCGTGGTGGATGCCGATGACGTGATCCGCTACGTGGAGATCGTTCCCGAGGTTTCCGACCACCCCGACTACGAAAAAGCTCTTGCCGTCGTAGCGACGCTGATCTGAAGGAACGGGCTGAAGGGGAGGGGCGTCCGCCGCGACTCGGGCCGCGGCGGGGTGCGGCCGAGGTACACGGGCAGGAAAGGGCTCAAACCGGGGTCTGGGGAACACCTACTCTCCCTGCAGGCTGCGCAGCTCCGGGCGCGCCCGGAAGATCATTTCGGGATCCAACGGGTTGGGGTAACGGATCGTCCAACCCTTCTCCACCAGGAGATTCGCGCGGAAATAGGCGACCGCTTGACGGGTGGGGTTGAAGTCGTAGACCCACATCACGAGATCCGAACTCACACGGCTTTCCAGGTAGGGTTCGCCCAGCAGTCCCCGCACGTCGTCAGGGGTTGAGCGGCCGAGTTCCAGTTCCTCGATGATTCTGGGGTCGAAGAACGCGTCCCGGTTCGGTGTAAACGGGCGCAGCAGTGTGGTGCACGCGGACCCGAGCACCCAGCTGCAGAACAGAAACGGGATCCAGCGCGACAGGATCACCTCGGCCTCACGGGGCGAGACGGTAGAAACCGCCGCCCATATAGTCCAGGAGGTGCAGTTCCCCCGTGGCGTCGGCGCTGATCGCCGTTATGCTCAGCCCCGTAGCTGCCAGCACCACCGACTGCACGGCTCCCGAGGTGTCGCGGAACAACCCCCAGACGGTGCCGCTGCACCAATCGGCGAACACATAGGCGCCCCGCAACCAGGGGATCGCTTTGCCCCGGTATACGGTACCCCCGGTCACAGAGCATTCCTCGCCGTGCCCGTATTCGTAGATCGGGTCGATCAGCCCCGGCGCCTCACAGGTAACCTGCCGCACGCACCGCGTGCCTTCGCGCAGGCTCCACCCGTAGTTGCCGCCGGGACGCACCAGATCGATTTCCTCCCTGTCGTTCTCGCCCACGTCCGCCACCCACAGGTCCCCTGTCTGGGTGTCGAACCCGATACCCCAGGGGTTGCGAAAACCATACGCATACACCTCCGGCCGGCCGCCGCCTGCGGCGAAGGGGTTGTCCCTCGGAATCCGGTACCCGTCATCCGCCGAGACGTCCAGGCGCAGTATCGTGCCGAACAGGGTGTCCGGGTTCTGGCCGTGGCGCCCCGGGTCGAGCCCCTGGGCACCGTCGCCAAACCCCATGTACAGGTACCCGTCCGGGCCGAAGAGGATCTTGCCGCCGTTGTGCACGTCCCCCGGTTGCCGCAGTTCCAGCAGGACCCGTTCGCTGGCCAGTTCGAGGGTCTCGCCTCCCGGCGCCGTGCGGAAGAGGGACAAACGGGATGCCAGCCCCGCGCCGGTGTAGGAGAGGAACACGCGGCGGTTGGCCGTGAAGTTCGGGTCGAAGGCAAGGCCTAGGAGGCCCGACTCCACGCTCGAGGCGTCCGCCTGCGCGGTCAGGTCGGCGAACGGCGCTGTTGCCCCCGGAGGAGCGGCGGCATCCACCAGGTGGATGAACCCGCCCTGCTCTGCAACGAGCCATCGGCCGGGTCTTGAGGGGAAGGGGACCGCAGCGACGGGCCGGTCGAAGGCGTTCCCCACCAGCCGTTCTGCCCGCAGTGCGCCCACCTGCCCTGGGGGCGCGGGAAGGGTTGCCTCGGACCCTCTCCCGGTTGAAAGTTGCAGGCCGGAACAGCCCATACCCAGGGCCAGTAGTATCGCGAGGACCACCCCAGACCCGCGAAGGGCTTTCGGGGCACCGCCGGGAAAACCCCGAGGCCCGTCCCGGACTGCCGGTACCCCCTCCCGCGTTCCGGAGACAGGTTGCCCACGTCTGCCGGCAGGCATCAGGTCGGAGTACCTGGGCCGACCAGGTTCAGGTGGCGGATCACCCGAAAGCAGACCAGGAACTCCACCTGCTCGCCGGCGCCGCTCCCCACGATCTGGTCCGCCCTGCGGCGGACCTCCTCGAGCACGGGTCCGCTGGTCTCCTCCCGCACCTTTTCAAGATACAGACGCACCCCTTGGAAGCCGGGTTCCTGGAAGGCGTACGCGGCCTTCGGGTTGTCCCGCAGGTTCTTGTGCGTCAAGCGGTCGGTCATACCGAAAGCCAGGGTGCCGTCTTCCGTCACCCGGGGCCTTGAGTACACGGCGATATTCACCTCGCCGTCCTTGTTGGCGGTGGCCATGAACCCCGTGCCTCGGCGTCCTTCGAAGTATTCCTTCCAATCCATGCCATTCTCCTCATCTGTGCGGGTTTCTGTTCAATCGGTCACAAGTTAGCCAAGGTCCGTGGATCGTCAAGCGGTCTGCTTGTTCGGGCGCCGTGGCTGGGCTACCCTTCAACAGCGGTGAAACCCACTCGGCGAGGCTCTCTCGGAACGGAGATCCCGTGCGGACGGCAGGATGAGACCAAGGCACGTCAAGACCGGGACCCTGTGGTTTTCCCTTTACCTGTTCCTCTCCCTGCTGCCGGTCTTCATCGTCCTGCTCGGTCCGAAACCCCCCGGCCGCGAGTTCCTGGTGGAGTTCTCGGTTGCCCTGGGGTTCATGGCGCTGGCGATGATGTGTCTGCAGTTCGCCCTCACCGCCCGCTTCCAGTGGCTCAAGGAACCCTTCGGAAGCGACCTGGTCTATAGCTTCCACCGCTCCATTTCCCTGGTTTCCGTCGGCTTCGTCCTGCTCCACCCCCTGCTGCTCTCCCTGACCCCGGTGCGACCGGAGGTCCTCATCCGTCTGGATGTGGTCAACCAGCCCTTCTACCCTCGCTGGGGGTTCGGGGCCGCGCTCTGCCTGGCGGCCCTGGTCATCACCTCCCTGGGCCGGAAGCGGTTTCATCTCGCCTACGAGCCGTGGCGCCGGGCCCACGCCCTGTTCGCCATCGGTGCGGTGCTCTGTGGAGTGCTCCATGTGGCCGTGGAGAACCACTACTTCGGCATGCCCCTGAAGGGTGGCCTGTGGATCTCTTACACCCTGCTGTGGGTCGGCCTGACGCTCTGGGTGCGCCTGGTGAAGCCGTGGCTGGAGATCCGCCGCCCCTTCGTGGTCGAGTCCGTCCGGCCCGAGCGGGGCACCGCCTGGACCCTGACGCTGACCCCCGACGGACACCGGGGTTTCCCGTTCGCTCCGGGCCAGTTCGGCTGGCTCACCCTGTTCGCGTCCCCGTTTTCCGACCGGGAACACCCGTTCTCGTTCTCGGGCAGCGCGGAGGCCGCACCCCGTCTGGAGTTCACCATCAAGGAGTTGGGCGATTTCACCCGCGGCCTGCACCGGGTGGCGCCGGGGACCCGGGCCTATGTGGACGGACCGTTCGGTGCCATCACCGCAGATCGGCACGCCCACGCCACCGGGTTCGTATTCGTGGCGGGTGGAATCGGCATCACCCCGATGATGAGCCACCTGCGCAGCTTTGCCGACCGCGGGGAGCGCAGGCCGCTGCTGCTGATCTACGCCAACACCGCGTGGGAGGACGTAACCTTCCGAGAAGAACTGGCGGCGCTGGAGGCGGCATTGAACCTGCGGGTGGTTCACGCGCTCGGGCGCCCGCCCCGGGAGTGGTCGGGGGAGACAGGGTTCGTGACCGAGGACCTGCTGCGCAGGCACGTGCCGCCTGCCGACGCCGGCCACGAGTACTTCGTGTGCGGACCGCCGGTGATGATACGCGTCGTGGAGCGGGCCCTCACACGGCTCGGAGTCCGCCCGGGGGACATCCACGCCGAACGCTTTGATCTGGTCTGAACGGGGAGATCCGAAACCATGAGAAACCGCTGGGCTACCCTCGCCGCCGCGCTGGTCGGCGTGTTCCTCCTGGTGGTGGCGACGCTGTTTGCCCTGGCGCGGAGAGGGTAGGGAAGAGGGCCGGGGTTCGACAACCGGGGCCAGGGGAAGTATTTCCGCTACCGCAAGTGTCGGGAGCAGTGGGGGGACAGCTTCCTGCTGCGCAGCTTCCTGTAGGTGTATATGCTGCGGGGGGCGGTGCTGCCGGGTTGGTGGCGACGCCGATCTGGGTGGTCAACCACAACCCCGGCGGCGGCCTCGGCTGGCTGGATCTGCTCGGGTGGGAATCTGGGCCCTGGGGTTCGGCTTCGCAGCCGTGGAGGACTGGCAGCTGTTGTGCTTCCTGCGCGATCCCACCCGCGAGGGATGGATCATGACCTCCGGGCTCTGGCAGTACACCCGCCACCCCAACTATTTCGGGGGAGTGCACCCTGTGGTGGGGGGTGTTCCTGATCGCCCTGTGGGCCCCCTACGGCTGGTTGGCCGTGCTCAGCCCGGTGACCATCGCGTTCCTGCTGCTCAAGGTCTCGGGCATTCCCATGCTGGAGGCGCGCTGGGAGGGAAACCCTGAGTTCGAGGACTATCGGCGCCGCACCAACTCGCTGATCCCGTGGTTTCCGAGGGGGTAGACGGGTGACCGAGAAGAACGCTACGAATCTTCGGGTCGCTGTCGTCGGCGCCGGGGTGGCGGGCGTCACCGCCGCCCATCTGCTGCAGCGACGCCACCAGATGACCCTGTACGAGAAGAACGATTACGTGGGGGGCCACACCCACACCATCGAGGTCCCGGACGGACCGGACCGGGGCCTCCCGGTGGATACCGGCTTCATCGTCCTCAACGACCGCACCTATCCCCTGTTGCACCGGCTGCTGGCACAGCTGGGCGTAGACGTCCGCGACACGGAGATGTCGTTCAGCTTCCAGTCCGGGGCCACCGGGCTGGAGTACGCCTGCACGGGCCTGAACCAGTTGTTCGCCCAGCGGCGCAATCTGGTGCGGCCCGCCCACTGGCGGCTGTTGTTCGAGGTGGCGCGCTTTTGCCGAACCGCCCGGGCCGACCTGGCAGAGAACCGCCTGGGGCGGGCGACCCTGCACGAGTACCTGGCCCGGGGCCGCTACCACCGGGACATGGTCGACCACTACCTGGTGCCCATGGCCTCAGCGATCTGGTCCACACCCCCCGGCCAGGTCACCAGTTTTCCTGCCGAGCCGTTCCTGCGCTTCTTTGACAACCACGGCCTGCTGTCACCGTTCCACCGCCCCCGCTGGCAGACCGTGGTGGGCGGCAGTCACGCCTACGTCAAGGCGTTCCTCGCCGGCTTTGGCGGAGAGGTCCACACCCGGGCGGCCGTCACCGGTATCCGCCGCGGAGACAATGGGGTGACCGTGTCCGCCGAGGGCGGGGAGCCGGAGTCCTACGACCGGGCGGTGGTGGCGGCCCACGCCGATGAGGAGTTGAGGCTGCTGGACGACCCCTGTGACCTGGAGCGGGACCTTTTGGGGACGTGGCGCTACCAACGCAACCGGGTGGTGCTGCACACGGACGCGTCGTTCCTGCCGCGCAGCCGCCGCGCCTGGGGCTGCTGGAACTACAGCGGTGGGGGGGACCCGGGCCTGGCCGCACTGGGCTGTGTGACCTACTGGATGAATGCCCTGCAGGGCCTGCGCACCGCGAACCAGTACTGCGTGACGCTGAACCCGGACCGGCCGGTGCCCCAGGCGTCGACGCTCCGCGAGTTGGAGTACAGCCACCCCACCTTCAGCCTCGCCTCCATGGCGACCCAAGCGTAGCTCCCCACCCTGAACGACCGCGACCGCACCTACTTCTGCGGCAGCTACTTCGGCTACGGGTTCCACGAGGACGCCGTACGCTCGGCGGTGGAGGTGGGCCGGCAGTTCGGGCTGGAGCTATGAGGTCTCGGCTGTGCCACGCCGAACTGATGCACGCGCGGCGCCAGCCCCTACGCCACGTGTTCCGCTACCCCCTGTACCTGTACTCCCTGGACATGAAGGAGCTTCCGCGGCTGGACCGGAACCTGGCCCTGTTCGGGTACAACCGGTTCCGGCCGGCGGCAGTGCACGACCGCGACTACCTGGCCCCCGGCGACGAGCCGATCGCCGAGAAGGTGGGCCGGGTACTGGAGGAGCAGGGCCGCAGCGAGCCTCCCTCCCGGGTGCAGCTGGTCACCGCGGCCCGCTCCTTCGGCGCGGTGTTCAACCCGGCAAGCTTCTTCTTCTGCTACGGCGCCGAGGGCGATTTCCTCCACCTGGTGGTGCAGGTGCGCAACACCTTCGGCGAGATGCACCTCTATGTGCTGCGCGACCCCAAGGCGGCCCCGCCCCCCCACGTGGCGCGCTTCGCCGCCCCCAAGGTGTTCCACATCTCCCCTTTCTTCCCGCGGCTGGGGGGCTACGAGTTCTTGGTTGCTGACGTGCGGGACGCCCTGGATGTGGTGATCCACTACCGCCAGGGCGGCGAGCCCGTGTTTACGGCGCGCCTCTCTGGGCGCCTGCAGCCCCTGGACGGACCTGCCCTGGCGGCCGCCATGGTGCGCCAGCCTCTGACCCCCCTGCTCACCGTGCCGCGCATCCTGCGCCAGTCCGCGGCCCTGTACTTCCGCCGGCACCTCCCGGTTTTCCGCCGGCCCCCGCCGGAGGACCCGATGACGGTGCGCACCGCACCCCCGGGCCCCATCGAGCGGTTCGGCCTGCGCACGCTGACGGGCCTGTTGGCCCGGATCTGGACCGGGCACCTGCGGCTCGAGCTGCCGGACGGGACCCGGCGCTCCTTCGGCGACCAGACGTCGGAGCCACATGCGACTCTCGCGGTGCGCGACCACCGGTTGTTCCCGCGGCTGCTGCGTTCCGGCGACATCGGCTTCGGCGAGTCCTACGTGGACAGGGAGTGGGACAGCGACGACCTCACCGGGCTGCTCACCCTGCTGCTGCGCAACTGGGAGAAACTGGACGACCGCCGCATCGTCAGCGCCCACCTGGGCCGGGCGGTGAACTTCGTGCGGCATTGGCTGCGGCGCAACACCCTCCGCAACAGCCCCCGTAACATCGGCGACCACTACGACCTGAGCAACGAGTTCTACCGCCTGTTCCTCGACCCCAGCCTGACCTACTCCGGCGCCTGGTATCCGAGTCCAGAAGCCACTCTGGAGGAGGCCCAGCAGCACAAACTGCGCCGGCTGCTCCAGAAGGCCCGGCTGCGGCTGGGGCAGCTGCGCGCTGATGGCGTCCCGGGAGTTCGGCTGCCGGGTCACCGGCATCACCCTGTCCCGGGCCCAACTCGACCTGGCCCGGCAGCGGGTGCGGGAGGCGGGTCTGGAGGACCGCATCGACCTGCGCCTGGCGGACTACCGCACCGTGGAGGGCGCGTCCGACCGGATCGTCTCCATCGAGATGCTGGAGGCGGTGGGCCACGAGTACCTGGGGGCGTTCTTCGCCGCCAGCGAACGGCTTCTGCGCCCCGGGGGGCTGGTGGTCATACAGACCATCACCATTCCCGACCAGCGCTACCAGGGCTACCGGTACACCTCCGACTGGATCCGCAAGCACATCTTTCCCGGCGGCCACCTGCCGTCCCTGACGGCGATGAGCCGCGCCATGACCCGTTCCTCGGCGCTGGTGGTGGAGCACCTGGAGAACATCGGCGTGCACTACGCACCGACCCTGCGGGATTGGCGTGAACGCTCCCGGGAAAGGCTTTTCTGCCTTTCGTCTCTGAGGATTTTGACGAACTCCGCTGCTGCCGACACTTCTCGATTCACGGTGTCAGTCTCTACTGCACCAGTCACCCATCAGGATCGAGGCCACAGGATTCATGCCGTGGGCATGAACGCTATCGAATGGCCCTTTCCGCTTACGCGGACCAGAAAATCCTCGGTTCCGTGCCGTGTCCAAAGCGATGGTCAAATCTAATGGTTGTTAACCAGCCCCAACTGGCTCACGACATGGGCAGCAGAGAGGTCAAAGTCCTTTCATGAAGGAGGGAACGGTTGCCAATCAAACTTATTGATTCCATCAACCCACGATCTGGCTGACCGTTCCGTCCTTTTTCTAGCCAAATAGTTTGTCTGCCCTGAATGGAACCTCGTCTTTCATGACATGATAGGTCGCGCGCGCCAATTTATGGGCAAGTGCGTTATGTGCGACCATGAAGTTCGTCTTTCGAGTTTTGCGATTGTAGTAGTTTCGAGCAGATTCATTGAACCGTCGTGCGAACTCGGCGGCCTCGGAGAAAGCCCACGAAAGGTATTTGTTGCCGTTCTTCTTGTTTCCGGAGCCCTTCTTCTTGACATTGCTGGTCCACTGCGAGTCGACCTTTCGGCAGTAGGAAGCGTAGTCTCCGACCCTGCGGAAACGGGAAATAGGCCCCGTTTCCAGCATGATGGTCAGGGAAAGAATCCGGCCAACGCCAGGAATCGTAAGGAGATGGCGATACGGCTGCTTCAACTCAACTCGCTTTTTAACGACGGTTTCGATCGAACGGATCTTCCGAGTCAGGAAGTCGATCGTCTCCTTGCTTACCGCCCCGGCCATGGCCAGGTCTTCATTGCCGTCCAAGAAGGGAGCGATGCAATCCTCCCGAAGGAGTTTGACCTCGCTGGCTCGCACCGCCACGCCGCAGTTCCTGGCGATGATATTCTGAAGACTGATAATGAGAGAGGTGCGCAGCCTGACCAAGTGACTGCGCTTTCGAAGTAGATCGCGAACAGGCCGTTCGGCTTTCGGATAGATATACCCTTCAGGGAGTATCCCCAGCCGCAACATCTCTGCTAACCAGAACGCGTCATGAGTGTCATCGACATGTTGCAACCCAGAATATTTCTGGATCGCCGACGGATTGGCGAGATGCACCTTGAAACCATGGTCCATCAGCGCATCCACGATCCAGTACCAGTTATAAGTTGACTCTACAACGATTCCACGAAGGTCACCCTTGAATGTTGAAAACCATGAATTGATGAGTATGGCGTCATTCTGGAGTTTCTTCCTGGCGACGCGCCTTCCATCTGCGTCAACAACTGCTATCTGACTGCTGGTTGAGTGAAGATCAATCGCGGAATGCAAGTCCATGACGCACCTCCTGTGGGCAACATGAATGGATTGCACCAACCTACCAGGAGGGTTTGCTGCCGTCGGACTCTGCAGAGCCTTTTAAATGATTATCAAACTTGGGTGCCGATTCACAATGGACCAGCCTGCAGGCCCCTGCACCTGTGCGGGCGATGTCTGGTTGGTAACTCCTTGGTAACTGCACAGAAAAAAAGGGTCTAGGCGAAGCGCCTAAACCCTTGATTTCTGTGGTGGAGCTGATCGGGATCGAACCGACGACCTCTTGAATGCCATTCAAGCGCTCTCCCAACTGAGCTACAGCCCCACAAGAGAGGAGCGCGTTTATAGCAAAGGGTTTGGGGGGTGTCAACCGAAAGCGGGGTGCCCCGGCGCCCCGTGGTTCAGCCGGGGTCGCAGGCGTCGAGCAGGGTGCGGAGATCGCGCACCTCGGTGACCTGCAGCTTGCCGCCCCGGGGGCCCGCAGCGGCCGAGCCGGGAGGGGCGTAGGCGCGGTCGAAGCCGAGTTTGGCGGCCTCGGCCAAGCGGGCGTCGGGGCGGGAGACCCGGCGCACCTCGCCGGCCAGCCCCACCTCGCCGAAGAACACGGCGGTGCCGGGCAGGGGGCGGTCGCGGAACGCGGAGGCCAGGGCTGCCACCAGGGCCAAGTCGGCGGCGGGTTCGGCGATGCGGATGCCGCCCACGGCGTTGACGAACAGGTCCTGGCCGAGCAGGTCCAGGCCCGCTTTGCGCTCCAGCAGGGCGGCGAGGATCTGCACCCGGTTGCGCTCGACCCCGGAGGTGGTGCGCTGGGGCGAGGCGAACGCCGCCGGGGTGACCAGGGCCTGCACCTCGGCGAGCAGGGTGCGGGTGCCCTCGAGGCACGGGAACACCGCCGATCCCGAGGCCCCCTCGGGGCGTTCCGAGAGGAACAGGGCCGAGGGGTTGGGCACCTCGCGCAGGCCGCCGTCGCCCATGGCGAACACCCCTACCTCGTTGGTGGAGCCGAAGCGGTTCTTCACCGCGCGCAACATGCGGTAGGGATGGCCACCGTCACCCTCGAAGTACAGCACCGTGTCCACCATGTGCTCCAGCACCCGGGGGCCGGCGATGGCGCCGTCCTTGGTGACGTGGCCCACCAGGAACAGGGGGACGCCGTGGGTCTTGGCGTGCACCACCAGCCTTCCGGAAACCTCACGCACCTGACTGACGGTTCCAGGGGCGCCGCTCAGGTCGGCTGAGTAGAGGGTCTGCACGCTGTCGATCACCACCGCAGCCGGGCGCTCCTTCTCCAGGGCCTGGAGGATGCGGGTGACGTCGGTCTCGGGCAAAACCAGCAGCCCGGGTGGGGGGCCGCCGAGGCGGTCGGAGCGCATGCGGATCTGCTGGACCGACTCCTCGCCGGAGACGTACAGGGTCTTTTGGCCGGCCCGGGAGAGCCGCTGCATGACTTGCAGGAGGAGGGTGGACTTGCCGATGCCCGGGTCACCCCCCACCAGCACGGCGGAGCCGGCGACGATGCCGCCGCCGAGCACCCGGTCGAACTCGGGGACGCCGCAGGGGGTGCGTGCCTCGGCCAGGCCTTCCACCTCGGCCAGTGGTACGGGTCCGGCGGCGGCGGTGAGGCCGGCGAACGCCCCGCGGCCAGGCGCCGCGGCAGGGGCAGGGCCGACGGTGCTCTCGCTGAAACTGTTCCAGGCGGCGCACTCGGTGCAGCGGCCGAGCCACTTGGGGGACTGGGCACCGCACTGCTGGCACTCGAAGATGCGTTTTGGTTTCGGCATGGCGGCTAGCTTAGCACCCCGGGCCCCGGTACCAAAGGGGCGGCAACGTGTGCGGCGGACGCCGTCGACGTCGTGGGGTCTCTTTCTAGGCTTGCTCTGCCGACAGAGCACCGGCGCCCCAGCGGATCTCTGCTCATGGTGTGGGGCCGAGGGCCCCCCCCGCGCATCGCCGGTCTGCCCACGTCGCCGCCACGGCCGCTGCACCGCCGACTGCTGCCGGCTTGTCCCCACCTTCCGGACCCCTTGCGCTGTGGCCGTGGCGTTGCACCTTCGCGCCAAGGTGCTTGAAACCCGCGCCAGATGTGCTATTGTGCCTCTTTTTCCCGATGCTTGGGTGCCATGGCCAGCAACGAACCCCCACCGTCCCCGGCGGACGAGGATCCCTGGGTCCAGGGATTTCTCCATCACCTGACCTATGAGCGCAACGCCTCGCCCCACACGGTGCGCAGCTACCGTAAGGATGTGTTGTCGTTTGCGGCGTGGGCCGCGGAGCGAGGGCGGGGACAGGTTGGAGAGGATCTGTGGCGGGGGGTGGACGCCACCCGGGTGCGGGCGTTCCTGGCGTCGTTGCACAAAGACCACGCCAAGACCTCCATCGCCCGCACCCTGTCGGGGGTGAAGGCGTTCTTCCGCTTCCTGGTGCGGGAGGGACACCTGGAAGCGAACCCGGCAGATGCGGTGACCGCCCCCAGGGCACCGCGGCGGCTGCCCCGGTTTCTGAGCGTGGACGAGGTACTTCATCTGCTGGACACGGTGGCCGTGGAGGGGGCTGGGGAACGGGGCTGCCGGGACCGGGCCGTGTTGGAGTTGCTGTACGCCACCGGTATCCGCGTGGGAGAACTGGCGGGTTTGGACGGCCGGGACCTGGCCCTGGCAGCCCGCAGCGCCCGCATCCGCGGCAAGGGCCGGGTGGAGCGGGAGGTGCCGCTGACCGAACCCTGTGTCGCGGCCCTACACAGCTACCTGGAGGAGCGGCGTCTGACCGGCCGCGCGCTGGATCCCGACGGCCCGGTGTTCCTGAACACCCGGGGCGCGCGGCTGAGCGACCGCAGCGCCCGGCGCATTTTGGAGGAGTGGCTGAAGGCTGCGACGCTCACCGGGGACGTCAGCCCCCACACCCTGCGCCACAGCTTTGCCACACACTTGCTGGCCGGGGGGGCAGATCTGCGGGCGATCCAGGAACTGCTGGGGCACAAGAGCCTGTCCACGACCCAGAAGTACACCCACGTCAGCATAGAGAAGCTGATGGAGGTGTACGACAAGGCCCATCCGCG
>JARGFW010000137.1:0-1142 GCA_029211085.1 Deferrisomatales bacterium | reverse complement strand
TTCCACGGCACCACCGTCATCTGCGTGCGGCGCGGGGCGCAGGTGGCGATGGCCGGCGACGGCCAGGTGACATTCGGCAGTACGGTGCTGAAGCACAACGCCCGCAAGGTGCGCACCCTGCGCGGTGGCAAGATCCTCACCGGCTTTGCCGGCGCCACCGCCGACGCGTTCACCCTGCTGGAGCGCTTCGAGGGCAAGCTGGATTCCCACGGCGGAAAGCTGCACCGGGCCGCGGTGGAACTGGCCAAGGAGTGGCGCACCGACCGCTACCTGCGTCGCCTGGAGGCGATGCTGCTGGTGGCCGACGCCGAGGCCACGTTGCTGCTGTCGGGCACCGGCGACGTGGTGGAGCCCGACGAGGGGGTGGTGGGGATCGGCTCGGGGGGCCCCTATGCCCTGGCCGCGGGGCTGGCCCTGTACCAGCACACCGACCTGCCCCCGGCCGCGGTGGCTCGGGAGGCCATGAAGGTGGCCGCGCGCATCTGCATCTACACCAACGAGGCCGTCGAACTCGACGAGCTGGGAGGATAGGCACGTGGCGGACTTCACCCCCCGGGAGGTGGTCTCGGAGCTGGACCTCTTCATCGTCGGCCAGGACAAGGGCAAGCGCGCCGTGGCGATCGCTCTCCGCAACCGCTGGCGGCGCCGGCAGGTGCCGGACGAACTGCGCGAGGAGATCACCCCCAAGAACATCCTTTTGATCGGCCCCACCGGTGTGGGCAAGACCGAGATCGCCCGCCGCCTCGCAAAGCTGGCCCGGGCACCGTTTGTCAAGGTGGAGGCCAGCAAGTTCACCGAGGTGGGCTACGTGGGCCGCGACGTGGAGAGCATGGTGCGAGACCTGGTGCGCCTGGCGGTCAACATGGTGCAGGAGGAGGAACAGAGCCGGGTGGCCTCCCTGGCCGAGGCCGCGGCGGAGAACCGCATCCTGGATCTTCTCCTGCCGGGGCACTCCGCGGACGGCGAGGGGACCCGGGAGAAGCTGCGGGGCCTGCTGCGCGCTGGCAAACTGGACGAGCGGGAGGTCGAGGTGGAGATCTCCGCCCAGGGCCACCATCCGTCGGTGGACGTGCTGGCGGGGCAGGGGATGGAGGAGATGGGCATGCAGATCCAGGACATGCTCGGCAACCTCTTCCCGAAGC
>JARGFW010000136.1:2080-13567 GCA_029211085.1 Deferrisomatales bacterium | reverse complement strand
GGCCCCGGCGCCCCCAGCGGGCGGCACGGCGGCGCCGCTCCCGCGCAGCCGGGCGGGGCGGCCGCTGGCTGCTGGTGCTGGTCCTGGCGGGGCTGTGCGCCGGGGGGGGGTACTGGGTCCACAGGGCGGGGCTGCTGGACCGCCGCCTCCTGGAACGGCTGCCGATCCCCGGGTTGCAGCCGCCGGTCAGCCGGGAGCTGACCCTGTACTTCGCCGACCCCCGGTGGACCCGGTTGGCCCCGGAACTTCGCCCGGTGCCGGCGCCGGACGGGGCGGTGGCCACCCTGCATGCGGTGGTCGCGGCCCTGGCCGAAGGTCCCCGGGAAGGGCACGCCGCGGTATTGCCCGCCGCCACCCGGCTGCGCGGCGCGTACCTGGGGAGCGAGGGGCTGGCGGTACTGGACTTCGAGGAGGCCCTGGGGGGGTTCTACCCCGGCGGGGCGTCCGGCGAAGTGCTCACCGTGTTCGCGGTGGTCAACAGCGTGGCAGCCAACGTGCCCGGGGTGGAACGGGTGCAGTTGCTCATCGGCGGCGCCGAGCGGGAGACCCTCGCCGGGCACGTGAAGATCTCCGAACCCCTGGCGCCGGACCCCCAGTGGCTGCAGCCGCCGCCCCGCTGAGCGGTCTGCACCCACCGGGGTCAACCACAACCCTTCGAGTTCGCCCCGACGCCGGGCGGCTTCCAGAGAGGACGAAACACCATGTCGGAACCCAAGCGCATGCAGCAGTTGCGCAACTTCGGCATCTTCGCCCACATCGACGCGGGCAAGACCACCATCACCGAGCGCATCCTCTACTACACCGGCCGCACCCACAAACTCGGCGAGGTGCATGACGGCGCGGCGGTGATGGACTGGATGAAGCAGGAGCAGGAGCGCGGCATCACCATCACGGCCGCGACCACCCGGGTGGAGTGGCGGGGGATGCAGCTCAACCTCATCGACACCCCCGGCCACGTGGACTTCACCGTGGAGGTGGAGCGCAGCGTACGGGTGTTGGACGGCGCGGTGCTGGTACTGGACGCGGTGGCCGGGGTGGAGCCCCAGACCGAGACCATCTGGCGTCAGGCCGACCGCTACCACGTGCCGCGGGTGTGCTTCGTCAACAAGATGGACCGCGTCGGTGCCGATTTCGACGCCTGTGTGGGCAGCCTGGCCGACAAATTGGGTGCCCGTCCCCTGGTGTTGACCCGCCCGTTGGGAGCAGAGGGGGGGTTCCGGGGTTGCATCGACCTGCTGAAGGGCGAGACGTTGACCTGGGAGCAAGAGGACCTGGGGGCCACCGTGCACCGGACGGCGCCGGTCGGCGACGAGGTCCCTGCCCTGGAGCAGGGCCGCGAGGCGTTGTTGGAGGTGCTGGCCGACCTGGACGACCAGGTCGCCGAGGCCTTCCTGTCGGGCGCATGGCCGGGGGCACCGGTGCTCGCCGCGGCGATTCGCCGGGAGACCCTGGCCGGAAACCTGGTTCCGGTGCTGTGCGGCACCGCCCTGCGCAACAAGGGGGTGCAGTTGGTGCTCGACGCCGTGGTGGATTATCTCCCTAGTCCGCTGGAGGTTCCCCCGGTCCACGGCGTGCACCCGGATACCGGGGAGGCAGAAGAGAGAAGATCTGACCCCAAGGTGCCGTTCTCGGCGCTGGCGTTCAAGATCCAGCAGGAACAGGGCCGCAAGCTCACCTACGTGCGGGTGTACTCCGGCACCTTCACCGGCGGGCGCCTGTTCAACTCCACCCGGCGGCGGGTGGAGAAACCCGCCGCCATTCTGCGGGTGCACGCCGACAAGAAGGAACGGGTGGACAGCGCCGGCCCCGGCGACATCCTGGCGGTCACGGGTCTGAAGTGGACGATCACCGGGGACACCCTGTGCGATCAAGAGCACCCCCTGCTGCTGGAAACCATCGCGTTCGCCAAGCCGGTGATCAGCATGGCGGTGGAGCCCAGTCGCAGCCAGGACGAAGACAAACTGGTGGAGGCCCTCAGCCGGCTCGCCGAGGAGGACCCCTCGTTTCACCAGGAGATCAATGCGGAGACCGGGCAGACCCTGATCTCCGGCATGGGGGAGTTGCACCTGGAGGTGCTGGTGCGGCGCCTGGAGGAGGACTACAACGTCCCGGTGCAGGTGGGCAAGCCCCAGGTGGTGCACAAGGAGACCGTGACCGGCAGCGGCGAGGGGCGGGCCCTGTTCGACCGCACCTTGGGCGAAAAGCACCATCGGGCGGAGGTGGCCCTGCGGGTGGCGGCCAGGGAACGCGGCGCCGGCAATCAGGTGGAGTTCGCTCCCGGGCTGCCCGAACTGCCCCCGGCCCTGCGCGACGCCGCCCAGAGGGGTGTGGAGGAGGCCCTGCTGTCCGGGGTGTTGGAGGGCAACCCCGTGGAGGACGTGGCCGTACGGATCATCGCGATCGATGCCGGCGAGGATGGCAGCGAGATGTCCATCAAGGTCGCCAGCAACCAGGCGTTTCGAGAGGCGTGCCAGGCCGCAGGGGCGGTGTTGCTGCAGCCGGTGATGAAGGTGCGGGTGACCGTGCCGGAGGACAACGTCGGCGAGGTGATCGGCGACCTCAACGCCCGCAGGGGCGAGATCCAGGGCATGACCTCCGAGCGGGGGCTCGCGGAGATCGACGCCATGGTGCCCCTGCACCGCATGTTCGGCTACTCCACCGACCTGCGCTCCCTGACCCAGGGGCGCGGCACCTACACCATGGTGTTCCACCGCTACGACCACGCCTGACCGGGCCCCGCACCCCCTCCCGGGGACGGGGCTGTCCCCCGCCCGCCCGCTCCCGGCCACGGGGCTAAAGAAACCCACCCCCGGGGTCGATGCTAAGGCCAAACCACCCCTTACCCGTGGCGCCGGAGGCTGGCATCGGTCATGGCACTGGAAGGTACCCTCAGCTATCTCGATATCGCCCATCTGCTGCAGGTGGTGGGCACCTCCAAGAAAACCGGGATCCTGGAGATCTCCTGGCAGGAGCGGCGGGCACGCCTGTTGTTCGAAAACGGCGGGCTGATCCGGGCCGAGTCGAACCGCTCCTACGCGGGCATCGGCACCCTGCTGGTCAACGCCGGGGTGCTCAGCCCCGAGCGGCTCGAGGCCGCCCTCGCCACCCAACGCGACGACCCCCGGCGGCGGCGCCTGGGGGCCATCCTCTGCGACGAACTCGGGCTGGAAACCCATGCCCTGCAGCAGATGCTGCGCCGCCAGTTCGAGGACATCGTGTTCGACGTGTTCTCCTGGCCCGGCGGCACCTTCGTGTTCCAGTTCTCCTCGCCGGAAGAGATCGAGGAGCGTTTCACCATCGACGCCGTGGAGTTCATCCTCGAAGTGGGAGTGCAGGCTGGGTTGCTCGCCGACGAGGGCATGGGCCGGTCGGGGGCCGACCCGGGGCGGGTGCCCGTGGCGCTGCTGATGGGAGACGCGACCCTGTTCCCCGTGGCCGTGGATACCTGGCGCCGCAAGGGCCATCAAGTGGTGGCCTGCGAGCGGGTGGAGGAACTGATGGGGTTCCTCGGGCAGCGGGAGGCTGACGGCCTGTGCCCGGTGGCGCTGGTGGATCTGGATCACCTGCCCGCCGCCGACGAAGGGCGGCTCGGGGGCTGCGAGGTGCTCGACGGGTTGCGCAGCCTGCGCCCGGAGGTGCCGGTGGTGGCCCTGGGCGCCGACTCCCAACTCGGCGTGGAGGCCCACCGGCGCGGCGCGGGGGCGTTCGTGCACACCCCCTCCGACGAGGACCTGCGGGGGGCCAACCGCGACACCCACCTGGAGGTGTTTTCCCTGCGCCTGGAGAAGGCCATGCAGAAGGCGATCCAGAAAGCCGCTGCTGCCGACGGCGCGGGAGCACCGGGCGGGGCATGAACACTCCCCAGGACGAGGGGGTTCGGGAGTTCCTGGCCGAGGCCGAGGACATCCTGGACGGCGTGGCCGGGGATCTGCTCGAGTTGGAGACCTCCGCCGCCGCGGACGACCCCGACCCGGAGCGGATCAACGCCATCTTTCGCGGTGCCCATAGCCTCAAGGGCATCTCCGCGATGTTCGGGTTCTCCCAGGTCACCGAGTTGTCCCACAAAGCCGAGACCCTGTTGGACGCAGTGCGCATGGGGCGGGTGGGGTGCGACCGCGGGGTGCTGGACCTCCTGTTCGGCGCGGTGGATCTGCTCAAGGGGTTGTGTGGCCGCCTGGCTGCCGGCGAAGCCCCGGAAGATCCCGGGGTGGCGGCGTTCGTGGAGAGGCTGTTGGCCGCGGCAACGGGCGACAAGGTCGAGGCCGCCGGTCCGTTGGCGGGGATCGACCTGGGGGATGAGGTGCTGCAGGTGCTCACCGAGTACGAGCTGCACCGCATCGAGGCGGTGTTGGGCAACCCCAAGCGCACCCTGTGCCGGGTGCGGGTGGCGTTTCCCCTGGAGAGCTTCGACACCGATCTGGAGCGCCTCAACGGCGTCCTCAAGGAACACGGGGAGATCATCTCCACCCTGCCCAGCCCGGGAGAGGTTGCCGAAGACCAGCTGGAGTTCGACCTGTTGGTGGGGGCCAAGCTGCCTGCCGCGGAGCTGGCGGCGGAGATCGCGGCGTTCCACCCGAGCGTGGAGTCCCTGGCCGCCGGCCCGTCGTCGCCATCCCCTGGGGCGGCACCGCCCCCGGCACCGGCCGCGCCCCCCGCGAGTGCCCCCCCGTGTGCAGATCAGCCCACCCCGACCGGCGCTGCCGGGCCAGCGGCGGCGGGAGAGCTGCGCAGCCTCACCCAGACGATCCGTGTGGACCTGCCCAAGCTCGACTCCCTGATGAACCTGGTGGGGGAGCTGGTGTTGGCCAAGGGGCGCATCCAGATGGTGAGCGAGCGGCTGCGCCAGCAGGTGGGCCTGACCGGCGAGGTGGTGGAGCTGAGCAAGGCCCAGAAGGCCCTGGACCGCAAACTGGAGGAGTTGCAGCACGGGGTGATGGACGTGCGCATGGTCCCCTTGGGGCAGCTGTTCTCCAAACTGCACCGGGTACTGCGCAAGATCCTCCAGGGCATGGACAAACAGGTGGATCTGCAGATCTACGGGGCCGAGACCGAGTTGGACAAACTGATCGTGGAGGATCTCAGCGACCCCTTGATCCACGTCATCCGCAACTCGGTGGACCACGGCATCGAGGAGGCGGCGGTGCGCATCGCCGCCGGCAAACCCGCCAAGGGAACCCTCAAGATCGCCGCCCGCCAGAGGGGCAACCACGTGGTGATCGAGGTGGCCGACGACGGTGCCGGTCTGTCCCGGGAGCGGATCCGCGCCAAGGCCGAGGAGCGCGGGCTGGTCGCCCCCGGGGCGGTGTTGGAGGATCGCGAGCTGCTCGACCTGGTGTTCCTGCCGGGTTTCTCCACCAAGGACCAGGCCACCGAGCTCAGCGGGCGCGGGGTGGGTATGGACGTGCTGCGCAGGAACATCGCCGCGTTGTCCGGCATGATCGAGCTCAGCAGCAAGGCCGGCCAGGGTACCAGCGTGACCATCGTGTTGCCGATCACCCTGGCGATCATCCAGGCCCTGGTGGTTCGCCTGGGGGGGCAGAGCTACGCCATCCCCCTGAGCAGCGTGCTGGAGACCCTGACCTTGGAACAGGGCCAGGTGCGCTCCCTGGAGGGGCGTCCGATGCTGCGCCTGCGCGACACCACCATGCCCCTGGTACGGGTCGATGCGTTGCTCGCGGGCAGTGGCGGGCGGGGCGGGGAACTGCCGCCGTACGCGGTGGTGGTGGGGGTGGCCGAGAAGCGGGTGGCGTTCGGAGTCGATGACCTGGTGAGTCAACAGGACGTGGTGATCAAGAGCCTGGGGCCGCGCCTGGAGGGGCTGCGTGGCCTGTCGGGGGCCACGGACCTGGGGGACCAGAACACGGTCCTGGTGCTCGACGTGGGCCAGTTGGTGGACGAGGTGTTCAGTCTTGGCTGAGAGCAAGACGTTGCACGGAGAGGGCGACCGCACCCCGACGGCCTGGCAGAGCAGGCTGCTGGAGGCGCTGCGCGGGGACGTGGGGGAGGCGGGGCCGGAGCCCGCGGGCGGCGGGGACGGCGCCGGGCGCACCGAGGTGCTCGCCTTCGAACTGGCCGGGGAGGCCTACGGTGTGGATATCCGGGACCTCGCGGAGATCCTGCTGCCCCGACCGGCCACGCCGCTACCCCGCACCCCGGCGTTCATCGACGGGGTGCTGACCCTGCGCGGCACGGTGTTGCCGGTGATCCATCTGGCGCGGCGCCTGGGGTTGCCCCCGGTGGAGCCCACCAGGGCATCGCGCATCGTGGTGTTGCGCGACGGCGAGGGGTGCGTGGGTTTTCGGGTCGACCGGGTGCTGGGGGTGGAGCGTTTCACCGATCGCGAGGTCCACGCCAGCGACTACGCCGCGGCGGTGGACCCGCGTTTCCTGCGGGGGATCGGCTACGACCGCCGGGAACGGCTGGTGGCGGTGCTCCGCGCCGAGCAGTTGTGCGATTTCGATCTGGAGGAAGCATGAGCGAGTCCCTCCAGGTGCTGTGCTTCCAAGTGGGGGAGCGGGTGTTCGCCGTGGATATCATGGGCATCCGTGAGATCCTGCGCAGCCATGTGGTCACCCCGGTGCCCAACGCCCCGGCGGAGGTGGCCGGGGTGGTCAACCTGCGCGGCCAACTGCTGCCGGTGGTGAATCTGCACCAGGCCCTGTTGCACGACGCCAACGCCGGCGCCCGTGAGGAGGCCAAACTGGTGGTGGCCCGGGCCGCGGGGCGCACCGCGGGCGTGCAGGTCGATCAGGTGCTGGAGGTGGTGTCGGTGGATGTCACCGAGCTCAGCCCCGTGCCGGGCAGCAGCACCGGGGGAGGGGGCGCGGTGGTAGCGGCGTTTCGCCGGGAACTCGACGGGCGGGGCCCGGTGGTGGTGTTGCTGCTGCGTTTGGCGATCCTGCTGGAGAAACTCGGAATCGACGCACCGGGAGGTAGGCCATGAGTTGGGTGCCGGCAACACTGGGAGTCGCCGTAGCTTCTGCGGCCATCGCCTGTGGCGCGGGGCTGGGGCTGGGAGGCTGGGGCTGGGTCCCGGCTCTGGTGGCCGGCGCCCTGGGGGGGGGCTGGCTGCAGTACCAGCAGTCCTCCGCGCTGAAGGAAGAACGCCGCCGCAGTGAAGCCCTGCTGGATGGGATTTGCGACGGAAAAGAACCAGGTGAAGACGCGACCCCAGCGGCCCGGCGCCTGGCGGCCCTGCTGGGGGAACTGCGGCACCAGGCCGCGACCGCCGCGTCGCAGCTGCAGGAGGCCCGGGCCGCGGCAGAAGCTGCCCAGGGGCGGGCGGGTGCCCGGATGGCGGCGCTGCAGGAGCAGGCCCGGCAGGTGCTGGCCGGTCTCCCCGGGGCCGCGGGTGGGGAAGCGGTGGCGATGCCCGGCCTCACCCCCTACGAAGAGCTGTTCACGTTGTTCGCCGACCTGGAGGCCCGGATCCAGGAGTCCCGCAGCGACGCCGAAGGGTGTGCGGCCGCCGGCCGCCAGGCCGGGCAGCAATGGCAGCAGATCGCTCCGCTGCCCGGCCGACTGCGCGGGGCGCTGCGCTCGATGACGGCGCGGGTGGCCCCCCTGGGACGGGAAGCCGAAGCGGCCAGGGGCGAGGTGGCGGAGTTGCTGGCCAAGGGGAGCCGGGCGGCCGGCGCCTCACAGCAGGCCCTGCGCCATGCCGAGAAGAGTCAGGGGGCCCTGCGGGAGACCGTCACCGGGTTCGAGGCCCTCAAGACCGAGGTGGACCAGGTCGTGGGGGTGGTGCGGAGCCTGGGGGAGCGCATCCACTCCATCGGGGCGATCCTCAACGTCATCGAGGACGTCACCGAACAGACCAATCTGCTGGCGCTCAACGCTGCGATCATCGCGGCCCAGGCGGGGGAGCACGGCCGGGGCTTCGCCGTGGTGGCCGACGAGATCCGCGACCTGGCCGAGCGTACCACCGACTCGACCAAAGAGATCGCCGGGTTGATCGAGGCCGTGCAGAGCGAGTCCGACCGGGCGGTGGCGTTGATCGGAGCCGAGGCCGAACAGGTCAACCGCGGCGTGGAGCAGGCGGGCACGGTGGAAGGGTTCCTCCAGGCCCTGCTCACCGACCTGCGGGAGGCGGCCCGGGAAGTGGGGGCAGTGGCCACCCTGGCCGAAAGCGCGGGAGCACGGTCCGCGGGTCTGGCGGAGCTCCTGGCCCAGGGGGGCGAGGCCTGGGACGCCGAGGAGCCGGACGAGGTGGCGTCGAACGCGGTGGGGGACGGCGCCGCCCTGGCCAAGGTGGTGGAGATCTGCGGGCGCCTGCTGCAGGGGGCGGAGGAGGAAACGTACATCCTGGGCCGCCTGCGCGCGGCCGCCGACGCCCTGGAGGCCGCCGGGTCCGGGCCCGGCGCTACCGGCACCGCGACCGCGGCGGCCGCCGAAGCCCTGGAAGTGTTCGTGGGCCAGCTGGCCCAGGGTGGCTGAGGGTGCCGTGAAACCTCTGGACCGACGCTTCGTGCTGTTGGGGGCCGGAGCCGCACTGGTGGTGTGGGGCACCGTGTTCTCCCTGTACGGGGCCTGCCGGGAGCGGCTCGACAGGGGCCAGGTGATGGCACGGGCCGAGGGGGTCGCTGCCGCCCTGGCCGGTGTCCTGGACACCGCGGCGGCGGTGGGGCCGGACGGCCTGTCCCGGGCGCTGGCCGGGGCGGTGCGGGGGGATCTGGTCCACGCGGCTGCGGTGATCGGCAGCGACGGTGCATCCCGGGCGGTGTCGCCGGGGCTGGAACTGGGGGCCGCGCCCCTGGCGTCCGCCGCCTGCGGGGTATGTCACGGGGTCGAGCAGGTGGGGCCGCGCCGCGCCGCCGTCTTCTCCGGCGGACGGTTGCACCTGTTCCGGCCCGGGGCGGTGGGAGGGGGGCACCTGTACCTGGCCCTGGAACCGGGTCTGCTGGCCCCCGGTGGTGGGGACCTGTGGCTGGTGTTTGCCGCCGGCCTGGTGGCCGTGGGGGTGCTGGCGGCGGTGCTGATCGGAGCCCTGCGCGGCCGGGTGCTGCGCCCCGCCTCGCAGTTGGCCGAGCAGCTGGGCGCCCAACTCGGCGCCGGGGCCGGGGCGGGGCTCCAGGAGCTGGTGGCGGCCGCGGGGGCTGCAGCCGCCGCCCGCGGCGGGATGGAGCGGAACCTGCGCCGTTGCGCCGCGCGCTGGGAAGGTGCCGGCGACCGTGCGTTCCGGCACCTGGAGGAACTCAAGCAGGGAGCCCACGTCACCCGGGAGATCGGCCGCCACATTCTGGCCGCGGCCGAGCAACTCAGCGCCACGGTGGAGGGGTTTCGCGAACACCTCAACGGCATCTCCCGCTCCACCAGCGACAACTCCACCAGTCTCATCGAGATGTCGGCGAGCATCGACGAGGTGGCGGGGGTGGCGGAACAGCTTTCCCGGTATGTGGCCAGTTCCGCGACCTCGGTGGAACAGATGGTGAAGGCCATCGGCGAGGTGGCAGACCGGGTGGAGACCCTGGCCAGGGAGACCGACACCACCGCCTCGTCCATGGCCCACATCGACGCCTCCACCCGCGAGATCGAGGTGAACGCCCGGGAGGCCACCCTTCTCAGCGGGCGCATGGCCGAGGCTGCCCGTGACGGTTCCCGGGCGGTGGAGGAGACCCTGCGGGGCATCCACTCCTCCTACGGGGTGATCCAGGACACCGCCCGGGCCATGGACGAGCTGCAGGAATCGTCTCTGGCCATCGGCGGGGTGGTGAAGATCATCAACGAGATCAACGACAAAACCAAGCTGCTGGCGCTGAACGCGGCGATCATCGCGGCCCAGGCCGGGGAGCACGGCAAGAGCTTCGCGGTGGTGGCCCACGAGATCAAGAGCCTGTCGGACCGCACCGCCAGCAGCACCGGGGAGATCTCCCGGCTGATCAAGGGCATCCGCGGGCGCATGGCCGTAGCCGCCGAAGCGGTGGCGCGGGGCGAGGGGGCCACCGGCAGCAGCGTGGAGCTCGCCGAACGCGCCGGCGAGGCCCTGCGTCACATCCGGGACACCGCCCAGATCTCCCACGACATGACCCGCGAGATCCTGGGTGCCACGGAGGAACAGTCCCGGGGCAGCCAGCGGGTGATGGCCTCCATGCAGGAGGTCAACGCCATGGTCACCTACATCCGCCAGGCCGCCGGGGAACACCGCAGCAGCGGCGAGGCGGTCACCGCCCAGACCGGCACCATGCGCGAACTCACCGAACAGGTGAAGCTGGCCACCGCCGAGCAGGCGGAGGTGAGCCGTTACATCTCCGACGCCATCGCGGCGATCGACCGGAATCTGCAGACCATGGTCGATGCGGTGGACCGCAAGCGGGGGGACACCGACCGCATCTTCACCCACGCCGGTGAACTCCGGGAGCGCGGCAAGGCCGGGGCCCTGGAGGTCGAGGCCGTGGAGGGCTCCCTGCGCGGGGTGACCGAGGAGCTGCGCGCCCTGGGTGCCGCCCTCGGTGCCGAGCGCCACCCTTCCGGTGAGGCGGAGGGTTGAGGCGCTCCGGCCGGCGGGTGCTGGTGGTGGACGACAGCCCCTACACGCGCCAGGTGCTGCGGGAGATGCTGGAGGCCGAGCCCCTGGTGGGGGCAGTGGAGGTCGCCGGCAACGGTCAGATCGCCCTGGACAAGGCTCTGCACAAGCCGCCGGACCTCGTGCTCCTGGACCTGCAGATGCCGGTGATGGACGGCTTCACGTTCCTGCGCCTGTTCCGCCGTCACTCCGCGGCGCCGGTGCTGGTGGTGAGCTCCCAGAGCGACCTGGCCCAGGTGGAAAAGTCCCTGGAGCTGGGCGCCTCGGGGTTCATCGCCAAACCCCCCGACGCCTACCGGGAGCTGAAGCTCATCTCCCGGGAACTGTCGGTGAAGCTGCGCGAACACCTGGCGGGGGCCCGGCCGGCGGCCCCGGCATCCGCGCCGTCCGGGGCCGGGGAGGCGGCGTTTCCCGTGGTGGTGATCGGCTCCTCCTCCGGCGGGCCGCCGACCCTGCAGTACCTGCTCACCGGTCTGCCCGCGTCCCTGGCCGCCGCGGTGCTGATCGCCCAGCACCTGCCGCCGGGCTTCACCCAGTCCTTTGCCCACCGCCTCGACAGCCTCATCCCCCACCCGGTGCGCGAGGCCCGGGACGGGCAGTCCCTGACCCCGGGGGAGGTGGTGATCTGCCCCGGGGGCCGCAACCTCGCCGTGCGCACGGGTTCCGGGCGGGAGCGGCTCACCCTGGAGAACCCCGGCAGCACCCTGCAGGTGCCCAGTGTGGACCGCCTGTTCACCAGCGCGGCCGAGGTGCTCGGGCCCCGGGTCACCGCGTTCGTGCTCACCGGCATGGGGCGGGATGGCTCCGAAGGGGTGCGGGCGGTGAAGGCCGCCGGGGGCATCGTGTACGCCGAGTCGGAGGAGACCGCCGCGATCTACGGCATGCCCCGGGAGGCCGCCGCCACCGGCTGCGTCGAAGAGGTGCTCCCCCTGCCGGAGATCGCCGTGCGGCTGATCCAGGCGGCG
>JARGFW010000136.1:0-1980 GCA_029211085.1 Deferrisomatales bacterium | reverse complement strand
CGTCGAAGAGGTGCTCCCCCTGCCGGAGATCGCCGTGCGGCTGATCCAGGCGGCGAGGGGCGGTCGTGAGTCGTGAGTGTCGGGTTGTGGGTTCTGGGTTGTGAGTTGTGAACCCAGAACCCAGAACTCAGAACTCAGAACGGCTCCTCCACCCCCTTCGTCTGCACCAGCACCTTGAACGCGTCGCCCATGCCGGCTCCCGGCATCAGCAGGGGGGCGACGGCCTGGCGCAGTTGCAGTTTCTCCAGGTCCGTCCGGTCCGACGCTTCCAGCTCCTCCAGCTCCGCCAGCAGTCCGGCCGCGAACAGGAACTCCCGCTGTTTGCGCAACGGGGCGTTGACCAGCCCCAGTCTCTCCCCCCGGCGGGCCAGGTCGGTGAAGTCCACCTGGGCGGTGAGGTCCTGCTCTCCCGGTGCGGCCAGCAGTTCGGCGCTCTGGTGGTGGCCCCGGTAGCCCACACAGGTTCCGCCGGGTCGGTGCGGGCCGAACAGCCGGTGCGCCGCGTCCCCGTAATCCACGGTGACGATCGCCCCCCGCTCCAGACAGGCGGCGGCTCGCTCCAGCCACGGGCCCGCTCCCGGGCGCACCTCCACCAGGCACCCGTCGGCCGGATCCAACGCCTCCGCCATGGCGGCCACCGCGGGGTCCGCGGGCGGGCGCAGTACCTCGTGCAACCCCTTCCCGTCCCACTCCACCCATACCTCCAATAGCTCTTCTCCGCGGCGTATAAACCTGTTAACGGGAAGGGCGTCCACCAGTTCGTTGGATAGATAAAGACCTGTCACCCTGTGCTGCGGGAGTCCGCTTCGCACCCGCTCGCTGTGCCCCTCCAGGGCCCGGTGCTGGCGCTCTCGCAGGGCCGGGCTGATCTCGTCCAGGTGATAGGCCACGCGCCCGTAGAGCCCGGGTTCCCGCCGGGCCAGGGTGTCGAGGAGATCCCCCGCCAGGCGTCCCTCCCCCGGCCCGCCTTCGATCAGGGTGAACGCCGGGGGGTGTCCCAGGGCGCGGTCGAGGGTTGTGACGAAACGGGCCACGCACGCGGCGAACACGGTGGAGACGTGGGGAGAGGTGGTGAAGTCCCCCGCGTCGTCCCCCACCCGCACCCGGCCGGCGGTGTAGTAGCCGTACTCGGGGTGGTAGAGGCACCACTCCATGAACCGGGCGAACGGCACCGGGCCGGTGGCTTCCAGGCGGGCGGAGATCCAGCGGTGCAGGGAGGTGTCCATGGGGCGCTCTCCTACGGGTGGACGGGGCCGCAGTGTGGGACACGGGCTGGGAACGGTGCAATAGGCACGGGCATCCCCCGTGCCTCCGGCGAGGGGAAACTCGTTTGCTGCACGACCGGATGCCGACACTGCGGCTCGTTGGAGGCCCGATTCGTTTGGGAAACGGGCTGCCCCTCGCCTCACCGTGGCCCCCCGGGGGGGCCACGGCCAGGGGCCGTTGCGGTTGCGGCGAGGGCGGGCCGGTTGAACAAACAGCGGTGCCTAGGGTACCTTTCCCGCACCTGTCCATCCACCCCTGCTCCCGGCGAACCCCATGTTCTCTCCGTCCATCCAGCGCCTGGTCCGCGAGTTCCGCAAACTCCCCGGGGTCGGCGAGAAGACCGCGGTGCGCTTCGTGCTGCAACTGCTGCGGGTCTCTCCCCGGGATGCCCGGGGCCTGGCCGAGGCCCTGCTGGAGGTGGTGGAGAAGGTGCGGCCCTGTTCCCGCTGCTTCCAGCTCACCGAGCAGGAGCTGTGCGAGATCTGCGCCTCCCCCCGGCGCAACCCGCGCCTGCTGTGCGTGGTGGAGGACCAGCCGAGCCTGCTGGCGGTGGAGAACTCCCACACGTTCTTCGGCCAGTACCACGTGTTGGGCGGGCACCTGGCGCCGATGGAGGGGGTGGGGCCCGAAGACCTGCACCTGCGGGAGCTGGTGGAGCGGGTGCGGGAGCAGGGGGTGGAAGAGGCGATCCTGGCGACCAACCCCGACGTGGAG
>JARGFW010000433.1 GCA_029211085.1 Deferrisomatales bacterium | reverse complement strand
CTCAAGTACCTGGGCACCGGCCGCTTCGTGGAAGTCATCGAGTAACCCCCCAGCCCCGCCCAGCCGCAAGGATCCCCATGGAGCAGACCATCGGCCGCTACCAACTCCTGGAGCAACTCGGTGAAGGGGGCATGGCCGTGGTGCACAAGGCCTACGACCCGTCCATCGACCGCACCCTGGCGATCAAGTTCCTGAGGGAAGAGCGCTGCTTCGACCCCGACTACCGCACCCGTTTCCTGCGCGAGGCCAAGGCGGCCGGCATCCTCTCCCACGCTAACATCGCCACGGTGTTCGACGTCGGCGAAGTGGACAACCGCCCCTACATCGTCATGGAGCTATTGGACGGGGAACCCCTGGACGAGGTGATGAAATCCGGGGAACCGCTGCCCGTGGACAAGGTGATCACCTACGGCATCCAACTCGCCAAGGCCCTGGACTACGCCCACAGCAAGGGCATCGTCCACCGCGACGTGAAACCGAGCAACATCGTCCGCCTCAAGAACAGCGACACGTTGAAGATGATGGACTTCGGGATCGCCCGCATGGAGAACCGGGAGGTGACCCAGCAGACCCAGATGGGGGAGGTGCTGGGCACCCCCCAGTACATGTCCCCGGAGCAGGTACTGGGCAACCCGGTAGATGCGCGCACCGACTTGTTCTCCCTGGGGGTGGTCCTCTACCAGATGGTCACCGACAAGAAACCGTTCGACGCCGAGACCTTGGGGACCCTGCTGTTCCGTATCGCCACCGAGCCGCCCCCATCCCTGGAACAGCTGGCACCGGACGTGCCGGCTTCCCTGCGCCACGTGATCACCAAACTCCTGGAAAAAAAACCCGAACGCCGCTTCCAGTCCGGCAAGGAACTCACCACCGCGCTGATCAAGATCCTCAAAGAGGTGGAAGAACAGGCCGCCCGCAAAGATATGCCGCGCATCGTGCCCCTGCGGGTGAAGTGGACCGTGTTGATGGCTCTGACGGTCACGGCGACCATGGTCATCAGCAGTGCCGTGATCTACAAGAAACAACAGCGCGCCCTGCTGGAGCGCGTGGTGGAGTACGGCAGTTCCCTGGCCAAGTTCATCGCGGTGGAGAGCGCCATCCCGGTGTTGAGCGAAGACTGGGTGTCCATCGAACTGTTCGTGCAGGATGTGGTCGCTCGCCAAGAGTTCGCCTACCTGGAACTGCTCGACCACACCGGCATCATCCGCGGCAGCAGCGCGGAGGAGCGGGTGGGAACAACGTTCGCGCCACCCACCGAAACCACGCTCCTGCCCGGAAGGACCGACGTGCAGACCAGCGCCCTGGTGCTCCCCGACGGCACCGAAGTGCTCAACTTCGCCGCCCCGATCCTGTTCCAGGATCGCACCATCGGCCACGTGCACCTGGGCATTCCCCAGGCACCATTCCAGCAGGTGGCGCGGGCGAGCATCACCATGATGGCGGTGTTCATGGTGGTCACCCTGCTGGCCGTGATGCTGGTTACCTACATCCTCGGCAACCTTCTGGCCACCCCGATCCGCGCCACCATCCAGGCCCTGGACGAAATTGCGGGGGGCAACCGGCACCATCGCATCGAAACCAAACGCAACGACGAGTTCGGCTACCTGTTCCTGCGCTTCAACCACATGGCCGAGAGTCTGCAGAAGGAAGAGGTAGAAACCCGGGAACCCGCTCGGACACCGCAACAGCAACCGGCGGCGGCCGACCCCTCGAACGACGGCGGCGGCGATGGGTGACGGCCATCGGTTCTGGGGCGCCCTTCTCCTGGGGGCCGCCCTGGGGGGCTGCGCCGCCCCCGTGGTCGTGCGCGAGGAGCAACCAAAGGCACCCCCCGCGGCGGCGGAGCCGTCCCCGGCGACTCTGCCGTCCCTGACAGCTACAACAGCCTCTGGTGTAGTCGCCCGCGACGACGGATTCGTCATCTACCGTGTCGCACCGGGGGACACCTTCC
>JARGFW010000135.1 GCA_029211085.1 Deferrisomatales bacterium | reverse complement strand
CCCCCCGCTTCTCTCCCCCCCCCAGGGCCAAGGAAACGCGGATTATACGCACCTCCTACCGCCTGTCAACCGGAAACTCGATCCGCAAACAACGCGCACCGGACAGGGTCAACCCAGCACAGAGAGATACCAGGTGATGAGCGGCTGTCCCCAGAACAAATAGAGCACTCCTCCCAGGGCCAAGAACGGCCCGTAGGGCACTTCGAAGCGCAGGTCCGACCGCTGCCATACCGCCACCGAAATCCCGACCACGGAGCCCACCACCGAGGAGACGAACACCGTGAACAGCACTGCCTGCCAACCGAGGAACGCCCCGATCGCCGCGAGCAACTTGGCGTCGCCGAGCCCCATGCCTTCGCGCCGGGTCAGGGCGTAGTAGCCCAGGGCGACGGCGAGCAGCAGGCCGCCTCCGAGCAGGGCGCCTGCCATGCTCGCCTTCCAGCCCACACCGGTGAAGAACGAGGCCGCCACCCCCAGGACCGTGCCTCCCAGGCTCAGGGAGTCTGGGATGATCTTGTGGTCGAGGTCGATGAAGGTGATCGCCAGCAAGCCGGCGAGAAAGACGAAATACACCCCGAACGCGATGGAAGGCCCAAACTGCAACCAAGTCCCGGCGGCCAACCCTGCCATGGCAGCCTCCACCAGGGGGTAGCGCGGCGAGATCGGTTGGGAACAGGCGCGACAGCGCCCCCGCAGAATCAGGTAGCTGATTATCGGCACATTGTCCCAGGGGCGGATCCCGGCGGCGCAGCGGGGGCAATGGCTAGGGGGGAAGGAGAGCGACTCGCCCCGGGGCATCCGATGAATGACCACGTTGAGAAAGCTGCCCACCACGGCGCCAAAGGTCGCCGCGACCCCGCCCCCCCACAAGATGATCGGGTCCGTCATGGTGGTGCTCCATCGACAGGGTTTCTGGGTACGGCGGGTCGCTATGCCACGTCTGCCGCGCAACGGAAGATTTTATCACAGGGAAGGCAGGCCACCAACGTGGCGCGCCGCCTACCTGGGTGGGCCAACTGGCGAGGAATAGCGGCCACACCGCCTCCACGGCGTGTCCTGGCCGGGGCCGTTCCTGCCCGTACTGGTCTTCACGGAATCGACGTCCATGAACTCCGCAGCACTCACCCCTGGCAAGAAGCGGAGTTGGGGATTGACAGTCTCGCCACAGCCCCCCTAAGCTCGATCTCACCTTCCCGACCCACACTTGGAGCACATCCCTTGCAAGGTCTTGGCGGTCCGTCCTCTATCCTCACCATGGCGTTCTCCTCCGGCATCGTAGTCGGCGGGGTGCTCCTCATCCTGATTCTATGCTCGGTACTCACCTGGGCCATCATCTTCTACAAGTACCGGGTGTTGCGTCGTGCTGCCAGCCAGAGCCGCGAATTCCTGGATCTTTTCTGGGACAGCAAGAGTTTCCACACCGTGCTGGCCACCGCCCGGGATCTGGAAGAGAGTCCCCTGGCCAACCTGTTTCGGGGCGGTTACCGCGAATGGAAGCGGGTGAAGACCCGCTTCGTCGAGGCCGGCACCCTGGACGCTAACGGCGACCTGAGCACGGAACTGGGCCACATGGAGAGTGTGCAGCGCACCTTGCGCCTCACCGCAGACGCCGAAATCACCCGCCTGGAGCGGATGCTGATCTTCCTGGCCACGGTGGCCAGCGCTGCCCCGTTCGTGGGGCTGTTCGGCACCGTGTGGGGCATCATGAACTCGTTCCGCGAGATCGGCCTGTCTGGCTCGGCCAACCTGGCGGTGGTGGCGCCGGGCATCTCCGAGGCGCTGATCGCCACGGCCACTGGCCTGGCCGCGGCAATTCCAGCTGTGGTGGCGTACAACTACTTCACCAACACGATCAAGGTGCTGGCCACCGAGATGGACGCCTTCTCCTCGGAGTTCCTCAACATCGTCAGCCACCACATCGCCCTGTCGGAGGCTCCTGAGCGGTGAACGTACCCACCAGTTCCCGCCGCGGGACCCGCACCACCCTGGCCGAGATCAACGTGGTACCCCTGGTGGACATCATGCTGGTGCTACTGATCATCTTCATGGTGGCGGCGCCGATGATCCAGCAGGGTGTGGACGTGAGTCTGCCCAAGGTGGTGGCCACCGAACTGCCCGCCGACAGCGACCTGCTGGTGATCACAGTCCACCGCACCGGACGGGTGTTCGTGGGCAAGACCCCGGTTTCATTGGATAGCCTGGCACAGAAATTGGGCGCCATCTACGCGCGCAAGGGCAACAAGGAGGCGTTCCTGCGCGCCGACAAGGACGTGCCCTACGGGGTGGTGGTGCGGGTAATGGCCGAAGCCAAGCAGGCCGGCATCGAGCGCCTGGGGATGGTCACCGAACCGTTGGACGAACCGTGAGACTGCACCACTACCCGGGGCTGTTCGGCGACCCCCGTTCCAGGGGTTTGTCACTGGCCGTGGGCGCGTCCCTGGCGGTGCACGTGGTGCTGTTCGCGGCAGCAGGCCGCCTCCACACCCGCCCGGTGGAGCGCACCTTCTTCGCGCCGGTGCACTTCGTGGATCTGGTGGAGCGCTCTCCGGGACCGGCGACAAAGCCCCCCCCCGCCGCCCCAGCCGCCGCCCCGCCGGCGCCCCCAGCCCCGGCAGTTCAACCCCCCGCAGCCGAACCCAAGGCCCCTATTCAGCCGGTGGCCCCAAAGCCGGTGACCCCAAAACCCGTGGCCCAAAAGCCGCCGCCCGCCAAGCAGGAACCCAAGATCACGCGGCAAGCCGTGGAGCGCCTGCTAGCCAAACCGGCAGCCGCCGAGAAACCCACCCCCTCGACACCGGCGACCGAGGCACAGATCGCGGAGCGCATCGCCCGGATGCGGGAGAAGTTCGCCGAATCCGCACAGCCATCCGCCGACCCGGTCTCCCCCGCCGGTCGAGGCACCCCTGCAGACGTCCGCCGGGCTATCGATTCGCTCCGCGAAAGAGCCGAAGCCCGCGCACGGACGGTCGGCGACGGTGGTCGGCGGGGAGGGGCTCAACGCAGCGGGACCAACACCCTCCAGCAGGTCCGCTTCCGCGCATACCTGATCCAGATGGCCGACCACATGCAGAGGTTCTGGGAGGTGCCGTCGAGTCTGCTCGGCAGGAACCTGTCAACCATCGTCGCCGTGGATCTCGCCACAGACGGAAAGGTGCTGAAGGTCACGGTTGAGGAAGCTTCGGGAAGCAAGGCCTTCGACGACGCCGCAATCCGCTCGATCTACCGAGCCAGCCCGTTCCCGCCTCCACCCGACACGATCCTGCAGGAGGGAATCGGATTCCGGCTGAACGAAGGCGGCATCACGGGAGGGGACTGAGCACCAACGACCCTCCCGCAAGGAGCTACGCAACTCCTAACTACAGCACATTCTGCCGCCGGAGGACCTTCTTGCCCGCGCCCAAGTACCGCAATGCTGACTGCGTCCGAAGCCCGAGGACCCGGGGGCACCTCCTGGCGATCGCGGCGATGGCAGTGGGGCTTGCCGCTTGCACCACCGCCCCCCCTCCCGGCGGCTACCAGGTGTTCGGCAAGAACTACGTCCCCCTGCACACCGCGACGGGCTACACGGAGGTGGGTCGCGCCTCCTGGTACGGTCCGGGGTTCCACGGGGAGAAGACCGCCAACGGCGAAACCTACGACATGCACGCCCGCACCGCTGCCCACAAACTGCTCCCCCTGGGCACGGTGGTGGAAATAACCGACCTTGACAGCGGCCGCACGGTGACGGCACGCATCAACGACCGTGGCCCGTTCGTAGATGGTCGCATCATCGACCTGTCCAAGACCCTGGCCGCAGATCTGGACATGCTCGACCGCGGCACCGCCCGGGTGCGGGTCACCGCCGTGGCCGGCCCCGGCGGGGTTCCGCCGCCACGGCAGGATCTTCCCGGGAACTACGTCTGGCAGGTCGGGGCGTTCACCGTTCGCGACAACGCCGAGCGCTTGGCCGGATCGCTGCGGGCCCGGTTCGGAGCCGCTCGGGTGGTTCCCTATGACCGCGGCGATGCCCTGTTCCATCGGGTCCAGGTGGGGCCCTACCCGGGGTTGGAACAGGCCCAACTGGCCCTGCCGCAGTTGGTGACGGCCGGGCTCACTCCGTTTCTGGTGCGCAGTGACTGAGGGCCGAGTGCCCGGTGACCCGTGCCCCTCGCCCCCGGCGACTTCAATCGCCGACCTGTGCCGGTTGCCGGCCGCATCCCGAGATGCGGTCTTGCGCTTCCTGGTCCCCCCCGAACTGCTGGACCGCTACGGACTGGGGCCGCCCGGAGGGTGGCGGCAAGACGGCGGCGGGGTGTTCCGCTGGTTTCCCCTCCCGGACGACGGCATCCTGCGGATCGAGGTCTGGCCCGAACCCGCAGGGGAAGACCCCACCCTCGCCCTGGGGCTGGCGGAAACCAGCAACGGGCAGTTGGAGGCAGGCTGGATCGTTCTCAACGACCTTGCAGGGCCCCGATACCATCTGGACCGCGACCCGTACGGCACCGCACTGGCGATCGGCGGCCCCTGCCGCAACCAAGGAGAGGAGTTGCGCGCCCTGACCGCGGGCCTGGCCCCCAACCAGGTGCGCCCGGGGTTGCGCCTGTTCGGACCCCTGATCCAGCGGGTCGAGTGCCTGGCGCGCGGGCTCGGCAAGCACCGACTGTACGTGGTGCCGTTGGCTTATCACAACGCCATCAAGTTCGAGCACTACGGGTTCCGCTACACCGACGATGCCGAGGGACTGCACTGGATCGATCGGCAGTTCCGGCCAGGAGGATTCCTGCGGCGCCGCATGGACGGCAGCCGGCCGTTCCGGCAACCGTGGATGGCTGACACCATCCGGGGACGCTCCTGGGCGATTCGCGACGGCGTCCTCGGCCGCCACTGGGCAGCCCCCCGGATGGCCAAGGATCTGCCGTGCCAGGCTCCCGAAAACACGTTCCCCGGTGGTCACTGGTAACCCCCCGCAGAGGTGCCCGATGCCCGACTATCCCTACGTGGACCCCAGCCCCGCACTGCCCCCGGTGGGCCCGGGGAGCACCCAGGTACGGCTGTTTCGTCGTCGGGAGCGCGAAGAACCAGGCCAAGAACGCAGTCCGCAGGAAGAAGAGGCCAACAACGCCGCGTGGGAGGAGTTACTGGAAGACGCGGTCGCAGAACTGAATGCCGCGTTCCGAAGGGATGCGGTGCCGTTCACCTGTGTGTTGGAGGAAGACGTTCGAGGATTCAGTCTCAGCATCCTCCGGGATGGGGATGGCAGCGCCCCCCGGGAGGTGGAGGAGGAGTTCCTCGACCCCACCGAACTGCCCCGTTGGCTGGCGCGACTGCGACTGCGCCTGGGGCTGCTGGTGGACGAAACCGCCTGAAGTTTCGTCCCGGCGCGTTCAGTGCCCCACCAGCAGCCGGTCGGGATCTTCCAGGTAGCCGACTACCCGGTTGAGGAACTGCTGGGCGGTGGCGCCGTCCACCACCCGGTGGTCGAAGGTCAGCGACAGGGGCAGCACCCGCTCCACCTTCAGGGCCCCGTCCACGGCCACCGGCTGCTCACGCACCCGTCCCAGGCCCAGCAGGCCGACCTCCGGAGGGTTGAGAATCGGGGTGGCAAAGATGCCACCGATCGCCCCGAAGTTGCTGATGGTGAAGGTACCGCCACGCAGGTCCGCGACCTCCAGCAACCGCTCCCGGGCCCGCACCGACAGTTCCTGCAGACCTTGGGCAAGTTTCAGGATGGACAACTGCTCGGCACCCTTGAGGTTCGGCACGATCAGCCCGTCACGGGTCTGCACCGCGACGCCCATGTTGCAGTAGCGGCGCAGCACGACCTCTTCGGCCCCGGCGTCGTAGGTGGCGTTGAGATAGGGTTCTCCTTCCAGGGCCGCCACCACCGCCCGCACCACGAACGCCAGCAGGGTGAGATGGATGCCGGCGGCGGCCGCGGCGGGTTTTTCCTTCTCCTTGATATGCCACAGCAGGCCGACCCGGGCCTCGTCCGTGGTCGTCACCTGGGCGGCCTCGGCCAGGGACTGCATCATGGCCTGGGCCATGCGGCGCCGCACCCCCCGCCACGGCACCCGCTCCACTGCCCCGTGTTCGTCCCGCCCCGCCGCCGGGGCAAGGGGGGTCCGGCTGGTCCCCGGCATCCCCAGTTCCGCCGCCCGGCGCAGGTCGGCCTCGGTCACCCTGCCGTCCGGCCCGGTGCCGCGCAGGCCGTCCACCGCGACCCCCAGCTTGCGGGCCAACAGCCTATCCCGGGGCAGCACCCGCGCCCGGCTCCCGGCATGCGGGGCCGAGAGCCTTCCCGATTGCCCATCCCAACAGGGGTCTTCCCCGTCATCGGGGGCCTCCTCCAGTTCCCCCACCACCCCCACCGACCCGCGCTCCACCACCCGGGTAACGGGCGGCCGGGGATGCCCACCGGGAATGGGGATCGCGCCTTTCGGCCGGATCTCGCCGGAGTCCTCTGCTACCGCCGGTTCCGTCTCCGGCGCACCGGCCTCACCGGTCTCCCCAATCACCGCCAGCACCGCACCCACGGCGATCACGTCGCCGGGGGCACCGTGCAACTCCAGCACCGTCCCGGCAACTGGAGAGGGAATCTCCACCACCGCCTTGTCGGTCTCGATCAGCGCCAAGGTCTGGTGGGCCGCCACGGCCTCACCCACCTGAACCTGCCACTCCACGATCTCGCCCTCGACGATGCCCTCCCCCACGTCGGGGAATCGGAACTCGGTCGCCATGGTCTCCTCCCGTCGCTCGTCGCTCCCGCCGCCGCGGCCACCGCACTCAGAAGCGCAGGGTCTTCCTCACCCCCTCCGCCACCCGACCGGCATCGGGCAGGTAGGCGTCCTCCAACTGGAACAGGGGCATCACCGTATCGTAGCCGGTCACCCGCTCCACCGGGGCCAGCAGATCGGTGAGGGCCTCTTCGGCCACCCGGGCCGACAGTTCCGCCCCCAACCCCAGGGTGCGCGGGGCCTCGTGGGCAACCACCAGCCGGCCCGTCTTGCGCACCGACTGCAGCACGGTCTCCGAGTCCATCGGCGCCAGGGTGCGCAGGTCGATCACCTCGGCCGCGACCCCTTCCCCGGCCAGCAGGTCGGCGGCTGCCAGTGCTTCGCGCACCATCGCGCCCCACGCCACCACCGTGGCGTCGCCGCCCTGCCGCACCACCGCGGCCCGGCCTATCGGTACCAGGTAGTCCTCCTCGGGCACGTCCTGTTTGATGGCTCGGTAGATCCTTTTCGGTTCGCAGTACACCACTGGATCGGGGTGACGCAGGGCGGAGGTCATCAGGCCCTTGGCGTCGTAGGGACCGGAGGGGGTGACCACCGTCAGTCCCGGGGTGTGCACCAACAGGGTCTCGGGCGAGTCGGAATGGTGCTCGGGAGCGTGAATACCGCCACCCCAGGGGCAGCGCAACACCAGGCGCACCGGCATCCCTCCGCGGGTGCGGGTGCGGTAGCGGGCGATGTGGTTGCACAGCTGGTTCAGAGCCGGGTACAGAAACCCCTCGAACTGGATTTCGGGCACGGGCAGCATACCCCCCAGGGACAGGCCCAGGGCACAACCCAGGATGCCGGCCTCGGCCAGGGGGGTGTCCACCACCCGCTTGGCCCCGTACTTCTCCTGCAACCCGTCGGTGACCCGGAACACACCCCCCTCCCCACCCACGTCTTCTCCCAGCAGCACGATGCGTTCGTTGCGGGCCATCTCATGATCCAGGGCCAGGTTGATCGCGGCCACCAGGTTGAGCCTAGCCATGGCGGCCTCGGTCTCCGCCGAGGCGGCCCAGACACTGCCGCTTCTGGAGCGCAAGGTACGGCGGCAGCTCGGCGTAGGTGTGATCGAAGATCGACGCCGGATCCGGAGGCGGGCCCGCGTAGACCCGCTCCACCACCGCGTCCACTTCGCTGCGCACCCGGGTCTCCATCGCCTCCTGTTCCCGATCGGACCACAGTCCCGCCACCTCCAGGTAACGGCGCAGGCGCAACAGGGGGTCGTAGCGTTGCATCCGTTCCACCTCCTCGTCCGGGCGGTAGCGGGTGGGGTCGTCGGCCGTGGTGTGGGGTCCCAGGCGATAGGTGAGGGCCTCCACCAGATGGGGGCCGTGTCCGGCGCGGGCCCTGTCCAAGCCCTCCTTCACCGCACCGTACACCGCCAGCAGGTCGTTGCCGAAGATCTGGATGCCGGGAAAGCCGAACGCCAGCGCCTTCTGGGCGATGGTGTCGGCGGCGGTCTGGGCGCTCCGGGGCACACTGATGGCGTACTGGTTGTTGCAGCACAGGAACACCACCGGCACCTGGAACACCCCGGCGAAGTTGAACGCCTCCAGCATCTCCCCCTCGGAGGTGGCCCCGTCGCCGAAGTACACCAGCACGGCGGAGGCCTCCCCCCGCAGCTTCATGGCCCAGGCAAGACCCACCGCGTGCAGCCCCTGACTTCCCACCGGGATCGCCACCGGCAGTACCCGCAGCTCCGTCGGCCACACGCTGCCCCGTTCGTCCCCGGTCCAGTAGCGATAGATCGCCTCCAGGGGCACCCCGCGCAACCACATCGCCCCCATCTCCCGGTACGACGGCACCAGCCAGTCGTCCTCGCCCAGCGCCGCCGCCCCGGCCTGGCACGCCTCCTGGCCCAGCACCGGGGCGTAGGTCCCCATGCGCCCCTCGCGTTGCAGGCGCAGGGCCAACTGGTCGGCCGTGCGGATCGCCGTGAGGCGTTCGTACAGGTGGGCGATCTGCCGGTCATCGAGCTCCGGTCGCAGACTGGCATCCACCCGTCCGTCGGGGTCCATCACTTCCAGGCAGTCGCCGCGCAGGGGGTCAAAGCGATCGAAGTACATGCACACCTCCCGGAAGCTGACGGCACGAAAACACGACTACAACCGTCTTCTATCTGCGAGTGTAGCGAGAGGCACCGACCTGTCAAAACCGGTCCCGGCCCGGGGAGGTGATGGTTGTCCTGGGAGGCATCGGCACCGCCCCTTCTCCCGGCCGGGAACCGACCGACCCCGAGGCTTGGCGAGCAGAAGGTGAACATCCCGGCAGACGGCGCTCCACGTACCCGGTGACACAGACAGGCCCGCCGTGGGGCGGGCCTGTCTGTGTCACCGGGGTGGAAAAGAAGATCAGATATGGACGTCGATGCGGAACCACGCGGTGGTGCTGGTCGAATCCTCCCCCTCCTCTGCCGTCCCATAGGATCCTTCCAACCGCAGGGCGACGTTCTGGTTCCAAAAGTAGGAGGCCTGGCCCACCAAGCGCTTGCGCATTCCGTCCGGCGCGTTGCCAATGTCCTCGTTCTCGAAACGGGCCGAGAGCAGATACTTGGGAGCGAAGTAGTAGTCGACCTCGGCGGCAAACACCACGGAGTCCACTGCGGTGCCGGTACCGTCGATGTCGTCGTCCTTGCCAAACACCCAGCTCCCCAGAAAGGTGAACCCCTTGTAGACGGCTTCCGCTTCCGCCCCCACCCGCCAGCAGGTGGTGTCGAACGCCTCCTGTTGGATGGTCCCGTAGTAGCCGAACCCGGCCAGGGTCAGCGCCAGGTAATCCCAAACACTTTCCACGTCGAAATCGATATCGGGCTCCTCCCCCAGGAAGTCGGTGCCGCCGACGCGCCAGGAGAGGTGGCCGTAGAAATCCATCTTGTCCTGGTTCTTCTTGTCGACGACCCCGGCGGCCAGGAACCAGCGGTGGCCGAGGACCGCGTTCACCTCCACGGCGTCGCGGGGGGTCACCAGCGGCCCCGCGCCGTCGGGCACCGCGAACGTCAGCGGGGCCGGCAGAGCCAAGGTGACCGACTGGTCCGCCTTCCACAGGGTGGTCTTGGGGGTGAACCGCCCGAACTTCACGTTCACCGGGGTGTCCATGACCTGCCGGAACATACCGAACGCCTCCCCGCCGCTGGATGTCACATCGTGGGCGAAGAAACCCAGTTGGTCGCGGATGTTGCCCCCGGTCTGCAGGGTCAGATCCGTGGACGGAGAGACCTTGTCGTCCTCCTGGTCGGGGTCGTATTTCACGTCTGCCCACAGACTGGCCGAGAGGGGGACGGTCTGGGGAAGCCCGGACAGCCACAGGGCCTCCTGGCCCTCCGGGGCCGCGGTCCGCTCCCGCCCGGGCCAGACGTAGCCGTTCTTCTCGAACGCCTCGCCGAATGCGTTGCGGCGAGGAAACGGGCTGTGGCAGGTGATACACTCGGTGTTGTACTCGCGGCTGAACGCGGCGATGGCCCGGGCGTCCTGACGGCTAGCCAGGGTGAGGCCGACGGCCAAGCCCGCCACGGCCAGTGCGAAGGGAATATGTTTCATGTCAACCTCTCTCCACTAGGGGTCCGTTGGGGGCGCCGGGTCGATGGCTCAACGGCCGATGCTCGCCAGGTAGGTGGCAGCGCCCGCCTTGTAGCCCGTAGCAGCGTCCAGGGCATCCAGGGTGGCCGCCGTGGAATCGTCCAGGATGTTGTTATCCAGCCAGTCGATGGCGTCGTAGATCAGGCGCTTCACGTAGTAGCGGTTGTGCGCGAAGCCACCCGGGTCGTGGTGCAGCAGGTTGAAGTTGAACGCAGCCCCCATATTCAGTGGCCCCGTCCAGGCGTCCTCCGGATCGGCGGAGTCCGCCGCTCCGTCGCCGTCGCTGTCGATACGGGTGACCCCGTCGCCGTCGCTATCACTCAGCCAGTTCTTGGCGGTGAAGTAGGGATGGCCGGGCTGGAAGGTGTAGCCGGCCGCGGCCAACTGGGCCTCCAGAGCTTGCAGCGCGTCCTCGTAGTGCTCCCGTTCCTCGTTGAGAAACTCAGGGGTGAGCGTGGTGTCCCGGGTCTCGGAGGCTCGGTGGCAGGTGGCACACAGCGGGTTGACGATCTCCGTGATGGCGCCGTCTTCGTCGAAGGTGAACGGCAGGAACAGGTGATTTGCCGTTTCACCCTCGGCACTGCCCAGGTGGCAGGTCACACACGGCCCGGACGTACCGGTGCCCGCGTACAGCTCCACGATCTCTCCCGTATCATCCACCTGTGTGGTGCCGATACCGGCGTGCTTGTAGTGACCGACGTTGTCGTAATCCCGACCGGCGTACTCGTAGCCCGTGGTCCGGAACACCGTGCCGCCCGCAGACAGGTAGTGGGAGTTGACGAAGCCCTTGTTGCTGAAGTCGTCGGTCGAGTTGGCCACGGTGGCGCCGCTCTCGCGTCCGATGTGGCAGGCCAGGCAGAGGTTGGACGACCCGACGTCGGGGAAGGCGGTTGAGGTATAGGGCGGAGTAATCGCACCCGGGTCGCGGACCGCACCCGAGCGGTCGGTGTGACAGGCCCAGCAGTACAGCATCTCCTTTTCGATGCCGGCGAGGTTGTCCTTGCGCGTCTTCGAGTCGTAGACCACTGCGTCGGAGCCGTCGTTGGTCACGAACTGCAGGTGGCGCATGGCACCGTTCTCGTATGCGATATCCACTTCCGGCTCATAGGTGGCGGGGTTGTTCAGGTACGCAACCAGGCCGGTGGCGGTATGGCAGCGGGCGCAGGCGGAGCGGTACTCCGCTCCCCACGGGTAGTGGCTCCAGGCTGGCGCCCAGTTGTCGTCCACCCCGGCGGTGAACACCTCGGCGGAGTCGACGCTCAGGGACGCGGCCTCCTTCGCCAGGGTGATACGCCCCCCGTGGCCGGAACGGGCCCACTGGTTGCTGATGGTGTTGTCCGCGGCGTGCTGGTTGTGGCAATCGCGGCAGGTGCGCGCCCCCTCCACGTCGAGCACATAGCCTTCGATCTCCATGGTCGCAGGGTCGTCGAAGTGGGTGTCGTAGATCACCCGCCCGGAGTTGTCGAAAGTCCCCACACCCACGGTGCCGCCGGACCAGGAGCGGGTGCTGTTCTCTCCGTGGTAGGCGCCGGAGGCTTGGTGGCAGTGGGTGCAGGTGCGGAACTCCGCGGACTGCAGAACACCGTCGCCGTCCTCGTCGCCCTCATCGGCGCCAAACAACAGTCTGCTCGGGTCGTGTTTGTCGTGGCACGTGCGGCACTGGACCGGGGTGGCCTGTTCAATCAGCGTTTCCCCTGGAGAGTCAGCGCTGCCGCTAGCCGCCAACTCACCCAACTGGCGGACCCAGTCCCGTGCCCCCTCATCCGTGTGACATCGGGAACAGCGGCCCTTCACGCCCGTCGACCCTTCCTCTACCAACACGTGGCTGTTCACGGAACGAGCGTGAGGGGAAGCTTCGTAGTCCTCGATGATGTTGTCGCCTTCGGGATGGTACTTGTTGTGACTGAACGCCGAGTTGTGGCACAGGCCACAGCGCTCCGGCCCCGGCTTCGGGTAGTCGATGGCCAGGTGGTCGCCACCGGCGCCGTGGCACGACTCGCAGCCCACCACCGGCCGCGGCACGTTGCCGGTGATGCCTTCGGACAACTGCTTGCCGTCGCCCAACGGGTCGTGGCACGCGGCCGAGCAGGAGGAACCCGCCTCGCCGAGCCCGTTGTAGCCATAGGCGGGGAAGCCCAGGCTGTCCAGACCGAGGTCCTTGTCCTGGTGGTCCGCATCCATCTCCTCCAGGTTGCCGTGGGGCCCGTAGAGCCACTCCTCGCGGATCGCGCCGTGGCAGTGGTTGGCACAGGAAGAGATCCCGGCGTAGCCGCTTTCCCCCGGGGGAGCAAGGTTTTCGGCGGCTCCGTACCGCGGGGCGCCGTCCACGATCCAGGCACGGATCACCTCGGCGTCGCCCACGCTGTAGCGGGAGTTCACGCCGTTGGCCAGGGTCATCGACACCAGCAGGGCGCTGGCGGCTGCGTCCCCCTTGACTACGTGGCCGAGCGCGGCGGAGTAGCCGCCGAGGGCGATGCCCCCTTCGGCCGCGCCACCGGTGTGGCACCCGCAACTCGACTCCAGGATCGGCGCGATGCGGGTGGCGAACACGTCGACCTGTCCGGCAGGTGCCACCTCACTAGAACCTTCGGTCACGCCGCCGCCACAGCCGCCCAACCACAGGGCGACGACTACCGACAACATCACGAGGGGAAATCGTACTGCCATCGTCGCCTCCTCCGTTGAGGTGCAGCCTCGCCGGCTCCAGGACAGGCCGCGCTGCACCCCGTCTCCATTCACGTACAAACCAGGTGGTTGTTTCTGCCTCATATTCCTTCGCTGTGCGGTCCTTTCGGCGCGAGGCGCGGTGCACTTGAGCCGGCTTGAAAAAATTTCCCCACCCACCACGCCATGCCGGCGCTGTTCCTCGGTGTTTCGATCGCACAGGTACGCCTTCGGTCCCCCAGGTGGCCGCCGGAGAGCTCCCTGCACCCGCAGATCCTCGGCCCAGACCGGACGGCCCGGCAGGCCAAGAGCACCCCTTTCCAACGGCCGGTCCTCGCCCGCCGCAGCACGCTGCATTTTTTTCCTAAAGGGCGGCGGTGGTCTCGCCGATGAGCCAGTTTGACGACATCCGTAGTCGGTCTTTCCCCGACCATCGTTGACCCGGACGGAAGTATTCACCCAACGGATTGTGCAGAAAGGAACCGACAATGAAACCTCTGACCCTGATCCTGATGGCGCTGACCCTCGCAGCCTCCCCGGCCGTTGCCGGGCTGAAGGTGCTCGGAGAAGGGGATAGCCGGGCTTTCGACGCGTCGGCCTTCCCGGCTGACAAGCAGGCGAGCTACAAACTGATGGAGAGCAAGTGCGCGGTGGCCGACTGTCACGGCATGGGGCGTAGCGTGGATGCCATCGCCACCGGCACCGCGCAGATCTCCCAGACCCCCTTCGACAAGGAGGCCGCCAAGAAGTACGGGGTCAAGATGATGCGCATGCCCAACTCGGGCATCGACAAGGCCCAGGCCAAGGAGCTGGTAGAGTTGATGTACTTCC
>JARGFW010000134.1 GCA_029211085.1 Deferrisomatales bacterium | reverse complement strand
CTGGTGTCGGGGACCGGCTCGCCCGGGAGTTTCACCCTGCGGGAGACCGCCTCCGGCCGGTTGGTCGAGGGCCGCGGGTGCCGCCACCTGGGGGACCGGGGGTGCCGGTTGGGGGCGCTCAAGGCGCCCCTGTGTCTCTCCTACCTGTGCGCCGCCGCACGCGCGGCCCTGGAGGACGCGGCGGGGGCAGGCTGCTGCGGGGCGGACGCAGAGAACTTCTGCGGCTCGGCCGACGCCCTACGCGCCGTGATCGCCGCGCCGCTGGAAGAGGCGGAAGGACAGGTCGCCGCGTTGGAGGCCCGCCTGGGGCACCTGACCCGGTGCCTGGAGCACGCCGGGGTCCGCTGCGGCCGAGATCTGCTGAACCGTTGGCTGGGAGCAGCCGCTGCCGGTCCGGGAAACCCCGCCAGGGGGAGAGAACAACCGGTGGTGCCGGGGACCTAGCAGGCTGCTGAAAAACCACTTTGGACCGCCCAGAGTTGCTCGAATGCGTCCACATACTTGCCAGAAAATCCAGTCCGAGTGTTTTTCTGCAAGATCTGGTAACAGGTTTCACTCCGCGAGAGGTGGTTCCCGGACTTTTTCAGCAGCCTGCTAGAAACAGCCGAGCTGGCACTTCCCGAGTTTGTAGCCCCGGGCATTGGCCGCGTCCGCTACGGACCGGGGCTTGGCGTTCAGCTCGCCGGCCAGCGCGAAGATGTTGGGACAGGTGAGTTCGCCGTTGTCGTGGAGGGCCTCGACGCGGCGGGTGATCTCCTCATCCACCGGCGCGACCGCCTCCCCGAGGCGGGAGGTCTTGCTTACGGAGAAGCAGCCGAGCTGGCAGTCCGTGACGCGCAAGCCGAGCTTGTCGATCATCACCCCGACGTCGAGGCGGGAAACCCCGGCCTCCTGGGCCGTCTTCCAGGCGGAGGGACAGGCCACGTAGCCGCCCTTCGCGGCCGCCTTCACGGCGCCCTCCAGCTGCGACAGGGCTCCGACGGAGAGGTTGCCGGGGTTGTCCGGCAGTTGGATCCGGGCTCTCTTCTTCGTGCGGTCCGCATCATTGAACTCGCGCATGGCAGGTCTTCCTTGTCTTCCGGGTTCGATCCCGTCGCGCGCCGCCGGTGTCGGCGCCGCGGGATGCCGTGGTCATACCGCCGCCGGGTGCCTGGCCTCCAGGGCGGCGCCGAGGGCGCCGGTGAACTGGGCGTAGGGAGGCACGAACACCTCGGCGCCGGTGCGTGCGGCGAGGATCGTGGCCACCACGGGGAACGCGGCGGCCACGCCGCCGGTGAGCACGATGTTATCACCCAACGGCCCCATCTCGGCCACCCGCGCCACCACCGCGTTGAAGATCCCCTTGCAGATATTCTCGGGCCGTTCCCCCTCGCGGATCAACTTGATCACTTCGGTGGCGGAGAACACGGTGCAAAACGAAGACAGGGTGATGTCCCGGTCGGCCCCCTCGGCCAGGTGCTCCAGGTCTGCCAGGTCCAGGTCGAGGCGGCGGGCGATCTCTTCGACAAACGCCCCGGTGCCGGCGGCGCACTTGCGATTCATCAGGAAATGCTCTACCGAGCCGTCTTCCAGCAGGTGGATGATCTTGTTGTCCTGTCCGCCGATGTCGACCACGTGGCACGCGTGGGGGTGGTGGTGGAACGCGCCCCGGGCGTGGCAGGCGATCTCGGTGCGGTGCCGGTCGGCGAACGGGGCGTTGCGGCGGCCGTAGCCGGTGGCCACGGTGGCTGCCACCTGTTGCGGCGCGGCCCCGGCTTCGGCCAGGGCCCGATCGAGAGCGGCCGCGGCGGCCTGCTCGAAGCTCATGGCGGTGCGTGCCAGGGCCCGCGCCACCACCTCGCCTGCGCGGTCGAGCAACACCACCTTGGTCCAGGTGGAGCCGATGTCGACCCCGCAGGTGTAGGGTGCGGACGCGGTCATGCCGCGGCGCCTGCCTCGAGCTGTTCCAGGAACGCCTCGATGCTGGTCTTGGCCTGCTCCTCGGAGAAACACCGCAGGTCATTGAGGTCGCCGTAGACGATGGTGAACGGCAGTCCGGTGCGCTGGCGCAGGCGCTGGGGCAGGCCGTAGCGGGTGTTGGAGTTGTTGGGGCAGGTCTTGGCGTCGTGGTAGATCACTCCGTCCACCGCGAACTCGCGGCACAGGTCGGCCATGATCGCTTCCTTGGCCGGCTCGGAGCGGGCGATGAACAACTCCAGGTAGGCGCGGGCCATGGACTCGAACGGCTGCTGCGGGTCGAACGCCGAGAATACCCAGGAGTTGCAGTAGGTGGAGACCACGATCGAGGCCCGCATCTGCTGAAAGAACGTCGACAGCTCCCGCAGGCGCCCCCACACGGGCATGCCGTCCCAGTACAGCCGGAAGCGCTCGCCCTCCACCGCGGCCATGCCCTGGGCGGAGCGCTCCGCCAGTTCGGCCAGCAGCTGTTCGTAGTAGCCCACCGCCTCGGGCTGGCCGCGCAGCACCACCGCCGGCGCCATGTGGATGGTGGTGTCGAAGAAGGTCAGGGGGCTGGGCCGCTGCTGCATGGTCGCCAGCACCTGCTCCCACAGCTGCGTGGTGCGGGTGGACAGGGTCATCACCTCCGCCAGGCGGTCGGGGTCGAAGCGCTTGCCCGAGACCTGTTCCAGCACGGGGATCAGCGCCCGGTACTGGGGTACCATCGACGCCACCAGCTCGTCGGTGACTTCGCCCACCTGCACCGGCGACTGGATGCCGATCAGGGGCACGTCGAAGTGCCGGGCGTAGAATCCGAACCAGTCCTGCACGTCCCGGCACTGGTTGGTGTTGTAGACCAGCACGTCGGGTCTGGGCACCGTCTCCAGGCCGTAGGCCCCGGTGAGCGGCGTCTTCCCGGCCAGGAACGCCCCCACGTCCGCGGTGAGATAGCTGCAGATGTCGGGGCTGTAGCCGGTGGCGTTGGCCCGCGGGATGTAGTCGTTGGCGGTGCGGGTGGCACCCAGCATGGCCCCATGGTTCTCGGGGAAGTACACCGCGAAGCCGAAGCTGTGCAGCAGCTCGGCGGGGCCCACGCTGGTGCACCACGCCACGCGGCGGCCCGGATCCCGGGCTGCCGCGTCCAGGCCGTGGAAGTGGGCCGCCAACAGCTCCTTCATGCGGTGGCGTGATTCCAGGGGTTTGAACGCGGCCATGATCTACTGTCCCGTGTAGGAGGGTTTGCGCCGGCCCAGGGAGCTGAGGCCCTCCAGCGCGTCCTTGGTGGCGAAGATCTTGGTCAGGTTGGACAGTTCCAGCTCCAGGGCGTCATCCAGTTCCAGGGCGGTGCCCGCGTCGATGAACCGGGCGGCCATCTCCAGGGCGATGGGGGCGCACCGGGTGATGCTCTTGGCGGCGCGGTCCACCCGCTTGTCCCCCAGGTCGGCGCCGTCGGCGAGCAACGTTCCGCTGCCCGAGAACGCCTGCGCGACCGCCTCCCAGCCGGCGGGCACAGCCTTGGCGGCGAACTTGTCGGCCACCCTGCCCCCTTTGACCAGGTCGCGGGCGAACGCCACGGCCTCGGTGCTGGGGCGGTAGTAGCCGGCCAGACCGATGGCATGGGCGTCCGTGCCGCTCAACCCCGCTCCGGAGAGGATCAGGTAGCGCGCCAGGTTGCGGCCCACGGCCCGGGGCACGCGCTGGGTGCCCCCCAGGCCCGGGTAGATGCCGATGGAGGTCTCGGGAAACGCGAACTGGGATCTCTCGGTGGCGACGATGGCATGGCAGGCCAGGGCCAGCTCGCAACCCCCGCCCAGGGTGAGCCCGTCGGCCACCGCGACCACCGGCTTGGGGCAGGTCTCGATGCGCCGCAGCAGGGTCTGGCCGTCCCGGGTGAAGGTCTCGATGCGGGCCAGGTCGCCCGCGCGGATGCGCTCCACGAAGAAGCCGATGTCGGCACCGGCCACGAACGCCTTGCCCGCCCCCTGGATCACGATGCCGCGCACCGCCGGGTCCGCGGCGGCGCGGTCGAACACCGCGGCAAAGTTCGCCACCACCGCCTCGTTCAGGGCGTTCATCGCCTCCGGGCGGTTGAAGGTGAGGGTGGCCACACCGTCTTCCACCGCCAGGTCCACCCACTGGATCGGCCACGGGCCGCCCGCGGCTCGGCGTGCCGCCAGGGCCGGGGACAGGGTGTGGCCGTAGCGGGCGCAGAACACCTCCGCCTCCGACACCGCCTGTGCGGTCCCCAGGGTGTTCATCATCTCGAACGGCCCGACCGCCCAGCGCAGTCCGATCTTCGCGCCCCGGTCCACGTCTTCCAGGCGGCAGACCCGCTCGTCGAGCAACTCCCCAGCCACCTGGAAAACCACTCCGCGCAGCCGCGCCGCCACCGCGGCGAAGCGCGCCTTGACCGGCTCGCCGTCCAGGGGCCAGGGCGCCCCGGCCTTGCCGGCCTCCACCAGGCGCTCGCAGGGCGCGTAGAACGAGCCCAGTTCCCGGCCCAGGGTGACCTCCGAGTGCCAGGCGATCGGCACCCCGGTGACGTTCATCAACTCGAACGGGCCCATGCCGATGGAAAACGCCTGTTTGGCCGCGGCCTCGATGGTGGGGATGTCGGCGACCCCCTCTTCGAGCAGGCGCACCGACTCGTTGAGCCAGGGCACGAAGAAGCGGTTGACCACGAACCCGGGCCGGTCGGCACACAGGATCGGGGTCTTGCTCATGGCCATGGACAACGCCAGGGAACGGTCGATGGTCTCCCGGGAGGTGGCGGCCCCGGGGATCACCTCCACCAGGCGGTTCTTGGCCGGGTGGTAGAAGAAGTGCAAGCCCACCACCCGGTCGGGGTTGGAGACCCCTTCGGCCAGGGAGGTGACGTAGAAGCTGGAGGTGTTGCTGGCCAGGATGGTGTCGGCCGGGCAGATCGCGGCGAGTTGGGTGAACAGGTTCTTCTTCACCTGTTCGTCCTCGAACACCGCCTCGATCACCGTGCCGCACCCCGCCAGGTCGTCCAGGGCGGCGGCGGGGCGGAGGCGGCCGAGAATGGCCTCGACCTGCTCGGGCCGGAAGATGCGCCGCTCCACGGCTTCCCCCAGCAGGTCGCGGATGCGTCCGATGCCGCGCTCCACGAACTCGGCGTTCATGTCCGCCAGCACCACCTCGAAGCCCTCCTGTGCCAGTTTCTGGGCGATGCCGCTGCCCATGTTGCCCGCACCCACTACCCCGACGACGCGATCATTGGCCATGCCGATTCCTCCCTCTTGTGCTCAACGGTTGAAAATTACCGGATTGACGATGGGGCGGTGCCACCCGCCGCCGGGGGGCCTGCACCGCTCGCGCCCGGGATCTCCGCCTCGTTCAGACTCCTGCGCGCGGCAAGGGTACCCCGGGGCCGAGGCTCGTGCCACCAACCGGACGTTAGGTAAGCATGAACCGTGCCGCTTGCGGAGGGTGGCCGGGCCGGTGACCCGAACGCCGGGAACGCCCCACCCCGAGGCCTTGTTCACTCTTCTTCCAGCCCCATGCGCTTGATGTTGTAGCGCAGGGTGCCGCGGTCCATGGCGAGCAGGCGGGCCGCCTGGGCCTTGTTGCCCTCGGCCAGGCGCAGCGCCTCCTGGATAAGGTAGCGGCCCACGGCGTCGAGGACCTGGTCGTACTGGATGCCGCGGAGGATCTCGTGGGCCTCGGGCAGTTGCCGCGCGTCTCCCTGTGCCGACGGCTTCTTGAGGATCTCCGGCGGCAGATGACGGGGCTCGATGGTCTCGCAGTCCTCCAGGATCAGGATGCGCTCCACGGTGTTCTTGAGTTCCCGGACATTGCCCGGCCAGGGATACTCCAGGAGGCACTTCTCTGCCTCGGGGGAGAGGCCGCGGACCTGTTTGTGAAAGCGCCGGTTGGCCTCGGCGATGAAGTACTGGACCAACGGCAGGAGGTCGCCGCGGCGCTGGCGCAGGGGGGGCAGGGTGATGTTGATCAGTTTCAGGCGGTAGTACACATCCTCCCGGAAACGCCCCTCGGCGATCGCCTTCTCCAGGGAGGCGTTGGTGGCGGCGACGATGCGCACATCCAGGGGAATCTGTTCGCCCCCCCCGATGCGGCGCACCGTGCGGTTCTCCAACACCCGCAGCATCTTCGCCTGCAGGGACAGGCCCATGTCACCGATCTCATCCAGGAACACCGTGCCGCCCTGGGCGCGCTCCATGAGGCCGATCTTCCGCGCCTTGGCGTCGGTGAACGCTCCCTTCTCGTGGCCGAACAGCTCGCTCTCCAGCAGGTGGTCGGGGATCGCCGCACAGTTGATGGCCACGAACGGCCGCTCGTGGCGGTCGGACTCGGCGTGGATCGCCCGGGCCACCATCTCCTTGCCCGTGCCGCTCTCCCCCAGGATCAGCACCGGGATCTCCATGGGGGTGGTTGCGACCCGGCGCACCATGTCGAACACCTTGTCCATGGCCGGGTCTTCGCTCTTCATCTGGTGCAACCCGTAGGGACGCAGGGCCTCCTGGCGCAGTTCGCGTACCTCGCGCTTGAGGTCCCCGGTCTCCAGCGCCAGGCGCACGATCACCTCGATCTCGTGGCTCTTGAACGGCTTGTTGACGTAGTCGTAGGCCCCCAGACGCATTGCCTCCACGGCGGTTTCCACGCTGCCATAGGCGGTCATCATGATCGCCAGCAGGTCATCCTGGGCGGCGCGGAACTCGCCCAGCAGCTCGACCCCGGAGCCGTCGGGCAGGCGCAGATCCAATAGCACCAGGGCGAACTCCCCGGGGGAGAAGGCGACCCGTGCCTCCGCAGCCGAGGCTGCCACGGAGACCTCGTAGCCCCGCTTGGAGAGGACCTGGCGCAGGGACTTGCGAATCAGCGCCTCGTCGTCGACGATCAGGATGCGTTCTGCCATCTAACTTGCCTCGTCTGGCGGGTACGTGGGCAGTTCCACCCGGAAAGTGGTGCCGCCCCCCGGGGTCGAGTCCACCTCGATACGTCCCCCGTGCTGTTCGGCGATGGAGTGGGCGATGGACAGCCCCAACCCCGTGCCGTCGTTCTTGGTGGTGAAGAACGGGTCGAAGACCTGCTGGCGGGTCGACTCGTCCATGCCCCGGCCCGTGTCGGTCAACTCCACCTTTACCCGGGTCGGCCGCCCCGGGTGGGTCGCGATGCCGGCGCGCACGGTCACCTTGCCCCCCGGTTCGGTGGCGTCCAGGGCGTTGATGGCCAGGTTCAGGAACAGCTGTTTGAGCCGCTCCGGATCTCCTTGGATCTTGGGGTTGTCCTCCAACTCCAAGCGGAACTCCAGCCCCTTGTTGCGGCACTGTTCGCGAAAGGTGCGGTGCCAATCCAAGGCTTTTGCCAGCCGCATGGGTCGGTGCCGGGCGGGCTGCGGGCGCGCGAAGTCGAGGAGTCCGTGCACCAGGGCCTCCAGCCGGTCGATCTCGCGGCCGATGTCGTCGATCATCTCCAGGGCCTCGGCGGACAGGCCCTCTTCCTCGCGGAGGATGTCGAGGGTGATGCTGACCCCGGTGAGCGGGTTGCGGATCTCGTGGGCGATGCCCGCCGCCAACTGGCCCAGGGAGGCAACGCGCCCCATGCGCAGCACCTCGTCGTCGAGCTGACGCTGCTCGGTCACGTCCTTGACGATCAGCGTGGCGGCCCAGGAGTCGCCTCGGTGCAGACGGAAGATGTTGATCAGGTAGTCTCGGCGCCGCGCTGCGCTGCCCTGGCTCAGTTCCAGGGTCTCCACCTCCGCGGCACCGCTCAACACGCGCTGCAGCCGCTGCAGGAACGCCTGCTGGGGCAGGTAGCGCTCGATCGGGTTGCCCTGCTGGATGCCCGCTGCCTCGCCAGCGGCAAACAGGTGCCGCGCGGCGTTGTTCATGAGCACCACCCGGCGTGCTTGATCCACCGCGATCACCCCGTTGGGGGTTCCGGCGAGGATGTTTTCGCGCAGGTCGCGTTCCTCTCGCAGAACGCGAATCAGTTGCGCCGCCGCGAGGGCCTTGGATGCCTGGGCGGCGAACACCGTGAGGATGCGCTCGTGGGTCGAGGTGAACGGCTGCCGCCCGACAGATACCAGGGACAACACGCCGCCGACCTCGCCTGCGTTGATGAGGGGCACCGCCAGGTGGTTCTTGCGGCCGTCCTCCGCGCCGCCCGGGCCCTCTGCCCCCTCGTCCGGTGCCCTCCGGGGCAGCGCGTTCTTCGCCACCCAACCCACGAGCTCGTGTCCGAAGGGGATGCGCTCCCGCGCCCACTCCTTGCTCGCCGGGTGGCAGGTCTGCAGCCGCAGGGCGCCGTCTTTGGCGTCCTTTAGATACAGGGCTCCCCCAGCGGCGCGTGAAATGTCCACCGCCTGGCGCAGAACGAGCTCCGTCAGCCGCTCGATGTCGCTGCCCCCGTTCATTTCGCGGCTGACCGCGTCGATGGCCTCCGCCTCCAGGGTTGCCGCCCGCACGGCCTCGGCAAGCATCCGGCTGTGGGTTTCCACGGCGATGCGGTCCGCAGCCAGCTCCAGCAACCAGCGGCCATCCTCCCCCAGATCACCCTCTCCCCGGATCTCCAGCATGCCCAGGGTACGATCGCCGTGCCGGCAGGGGACGCGCGAGTCGCCGGGGTGCGGCCACCGGCAGTCGTCGCCCGTGCAGTAGCTTTGCACTTCGTGGCCTTCAGCGCTATAAAGGGTCAGACGAACGGCCTCCGCACCCAGTGCCTGCCGAAGTCCCTCCAACGCTGGGGGGAAGATTTCCTCCGGACGCCCCCCCGCGCAGCAGAAGGAACCCAAGAGGTCGTGCAGTCGTTTCATGGCCAGCGCCCTTTTGCCCTTGCCAGCGGCGTTCGCCTTGGGTGGAAGACCCGTGCCGGCCCGATCATTCTTCACCGAAACCACGGTAGATTTCTACCGATTTCTGGGGCGTCCGGTGGGGCCGGCCCAGGACGGGGGTGGTGGAACCGGCGCCCGGCACGGGGAAAACCGGGAGAGCACCCCCGTGTGCCCCTGGCGAGGTGCTGCACGAAGCAGGATCGGTGCCTCTCGCCCTGGCCGCGCGCCGAAAGCGTGGTACACCACTTGCTCCGGCGAGGCGCGGTTGCCCGGAGAGGTGGCCCCGGCCGACGGCGCCGGGCGGCCATGGTCGCCGGCACGGTGGTAGGTTTGAGGGGATCGTCGACCATGGACTCGGGAGCTTGGCATGCCGCCGGCGCTGCACCGCGTGCTGACCGCTGGGTGCCGCAGGGATGGCGGGAACGCAGACGCTGAACAGGAGTGGGGCTGATGAAATCGATAGAGGAGGAGGGGACGGGCGGTTTGCCGGAACTCGCCCCCGCCCCGGCGCACAGCGAACAGCGGTCGGTCCCCACGTGGGTCTACGACAAGACCGGCGGGAAGAAGGAGGGCCTCCAGAGTGTTGCGAACGAAAGGCCGATTACCCTCTACTTGAACGGCCGTGAGTTGGTGACCTTGCTGTGCGTGGGCCAGCACCTCGATGAACTGGCCGTGGGCTTTCTCCATGGCGAGGGTTTTCTGCAGCGACTGTCTGATTTCCGTGGGCTCGAGGTGGACCAGGAGGCGGGCCGGGTCCACGTCACGACGGCCAGGGAGGAGGCACTCACCCAGCAGCTTTGGGAAAAACGCACCGTCACCTCCGGGTGTGGAAAGGGCTCTCTCTTCTATTACGCTTTGAATGCCCTGATGGCGAAACCGGTGGAAAGCTCACTGCGCCTGACTCCCCAGGAAGTGCTGGCGCGGGTGGGGGACCTCAGCCGTTCCAGTGCGGACCTCAGACGCACCCATGGCGCCCACACCACCGGCTTGGCGACGCCGAGCAGCATGCTCGTCGTCCGAGACGATATCGGCCGGCACAACGCGGTGGACATGATCGTCGGCCACTGCTTTCTGAGGGAGATTGCGTTGCGCGACAAGTTGCTCGTCACGACGGGGCGCCTCACCTCCGAGATCATCATAAAATCGGCGAAACTTGGGCTCTCCACCATTGTCAGCCTGCACGCGGCCACGTCACTGGCCATCGAACTGGCGACCTCCCTGCAGATCACCCTCATCGGCTATGCCCGCAGGGGGACGTTTACGGTGTACACTGGAGGCGAGCGGATCTCTGGTTGAAGGAGTTGAGGTTTTCGGACACCGTACAGTGGTTCCGACAGGGATCGCCGCGGCAGGGAGCGGGTCGGTCCGGGCGGGAATCCCCATGCGCCGGGTCCACGGGAACGCCTGCCGGCGTCGCGATGAGTCCTCACCGAATCGCCGGTTATTTTCTACCGCTTTCTGCCGCCTAGGCCGCAACGGGGTGCCCTGTGCCAGTGGTTGTCCCCCTTGCGATGCGCAGGCCAGGCCGTTTATCGGGGGTCTGCGGGGACTGCGGCGCAGTTGGCATACCGCTTGCTACATCCATGCACCGCTGGCTTATCTTCAGGGCATCGAGAAGGGGAAAAAATGAGGTACGCAGAGACGGGGTTCAACTTAGAGGTGGATCTGACCCGTGGCAGCATCGACCGGGTGGAGACGGACCCGCGGGACACCGAGCTCTATCTGGGCGGGTTGGGGACCAACGCCAAGATCCTCTGGGATCGGGTTCCCCCTGAAGTCGAGCCGTTCTCCGAGGACAACCTTTTGATCTTCGGCGCCGGGTTGCTGTGTGGCACCCCCGCGATTGGCTGCAACCGCACCATCGTCACCACCGTCTCGCCCCAGACCAAACTCATGGCGTTTTCCATGATGGGCGGGTTCTGGGCGCCGGAACTGAAGTACGCCGGCTACGACAAGGTGGTCATCCGCGGCAAGTCCCCCGACCTGGTCTACCTGTGGATCCACAACGACAAGGTGGAGATCCGTGACGCCTCCCACCTGCGGGGCAAGGGCGCCATCGAGACCGCGGAGATCATCAAGAAGGAGCTCGACCAGCCCGAGGCCCAGGTCGCGGCGATCGGCATGGCCGGTGAGAACCGCGTGTTCTTCGCCTCCATCGAGCAGAGCCGCTCCAGCGCCAGCCGCGGCGGGGTGGGCGCGGTGATGGGCGACAAGGGGCTCAAGGCGATCGTGGTGCGTGGCACCAAGGACATCAACCTCGCCAAGCCGGAGCAGTACGTCGCGCTGTGCGATGAGGTGATGGACTACATCCGCTTCCGCGCCGAGAACCCGATCCCCGGGGTGATGGCGATCCTGACCGGGCTCGGCTCGCCCCAGGAAATGCGGGTCCACGACGAGAAGTGGCACACCGAGAACTTCATGTGGGGCAACTCACGGGTCCGCCAGAGGGATTTCTGGAACGAGGAGATCGCCAAAGAGTGGAAGGAGACCATGGAGGGCATGCAGAAGCGGCTGATCAGCTGCTACAACTGCCCCATGAGTTGCGGGGCGACGATCCAGCCCCCGGGGCAGCCCACCTACATGATGAAGTGCTTCTCCAAGCTCACCTACACCATGGCCGCGTTCTCGGATCTTGAGTTCGGCCTGGGCATCGCCCAGAGCGCCACCGAGTATGGGGTGGACGGTTTCTCGGCGCCCCAGGTGATGGCGTTTGCGCTGGAGTTGCTGGAGAACGGCGTTCTCTCCAAGGACGACTTCCCGGGCCTGCCCGAGGACAACGAGGGTCGCTTCCGCTGGCTGCTGGACAAGATCGTGCGCCGCGAGGGCATCGGCGACGCCCTGGCCAACGGCACCTACTGGGCGGCCCAGCAGATCGGCAACGGCGCCGAGGAGTACGCCCACAACAACATCAAGAAGCACGAGCAGCTGCCGCTGAAGCTGTCGATGCTGAACCCCATCTACTTCCTGATGTACGCCACCGGCGAGAAGATCAACATCACCCAGATCGAGGGGCAGTTCCCCCAGGCGCCGTGGCCGACCCGGGAGGAGCGGGAAGCGTTCGTCAAGGACTGGTTCCAGGTTCCGGACGAGAAGTTCAAGCAGTACCTGCTGGACTGGGAGCCCCGCGGCGAGAACTCCATGCCGTTCTATCCCACCGTGCAGATGTGCTGTGACATCGTCGACTGGCAGGAGAGGATGCACTACATCGACGACGCCCTGGGCATGTGCGCCGGCCTGTCGTCGTTCCCCCTGAAGCCCCCGTATCACATCCACAACTACCCCAAGTTCATCACCGCGGGCGCCGGCATCGAGATGGATGAGGAGTCCCTGAGCAAGGCGGCCAAGCGCTACCGGACCCTGGTGCGCGCCAACAACATCCGCCGAGGCATGCGCCGCAAGGACGAGAAGCCGCCGGCCAATCACTGGAAGAAGCGGTTTCCCGAACTCGAGGAAGAACTGTTGAACACCTACTACGAGTTCAAGGGCTGGAACGAGGACGGGATCCCGACCCGGGAGAGCCTGCACGACCTCGGCTTGGACTACGTCGCCGAGGATTTCCTGAAGCGCGGGATCCTGACGGAGGAGTAGTCCGCGGTAGCCTCGGATACGGCGGCGGAACGGGCAATCGAGCGAACGAAAAGGTGGTGGCCAGAATGGGCGAGAAACGCAAGAAGACCATAAAGACGATTCATGTCGACGCGGACAAGTGCAACGGCTGCCGGGCCTGCGAGATGGCCTGCTCCGCGTTCCACGCGACGCCGAAGTACAGCAGCAACAACCCGGCCCGTTCCCGCGTGCGGGTCATCCGCAAGCCGCTGGAGGATATGTACGTTCCTGTCTACGCAGGCGAGTACACTCCGGCCGAGTGCATGGGTCGCAACAAGTACAAGATCGACGGCAAGGAGTACGACGAGTGCGCCCTGTGCCGGGCCTCTTGCCCCGCCCGGGACCGCTTCAAGGAGCCGGACTCCGGTCTGCCCCTGAAGTGCGACATGTGTGAAGACGTTCCCGACCTGGAGGAACCCCTCTGTGTCAAGTGGTGCATGGTCGGCGCCCTGACCTATGAGGAGCGGGAAGTGGAGGTCGACGAGGAGGAAGAGGTCAAGCTGGATGAGATGGAAGTCGGGCTGGAGTCTCTGGTAGACAAGTACGGCCTGCAGCAGGTGAAGGATCTGGTCGCCCGCATCTCCCAGAAGAAGTAGCCGGCCAGACGCCGATAGGCAAAGGCTCAAGGCATTTTTGACGGGATTTCACGGATCGCACGGATGGAAAGGCAAAGTCAAAGGCGTTTTCGACAGGATTAACAGGATTTACAGGATGAAAGATCAAGAGCATGGGGCGTTGATTTTCGATTCGTGAGATCCGTGAAGTCCTTTTAAGAGAAAAGGGATTTTTGGTCTTGCAGTTCCAATCCTGAAAATCCTGTTAATCCTGTCCAAAACAATGTTTTTGCCTTTTGCAGTTATGGAAGAACACATGGAAAACGTAGCCGACTACAAAGAGATCATCGACATCGTCAAGGACCAGGGCGGGGACGCGTTCAAGCGCTGCTACCAGTGCGGGTTGTGCGACGTGGTCTGCCCGTGGAACCGCGTACGGCAGTTCAGCATCCGCAAGATCGTCCGGCAGGCCGCGTTCGGGATGACGGAGATCGAAAACGAAGAGATCTGGCGCTGCACCACCTGCGGCCGCTGTCCCGAGCGCTGCCCCCGGGACGTGCAGCAGATCACCTCCGGAGTCGCCCTGCGCAGGATCGCCACCGAGTACGGGGTGTTCCCGGAGAACGTGAAACCGGTGCGCGCCGTCAGCGGCAACCTGAACACGGTCGGCAACCCCCTGGGCGAGGACCGAGAAAAGCGGGGGGACTGGGCGAAGGGCCTCGCGGTGCGACCCTTCTCCGAAGAGATGGAGGTCCTGTACTTCACCGGGTGCTACCTCAGCTACGACCGCAGGCTGCAGAAGGTGGCTGCCGCCACGGCCAAGCTGCTGAACAAGGCAGGGGTGGATTTCGGGATCCTGGGGGCCCAGGAGAACTGCTGTGGCGAGAGCATCCGCAAGGCGGGTGACGAGGAGGTGTTCAAGCGCCTGGCCCGGA
>JARGFW010000432.1 GCA_029211085.1 Deferrisomatales bacterium | reverse complement strand
ATCGGTGAACGTGTAGCTGGCCTTCACCGGAACGTCGGTTGCGGAACTGCTGGCCAAGAACTCCTCGCCTGAACCGCCGGCCTCTCCGGAGGGCACGATGCGAAAGGTTTGCACAAACGTGCCGGAACCGGCTGGTGTCTCCGCGGGACTGAACTCACGGTTGTCGCTTGCCACCGCTATGCTGATCAGAGCGCTGCCGCTTCCCGCCAACGAGAGATCGAACAATGTTGCCACGCCGGTGGCTCCCCCGAGATAGCGGCTCTTGTCCAGGGTGAGCAACCGCACCACGTAGCCGTTCAGGGCTTCGCTGCTGCCAGCCATGCCGAACCAGGCGTTGCCAGCCGTGTCGGTGTGAACCACCGTGTGGCTGTCGAAGTCACGGCTGACCACTTCCCAGTTGTTTCCCCCCGGATCGTCGTTCAAATCTCCCGAGGCGTCCGCCGGATCCTGGAAGTACGCGGTCTTCATCGCCCCCTGGTTGCTGCTGCTGGTGGTCACCCAGACCCGTCCGGTCAACCCGTCCACGGCGATGTCCGTGGGCAAGAAGCCCGCCGGTACGCCGCTGCCGACAAAGGGGTTGAGGGGGAAGTTCTTGACCCCCCCGGTGAGCCCCGTGGGGGGCGTGCCGAGGGCGCCGTCCGCTTCGAACTTCAGCAACTGGGGGACGCTCGAAACCGTGGAGGTCGTCGCCGCCCACAGGTTGCCTGCGGCGTCGAAGGTGATGCCCGCAAAAACCCCGGAGCCGAGCTCGCGAACCAGGGTCTCGTTGCCGTCCACATCCACCAGCCACAACAGGTCACCGTCCGCCGCCGCTGCGTCCCCCCAGGGGGTGACGGCGACACGGTCGATCCACCCGTCGTGGGTGGCGCTGGTGGGGTAGTCGTCGAGGTATCTGGCCGGGCTCGTGCTATTGGGGTCGGACAGTCCCAGATCCCACAACACCAAACCACGGCGCGTAGCGGACCACAGCCAGTCTCCGCCATCGTTGGCGGTGTCGTTGACGAAGTTCGGATCCGCATCCGCGGGCCACGGACCCCCCGTCGGCGGTGCCACCAACAGGGGGGACTTTTGCTCGATCTTGGACGCCAACCGCCCCCAGGCGATCCCCGCGCTGGAACCCAGGTAGAAGTGCTCCCCGTCCCCGGTGTTGCCGGCCGGCACCGCAAACGAGACACTGCGAAAGCGCGCCGCCGCCGCCAGCGGGGTATCCGCCACGGTGATGGGCAACAAGGGAGCTCGCACACTGCCCAGGGCGGCGCTGACCCGGCCGGCGTTCACCGCCCACACCCGGTTGGTGGCATCTGACCCGACATCCACGATGGGGCCGTCGCTCGCGCTCATGCCCAGGGTGGCGTAGGTAACCGCCACCTTGGTGCCCACTTGTTGGGCCAACGCAGGGGTGGACAGGGAGCACAGGGCCGCGCAGGAAAGCCAGAAGAACACGGGTCGCAACATGGCAAGAATCTCCGCTCAGGGGAACGCAAAGTCTATCACCGGGGCTTTTCAGCGCACAAGCGGCCGCTCCTGCCGCTCCTGCCCCTCCTGGGCCCGCGGCACTCGCCCGTCCGTGGGCAGCGGCCGCCGCGGGACCACAGGGTTGTTCCTTGCACTTCCCTCCCCACCGTGGTAGGTATCGCGGTTCCCGACGACCTACGTCCGACCCCACCCGCGGGGTCGCCGCAGTGGAGGCGCCATGGACCACAGCCGTTCCCAGACCCTGTTCGCCCAGGCCGCCCGGCTCATTCCGGGCGGAGTCAACAGCCCGGTGCGGGCGTTTCGCGCGGTAGGCGGGCAACCGGTGTTCATCGCTCGCGCCGAGGGCGCCCGCCTGTTCGACGCCGACGGCAACAGCTACATCGACTACGTTGGCTCCTGGGGCCCGATGATCCTCGGTCACAATCACCCCGAGGTGCGCGCCGCGGTGGCCGCCGCCCTCGCCGACGGCGCCTCCTTCGGC
>JARGFW010000431.1 GCA_029211085.1 Deferrisomatales bacterium | reverse complement strand
CCAACTCGGGTAGAGCGGCGGGGTCTTTGGTTTGAAGACGCGGCCTGCTCCCATCCTGTCGAGCCTGGGTCTGTAGACGGTCATGGACGAAGGTCATGAATGCATCCCAATCGCCGTTGGCCTCGATGCAGCGTAGCTGCACCACCGCCTCGACTCGCTCTTTGATCCAGCGCATGCCACCATGATCGCACCGCTTGCCAATCAGGTTCTTGATCGCGCCTTCGACCATCCCGCTACCGATTTCCAGGTCTTGGTCGATGAGGTCAGCGTAGTTCATCTTTTCCAGACGCTTGTCGACGTATTTCAGTACTTCGGTGAGCCGCTCGCGTCGCCCCTTGTTTCCCGGTCCGGTCTTGGGGATCGCCTTGAGCTCCTTGCGAAGCTCGGCGACGATCCAAAGTTCACGACCGCCATACAGCCGGTCCTTTTGAAGCTTCATCCAGGCCTTGATTTCGTCGCTCCCCTCGGGGTGAAGGCACTGACCGGCCTGCCAGAGCTTCTCGACGACATGCATCACGTCTATGGTGTGGATCGCCTCGGGAAAGTACTCGGCGGTGTAGCACGCCAGGTCGTTGTCCCCGTCGGTGACGACCTGAATGGTCTTGCGCGTGCCCTGATGGAAACCACGACGATCAGCTTCACGACGTGCGATCTCGAAGGCGTGCCGCTTGGGCGCAAACGATGCGTAGTGCCATCGGTTGATCGGGCCAAGCAGGTGTTTCCCCTGTCTCTTGAGCGTGTACATCACCACCAGCGTGGCCATCTTCGCGTTCTTGGACTTGTCGCCCTTGTTGCGTCGAGGTTTGCTCGGATAGCGACCGCGACGATTTCGCCCACGGTGTCGAGCCGACTTCGGATGCCGACGCTTTGGTCGAAGACCGCGACGGCGCGCCAACTCCGACTCCGTTGCCGTTGGCGCTCCCTTGCTATCGATCTGGATCACCAGCACGTCCCCATCTCCCTCAGGCACCGGCGCCGATGCGTACCAAGCCGCCGTATGGTGCCCCAGCCCCAACACCGTCTTCTCGATGACCTCGGTCGACGGCGCTTGGCATACAAACGATACGAGGATTGCCCGTGCCTCGGCGAAGCTCATCTTGCAAGCCAGCCGCGCTGCATGCGACAGGACGTTCCAGCTGAACCGCTCCGCCGTAAGACCGAGCTCGGCGTCCAACGGGTAGAACCCGCGGCGCTTCTTCTTGGCGACCTCTCGAAAGTAAGTCCGCCAGTAGCGGACCACGCCGAACAGTGTCGACAGATTCCGTGCTTGCGCAGGGGCGCGCCGGAAACGGCGCCGTCCGCGAAGCATCGAGGTCTGGTGATCACGCATCACCCGCTGCTCGCGATTGGCCAGGAACAACATGACCACCATGCGGCCCAGGGCGAGAAGTGCCGTGCGCAACGCCTTCTCGAACTCCATGAAGGTCACCGGAGCTTCCCGAGAACCCCACTCTTCGGCCAACGCGATCACTGCCTTGGCCTGGCTCTGGGCCCCCTCCTGAAGCTCCGTAAGCGTCGGTGCGTCCGCAGACGATTCGTTGTTTCGGCCGAGGCTGAAGTTGGTTATCCTGGGCACGGCGGACCTCTTCCGGGATGTTGTGTTTGGTGTAGTAACCACCAACATCGCGAAATGTCCGCTGTTTGGCCAATTTTCTCATCATATCAAGCTGGATCTGAGACCGGCTGCACCCAGTTGATACATCTCACTGGGATCTCGTCAACACCACAATCCCTGGCTTGTGGCAGGATTTCGTCGATTCGGATCCCTGCTGCTTTGACGACACCGGCCACGGGACGCATGTGGCCGGCATCATCGCGGGTGACGGCTTCCAGGCACAAGGGGTGAGTACTTACCCATACACCTTGGTCGACCATTACGGTGGATCTGGAGGGTTCTACGAAACGCAGAGCGTGGCCAACCGCATCCCGGTCTCCACGGGCAGCAGCGCCCTCAACCT
>JARGFW010000133.1 GCA_029211085.1 Deferrisomatales bacterium | reverse complement strand
TTTGTTTCCAATGGTTGCAAGACCATCTCGAACCTTAACCGGACAGCAGTGAGTGCATCTATAACAAGGACGGCAGCGACATCCAGGAGGTGCCGGTCTGCGATGAGGACCGCAGCCGGTTCTGCATCACCAACGAGGAACTGATCGAACTGTGTCGGGTGTCCAAGTCCATCGACCGCTACTACAAGAAACCCTACGACATCGAGTTCGGCATCGACGCCGACCTGCCGTTCCCGGAAAACGTGATCATCCTGCAGGTGCGCCCCGAGTCGGTATGGTCCAAGAAGGCCGCAGCCGCCCGGACGGAAAAGAAGAAAGACGCCATGGACCGCATCGTCAGCCAATTGATCACCGGCGTGCGGGTCAAGTAACCGCCGCCGGCTCGGGGACGGGTACCCCGCGATGATTCTCCGCGGGGCGGCCGCGAGCGGCCGCCGCCGCGCCCGACCACCCGATCCAGCGCCTGGCTCAGGTCGCAGCCCTCGTCTGAGACCGACACCCGGGTCGCGGAACGCGCGGCCGGTGGTAGGCTGCGGGCAGCAACCGCGCGTTGAGGGAATCCTCCCCTGCGTCACACGCCCCCGTTGAGAAGGAGCGAATCATGGCCGACGTCACCCCCGCGATGCCCGAAAAACTCGTCACCTACCTGAGCCCCGGCGCCCCCGCCCTGCTGCTGACCGCCGGCGCCGACGGCTACCCCAGCTCGGCCTACACCTGGGCAGTGGCGCTGGGCCCAACGTGCCTGCGCTTCGCCGTAGACACCGGCGGCACAGCGCTGGTCAACCTGAAACACTCGGGGCTCGCCGGGCTGCACATCATCGGCCCCGGGAATCTGGCCTACCTGGTGAAGGGCACGGCGAAGAAGATCAAGGAGCGCATCGGCGCCGTATCCGGCGGAGAGATGATGCTGTGGGAACTGCAGGTGATCGGCACCCGGGATCAGTCCTTCCCCGGGGTCACTCCCAAGCCGTTCACCTACGAGTGGCCGGCAGACCAGCGAGCCGCCATGAAGAAGATGGAACAGGCGGTGTTCTCCGAGATGAGAGGGTAACGTCGCAGCGGGGGGGGCGTCGGCGCCACTGCCTGCGGGGGGTCTACTTGCCCTTGGCTGACGCATCCAGATGGTCGGCACCGATCCCCGGGTGGCAGGCGCGGCAGTGCATCCGCCCCCGCGCGTTGGCCATCTGGCCACCCCGTTCGTGGCAGGAGCGGCAGAGCTGCACCTCTTCCGGCACCGGGTGGGTAAGGGGCAGCGCGCCGGCCTGTTGCAGATTCAGGCTCTCCACCGTATGACGGGCCGTGGCGGCGGCAAGGCGCGCGCAGCGCTCGTTGCGCTCCACGGAGTACGCGTCCAGGCCCGACACCTTGCACCACTCGGCCACGGAGACGTGGCACAGGGGGGAACGGGCCACGGAGCGGGGCAGGGGTTTGGGGGACTCCTCGGGAACGAAGTCCGGCAGCGTCTCGCTGCTGTACCACCCAAACACCTCATCGATGACGGGCTCCGGGTCTGCCGAGACCAGGTGGATCGCGGCGGCCGCGCCGTTGAGGGTGCCGCACAGGGTGCCCCACCCCGCTACGCCCCCCGCCCCGTATTTCATCAGCTCCAGGGGAAACGTCCGGAACGGACCTCCGCACTTCTCGGCCAGTTCCCCGACAATGCCCGCGAACACTCCGTACATGCAGTGGCCGTCGAAGTAGTCCCAGTAGGCACGGGCGGCGACGACGTCCGGGTCGAGGCGGGGGTAGGGCCAGGGCAGGGGCGCCGCGGAAACGGGGGCGGTAGCAGCCGCGGTCGACGGCAGCCGACCGGCCAGGGCCCCGGCGACCCCCGCCCCGAGCAGGGTGCCGGCGACGCCCAGGATCCGTCTTCTGCCAGGAATCATGCTACGCCTCCTTGCGGGGTCTACTCCGGTTTCCGGGGAAGGCGCCGCCCTGGGCTATACCCGGAACCAACTCACCAGGCCTTCCAGCTCCGCCGCCATCTTCGACAGGTCTCCGGAAGAGTTCTGGACCTCGGCGAAACTGTCCCGGAGGTCCTTGGACACCGCCGCAATACCCTCCATGTTGGCCGAGACCCCCTCCGCCGTCGCCGTCTGCTGCTCTGAAGCCACCGCGATCTGGGCTACCATCTCGGTCACCTGCCCGACCTCGGTGGTGATATTGGCGATGGCCGCCTGGGTCTGCTCCACGTCGGCGAGGACATCTCCCAGCGTCTCCTTCTGACCGGCCATGGCCGCCACCGACTGGCTGACCCCGGCCTGCATGGTCTTCACCGTACTGCCGATGTCCGCCACCGCCTGCATGGTCTTTTCGGCGAGCGCGCGCACGCTATCCGCGACCACCGCAAATCCCCTGCCCTGGGGCCCGGCGCGGGCGGCCTCGATGGCCGCGTTCAGCGCCAGCAGGTTGGTCTGATCCGCCACGTCCCGGATCAATGCGACCACCCCATCGATCTCTCGGGACTGGTTGCCCAGCAACTGCACGGTGTCCGCCGTGCGCCGCACGTCCTCGGCGAAGTGGCCGAGTTTCTCCGCTGTGGTGTTCATGGAGGTCCTGCCGATCTCGCTGGATTGGCGCATCCGGCCCGCCGCCTCGGACGTCTCGGCCGCGTTGCTGGCCACGTCCTGCGCGGTGCGCGACATCTCGAGGACCGCGGCCGCGGACTCGTCCACCCGCGACTGCTGCTGCTGCGACCCGCTCTCCAGGCTGGTGGCGGTCACCGAGAGTTCCTCGGAGCTGCTCGCCAGGGCCTGGGTCACGCTCTGCACCCGGCGCAGAACCTCGCGCAGGCTCTCCACCATCTTCCCCGTGGCTGCCAGCACGCGCCCGAACTCGTCGTCCCGGTCGACGTTCGGCTGCGAGGAGAGATCCCCCTCCGCCACGCTCTCCGAAATGCGGGCGAGGTCGCCCATGGGTGACGCCACGGACCGGTAGATCCAGGCGGCGAAGCCGATTCCCACCAAGATGGCGAGACCGCCGATGATCGCGATGACCGTGACGCTGAGCCCGGCGATGCGTTTCACCGAGGCCACGGACGCTTCCTGCTCGGCCTGGGCCGTCGCCACCGTTTCCCGACCCTTGTGCACCTGGGTCTGGACGATCTCCCGCAACCGGACCGTGGTGCTGGCCGCACGGGCCTCCATCTCCAGGCCCCGCCGCAGGGTTGCCAACAGGCCCCCTTCGCGCAGCACGGCGTCGCGCACCCCCTCCAGGGCTGCGACCGCCTCCGCCGCCAACTCCCGTTCCCGGGACGCCCCCAGGCCCGTCAGCGACTCGGCCAGAGCCAGTCGCACCTCTTCGATCCGCTCCCCCGCCGCCGCCACCTCCCCCCCAATCCGCGCCAGGTCTGCCTCGCTGCCGGCTCCGGTGAGACCTCGCACCGTGCCATCCAGGGTCAGCCCCAGGGAGCCCAGGCTCGACGTGCTGGACAGGGCGGCCACTGCGAGGGAAGAGCGGGCGGACCCGTCCTGCTGCTTGCCGTACACCTCCGAGAACGCGACATTGCCGTCGTCGGCTTCGTCCTGCAGGGTTTCCATGATCCCTTCCTGCCGGCGCTGGAACGCAGCGTACTGTTTTTCAAATCCGCCTTGACCCCGCAGCTTCGCCAGCTTCTCCACTTCGGCGACCAGATTCGGAACCTCGGTCCCAAGCACGTCGTGGCGCTTGACGAAGCCGCTCTGCACGGCCCGCCGGCTCAGGGAGCTGAAAGACTTCGCCCAGCGGGCCGGCGGATCGCCCTTGAGCTGGGCGGCGGCGGCCCGGACATCGTTCAAGGTGGTGCGCAACACCTCGATGCTGCGCAGGTCCTCCGAGAGCCGCTGCCCCTCCTCCACCACCTCCACGTAGCCCCGCGACTCGGTGAGCTGCAGTTCCTTCACCAGGGCGTCCAGTTCCCGCAACTTGCCCATGGCCTGCTCCAACTCGGTGGTGGTCTGCGCCGCCACCCGCGCTGCCTGGGCTCCCGCGTCCACCCGATCCCCCACCGCGGAGGCGAGCTCCTCGAACAGCCGGTCCAGTTCCACCGACGCCGTGAGTTCCTGACCAGACAGGGCCGCCAGGGCCGTCTCGGCCGCCTGCACCACGGCAAGGGACGCCGCCGCGGCCGTCTGGGCCTCCTTGAACTGTTCTGCGTTGCGAGCCTCGGCGAGCCGGACCAGGTCCGAGGTGGTTGCCTGGAGATCCCGCTGGAACTGCAGGGTGCGCACTTGAAACGGGGTGCTGCGCTCGGTCAGCAGGGTGAGGCCGCCGCGGATCGCGCCGATACCCAGCAGCCCCGCGGCGGCCACGCCAGACAACACCGCCGCCACCAGGATCGCGTTGAGGGTGAGTTTCGTCCGTATGGTCATCCGAGGTCCCCCATCGGGTCGGGAGTTCAGGGGCGTCCTGCCCGTCTTCGGGTCCCCTGTCTCTGGGGCCACGGGCAGAACGGTTTCGAACTCATTCATCGGAACGGCCGAGCAAAACCTTGAGCATTTATCCGCTGTCACCTGAGAACCGATTTAAGTTCATCGAAACTCGTGACGAAAAAGTGAACCGAAACAATCTCTCAACCGGGTAAACCGTGTACCAACCAAGGGAGTGGACCATGCAGAACCGCGCCATCTCGACGATAACCGCGCTCGCCGGGCTCCTCTCGAGCCTGGCCCTTCCCCCCGCACCGCGGGCGGCGGACGCATCCGCCCCGGCGGACACCGCGGCCCTGGCCCAGAAGGTCGAGGACCTCGAGCACGACGTGGAAAGGCTCAAGAAGAAGTCCCTGGGTAGTTGGCTGGAGGTCGGCGGCGACTACCGCTTCCGGGTGGATTCGCTGCGGGCCGACGTGGCGGGACACGCCGACGCCATGGAGTTCGTCAACAACATGACCACGGACCTGGTGAGCCGGCAGGACCCTGATGAGATCGCCCGGTTCATGTTGACGCAGGACCGCGCAGCCCAGATGGACAAGCTGTTCAGCTACTTCCCGGGTGCCATGGCGACAAACATCACCGCACCCCAGGCGGCCTTCGGCGGGTTTTCGATGATCGATGCCCTAGCCGGGATGCCCGCCGACCAGGTGACGGGGATGCTGCAGATGACCTCGCTCACCAGCCAGCAGGCGGCGATCCTGGGCTCCCTGCTCACACCCGAGGTGTTCGGCGGGGTGATGGCAAACCTCACCCCCGCGGACCAGGCGACCCTGATGTCCATCATGGGTGACCCGGACAAGGCCCAGCTCTTCCAGCAACTGGTGGCCCAGGGCCTGCTCGGCGGGGGGGAGGGGTCCTACGCCGTGCCCCGGGGGGACCAGAAGGTCAAGAACAACACCCTCTACACCAACCGCTTCGCCATCGACCTCAAGGCCAAGCCCCTCCAGGGCATCACCGTCCACGCGCGGCTCTTGATGTACAAGACCTTCGGGTCGGGAGACGACCAGGCGGTCACCGGGAACTATTTCGCGGACCGGGTGGGGGTGTTCGACGGCACCCTCGGCCACGTTCCCTCCAGCGATTTCCTCAGCGTGGACCAGGCCTACGTCACCTGGAGCAATATCGCCGATCTACCCGTTTGGTTCTCCGTGGGTCGCCGCCCCTCCACCGGGGGCTCCCCCAGCCATGTGCGCGACAACCGCGAGCCCCCGGGCAACGGCGGGGTGCCCTCGCTGCTGGTGGACTACGCCTTTGACGGCATGACCCTGGGCGCGGCCCCGGACTTCGACTCCCTGCCGGGGTTCTACACCAAGATCTGCTACGGCCGCGGCTTCGAGAGCGGCTTCGACCGGGACGACGACGACAACATCGAAGACACAGACATGATCGGGGTGGCCCTGGTCCCGGTGGACATCGCCCCCCTGCGCATCGATTTCCAGTGGAACCGGGGCATGAACATCTTCGACTTCCCGGTGATGCAGGACACGGTGTTCGGCGACACGGCCCCCTCGGTGAACCTGGGCGACATCGACTGGTTCGGCGTCGGTGTCCTGAGCCACTTCCGCGACGCCGGGCTCACCGGGTTCGCGAACTACGGCCTGAGCATCACCCACCCCAACGACAAAGTGTCCTTCAACGCGGGCAACCAGGGCCTGCTGACCGGGGACTTCTTCGCCCCGGAGAACCCCGAGGACAAGACCGGCTGGGCGGTGTACCTGGGCGGCCGTTACGACGTGAAGGCCACCGGCACCAGCATCGGCGCCGAGTGGAACCACGGCTCCAAGAACTGGATCACCTTCGCGCCCGCCGCCGACGACGCGTGGACAGCCAAGCTGGGGACCCGGGGCAACGTGTACGAGGTGTACCTGATCCAGGACCTCAACCTGAAACCGATGTCGAGTTACTTCGCCAGAGCCTTCTTCCGGATCGGCTACCAGTACTACGACTTCGACTACACCGGCAGCAACAACTGGGTCGGCGCCCCGAAGAAGATCTCCGAACTCGAGGACACCGACCTGGCGCTCCTGGCCCCGATCGAGATGGCCCAGAACATCTACGCCTCGTTCGAGGTACACTTCTGATGAATTCTCAAGGTGCTGGCGGGAACAGCCGACCAGTACCGTCACAAATTCTGGGGAACGGCGACGTAGCGCCGCGCCCCTACCTGCCATCGAGGAGAACAACCCATGACACGCCTTATCCCCGCCGCCCTCGTCCTCTTCCTGCTCCCTGCGCTGATCCTCACGGCCGGCCCGGCCGCCGCCACAGAGAAGATGGTGGGCGTGGTCTACAAGATTGAACTCGCCGCCGACGGCACGTCTGCTGACGTCACGGTGCTGGACAACAAAACCGACGAGAAGATCCACGTGCTCGTCGACGACGACCTCACCCTGGACAAGTTCAAAGACCATCGCATCGTCATCGACGACGAGGTGCGGGTGAAGTACGACGTGGAGGGTGACAAGAAGCACGCCACCTACTTCCGCAAGACAGCCGGTTGCTGAGGAGACACCGTTGAAACGACTCTTCCTGGCCGCCGCCGTGCTCCTCGCCGCCGGTCCCGCTCTGGGCGTCGCAGAGCACGAGGGCAACGACTACATCCGCGAACATGGCTACCAGGGGTCCGCCACCTGCGAGGAGTGCCACGAAGGCACCGCCAAACAGTTCCTGACCACGGTGCACTGGACCCACTCCTCCACGGCACCCCGGGTGGAAAATCTGGACCCCGGCCGCGCGTATGGGATGAAGAACCGCATCTACACGATGTGCAACGGCAACGAGATCGTCAACGATCTCAAGCGGATCACCTCCGGGGAGCCGGGCTCGAAGGAGTTCAAGTACTCGGGCTGCAACAAGTGCCACCCCGGCGACCACCTGAACGCCGCCGACAGCACCGGACCCGCGGCGGAGGCCGCCATCGACTGCCTGTTGTGTCACTCGTCGGCCTACGACTTCCGCAAGCGCAAGGTCTACGAGGACGACCAGGGACGTGTGGTGCTGGGCCAGGACCGGAGCACCGAGGCGGCCCTGGCCATCGCCCAGCCCCAGGTCAAGAACTGCATGGTGTGCCACGAAGCGGCGGGCGGGGGCGTGTACATCAAGCGCGGCTTCGCCTTCAGCAAGAAGACCGACGCCCATGCGGCCAAGGGCATGGTCTGCGTGGACTGCCACAAGGCCACGGACCACAAGATCCCCACGGGCTACGACCCCAACAACTGGGCCAATGACGGAGTGCGCATTTCCTGCGCCGGATGCCACGAGGACAAGCCCCACGCAGACGCCGACTACAACGCCCACACGGTGCGCATCGCCTGCCAGACCTGTCACATCCCCAACACCGGCGGGGCCTTCGCCAAGGATTTCACCAGGTGGACCAAGGGCGGCGACGGCTTCTACGAACCGACCACCCTGCACAAGGACGTCAACGAGACCACGCCGGTGTACGCCTGGTTCAACCACCAGGTCGCCAACCGGCCGGAGTTCATCGGCCCCAAGGGGTCCCGCGGGGACGGGGAGAGCAAGCTCTACCCGTTCAAGATCTTCCAGGGCAAGGGGTACTTCGACAAGAAGACCGGACAGCTGCTGTCCATGGACTTCGGGCCGCCCATGGCCACCGGGGACACCCTGGCGGGGGTCGCCTCTGCCGCGAAGATCCTCGGCATCCAGGAGTACGAACCGGTACCGGGCTGGCAGACGATCTACTTCGGCAGCAACCACCTGGTCACCAAGGAGCGGGCGCTCACCTGCCCCACCTGCCACGCCCCCAACGGCGTGCTGGACTACGGCGCCCTGGGCTACACGGCGGAGGAGACCGCGAAGCTCACCAGTGCCGAGACCTACTTCGACAAGGCCGCGGCGAACCTGAAGGATGAGTGGTAGGCACACCGAGCACCGAACGAACTGCAGACCAAAGGCGGTCCCGGGCGCGGGGCCGCCTTTCTTGTCTCCAACCGGGCCGGGCGTCCCGCCGGGGTGCGGTCGTACCTGCCGTTAGGATTGGCCTCGATGCGGCGCCGCGCTGCAGGTGCGCCCAGGCGATCCGCGGCGCCCGCACCCAGGGTACGGGACAGGAGCCATGGGGCCAGCGCCGCCAGCGGTGGAACCCTGGGGGGCGCACAACCGACGCCGCGCGGCCCGTCTGGGTCCAAGGTCGCGTCAGCGAGGGTTCCGCGACCCGCGCCACGGCCCAAGGGCAGCCGGGGCGCCACTGCTCCGTTGAGACACCATCGGGGTGCGGTGTCTATGGGTGGGGACTGCCAACGCTGGGATCACGACAGCGGGTGATCAAACCACCCAGGGGGAACGCCAGTACCAGGCAAAGGAAGCGGGGGCCCCGGTGGAATCCGGAGCCCCCGCCTCTGGGCCAGTTGGGGGATCGGGCAGCGTCTGGAGGTGCCTACTGGGCCACCGTCCCCTTGCCCGTGGCATCGATCTCCACGTGGGCCACCAGATATTTGACGTCCTTGTAGCCCTTCTCGTGGAGCACATCGAACAGCATCTCAGCCCGGCTTCCCGTGGAGCAGTAGACCAAGATGGGACGGTCCGCAGGGATCTCCCCGAAACGGTTCCCGCCTTCCTCGGCGGGGAGGCTCAGTGCCCCCTTGAAATGACCGCCCTCGAACTCGTCCTTCGACCGGGCGTCCACGATCACGGCGGAGCCCTTCTCCACCGCCTCGAGGAACTCCTCGGCCGCGGCCTCGTTGGGCCCCAACTTGCGCACGTAGGCGATCGACTCACCGGCGGGCCCCGTGGCCAGCTCCCACCCTCGGGCCTTCCACGCCGCCAACGCGTTGTTGACCCGTGAGGCCTTGGTGTAGCCCCAGTCCACCATGTACTCCAGGGCATCGAGCACCGTCTGCTGATCGTCGGAGTAGAAAACGATCGGTGCACTCTTGTCGGGGGGGAATTGCGCCTCCATGCCCCCCAGGGCATCGGGGGAGATGTTCACGGCGCGGGGCAGATGCCCCGCCCGGACGACTTCGGGGGCCCGCAGGTCGATCAGCACCAGATTGCCGTTCTTGACGAAATCCAGGGAAGCTTCCAGGGGGAGCTCTGCTTCTTTCCAGCCGGGGTCTCCGGCGCGGTTGACCTTAACCTGGGTGTAGCCGTTCTTGGCCGCCAGACCGGCGGACTTGGGGCTGAGTACTCAGGTGATGCCACCGCAGTAGAAAACGATCAGCGCTCCCTTGTCGGCGCCGAGCAACGACTCTACCGCGCCCTCCGCGTCGGCCTTTTCGAGCTTGGGGAAGGGAATGGAGACGGCACCCGGGATATGGCCCTCATCGTATCTACTGGCGGGCCGGGCGTCGATCAGGGTGAACGTCTGGCCGCTCCCGATGAGCGCGTTCAGCTCGTCCGTGGTGATCTCCACCACCCCGGCCGGGAGTTTCGCCACCACCCGCTCGATGGTCGTGGCCCGGTTGCCGGCCCCTGTGGGGGTGAACCACACCCGGATCAGGTCGCCGTCATCCAGTTGTCGCAGACTCCGGGCGTTCACGAACACGGTGGCGTCGTCCACGCTGAGGACCACGGTTCCCTTGTCCTTCACGTTCACAGCAACGGTCTTCGTCTTCTTGACGACGCTCTTTACCTTGCCCTTGATCTCTTCGCCGGTTGCCAGGCCTGCGGCCAGGCCCACGGCGAGAACGGCGAACACCGCGATCACACCACGTCGTTGCAACAACACCTTATTGCGCATGGCTTTCCTTTCCCCTGTCGAGGCAGGTGTATGATCTGGTCCCATCCGACATATTATCCAATACCGATGGGTCTATCGGCTCGTCAATCAGGGAACTTTAGGGGGACAAACAAGACCGGTACGCCCCGGAACCGAGGGACCGCCTGCTATCCGGAGGTGGTGCTGCCCGGGATGAGCCGTATCGACTCCGCGTACCCAGGGCGTATCCAGGCCCCGGTCCCATGGCAGTGCACAGGGGGGGATCCAGGCCAGGCGTCGAACACAGCGGTTCGTCCCTCACGAGGCGCGCCCGTCGGTGCCATCGGTCGATCGCCGGCTCGGTGCAGTCTCGGGACGTGACGCCGGCCTCTTCCCCGGCAGCGCCGCGCGGGGAGGACTGGCAGGGGGGAATCTGGACCGGTCAGAGCGCAGCTGCTTGTTGATTTCTGACCATTTTGGGTAGGGGCGGGTCCAAACGGCGAGAAGACAGCGGGCCGGTTGCCAACAGCGTCTGGCGTTCGGCCGCGGCAAGCGACGAACGAACCGCAGTGTTTCCCTGACGCGCCACCCGCCGCTTCTCCGCCGCGAACCGGTACGTGAGCCTGCGTATCTCGCGCCACACGGGGCGCTTCTCTCCAACGCTCAAGCCCGTGCGATCGGCCCACACGTCGAAGTACAGGCGTTTCTCGATGCCCGGGTCGGTGTAGGCGTCGAAGAACGCCAGGGCGGTCTGGTGTGTCCTGCGCTGGGTCATGGTTCGTATCCCTCCGTGGCTGTCGATCGTCTCACTGGGAAAGAACCCGCAACGGCGGGTTGCGAAAGGAGGAAGACACGACCTGCCGCCCAGGAATCGAGGATGGGACCGTCAGATCACCTCCGGGTTCGCCTCCAGCAGTTGCTGGTAGTGGCAACGACGGCAGTTGGTGTCATTGCGGTCTTCCGTGTGGCAACTGCCGGCAAAACAGCCGCTCATTTTCGGGCGGTTGGTCGCCCCCGGCCCCAGTTCGTGGGCGATGGTGCGGTGGCAATCCAGGCACGCCATGGCCAGCGGCTCGCCCGCGGGGTCCTTGCCGGTCACCAGGTGCAGCTCGTGGTTGAGGCGAATGAGCTTCTTGGCCTCCTCCTTCGCACCCCGAATGCCGGTGTGGCACCCCTCACAGCGAGCCTGGACGCGCTCGTCCCAGGCCCGGTACTTTTCGGGGATCGCGGCGTCACGCAGCTGCACCACGACGTTGAGCGAGGCGGGCAGCTCGGCGTGGGGCGCATGGCATTCGTGGCAGGTGACCCGCTCCGCCGGGTGTCCCAGGCTGTGCTGCCACTGGGCCGTGACGTTCGGGTGGCACGTCGCGCACTGGGCCGAGGTGGTATTGATGGTGCGCGCGGCGACCAGGAACACGCCGACCCCGGCGAGGGTCAACACGGCCAGCAGGCCAGTGAGACCACCGCGGGTCATCTGTGTGAAAGGATTCGTGATGCGCTGCATGGAAGCCATCTCCCTCTTCGTTTTGGCTGGTCAGGCCGGCCGCACAGCGACGCGCAACAACCCTTTGTCCTCACCGCCCAGTTGCCCCACCCGCACGCCTGCACCGCTCCCGTGCCACCAGGGGACCTGGGCCGGTTGCGGCGCCGGGGCCGCCAGTGCCAGGGGGTTCGCCAACAACTCCCGGCGGCTGCCCGCCCCCATCGGCGCCGGTGGCGCCTCGGGCTGGTCGCTGGCGGTGGCAGCCATGCCGCCGGCCCAGTGGCCGAAGTCCCCGGCCAAGGCCACAGCATCCGGGTGGATGCCTTCCACCGGCTGCACCTGGACCTCGATCTCGCGACCGGCGCCAGACACCACCGCGGTACTGCCTTTGGTGAGCCCGAGCTGTTCGGCCACCCGTGTATGGATGTAGAGGGGATTGGTACGTCGCGCCTCCCGACCCCACCGGGTATTGGCGAACGCCGGGTCGAGCTCCGGGTGATCCAGCACCACCAGGGCGAAGGAGTGTCCGTCCGCCGCCGTGGCGGGAGCACCGGTTGCCGCCAGGCTGAGCTTCCCGGCGACCTCAAGCTTGCGACTCGGGGTCGAAAACCAGCAGGCGGTGCCCTGCGGCGGAGAAGAGGACTCGCGGAGCACCCCGGGAGCCGACGGGCCCAGGCCTAGTTCCTCTGCCCGTTCGCGCACGTACTCGGCCACGCCGGCATGGGGCACCATGCGGCGGGTGGCGCTGTCCGTGTTTCCAAGCAGATCCAGCAACACATCACCCAACTGGCGGGCCTCGCCCAGGGGGCCGGTGCCGGGTCCGTCGAACAGCGCAGCAGCAGGGGTCTGCTGGGCCCGCAGCCACGCGCCCTCGGAGACGGCACGCGGCGCCGGCCGCTGGAGGCTGACCAGGGAACTGCCGTCGCCGGCACAGCTGCCGAACAGGTTCCACAGCTCCAGGTCTGCGGCAGCGGGAAGGACCAGATCCGCCTGTCGGGCGGTCTCGGTGAGGTGGGTGTCCAGACACACCAGGAAACCCACCCGGCGCTCATCGGCAAACGCCGCGGCGAGTTCGGCGGGTCCCCGGTAGACCGGGTTGGCCCGGTAGGCCAGGTAGAACGGGATGGGAGATGGCGAAAGCACCGCCGCTGTGGCGTCGTCATGGGCGCGCTCGGACTCGGCCTGGGGCAGACCGCTGTTCGCCTTTGCGGCTCGGACACCGGCCCCCGTGGCATGGGAGGACCCCGCCAAAGCGTTGAGCAGCGCGGCGGCAGCCTGGGCCGGCCCATGGGCGTCTGCGGATGACGTCTCGGCCAAGCAGACTCCCGGGGTACGCCCCACCCAGCGGTTTGCCAGGTCCGTCAGGGTATCCGCCGCAACGCCACACTCCTCCCCCACCCGCTCCACCGTGTAGGGGGTCAACTGCTGGCGGAGCACCTCCAGTTCCCCATCCACGATGCCGGCCAGCCGTGCCGCATCCACCCGTTCGTCCTGCAGGGCCAACCGGGCCAGCCCCAGCAGCAGGACCGCCTCGCTATCGGGCCGCAGGGGAATCCAGCGGCTGGCCACGCTGCCGGTGGCACCTTGGTACGAGCTTACAGAGAGCACCTCGGCGCCGTCGACCTTGGCACGGGCCAGGGCCTTGGCCAGCGGCGCAAAACTGGAGCCGTTGTCCCAGGGGCTGGCGCCCACCAGCAGCACCGTGCGCACGTCGCCGAGTCGCGGCCGCGACAACGGTGCGCCGTAGATGCTCTGCTCCGCGTCCCGTCGGGCCTGCGCCAGGCGCGTGCGGGCACCCACCACGTTGGTGACCCCCAACCGTTCCAACACGGGTAGCGCCAAGGGGTCGGGCCGCCCCACCTCCACCCAGGCGCGCTCGACTCCAGCGTTCAGGGCCAGGCGCATCTGGGCCACGGCCTCATCCCAGGAAATCACCCGCCACTTGCCCTCCCCACGGGACCCCACCCGGGCCAACGGCCGCAACAGGCGTTCGGGGTCATAGAGAGCCTCGACCTGCTGGTAGGCACGGGCGCAGATGGAGGTGTCGTCACCGGCGGCAGGATTGGGTGCCACCTGCACCACCCGGCCGTGGTCGCGGTAGGCCAGGAGCGGGCAACGCGCCTCGCAGCCCACGCACACCGTCGCCACCGGGTCCAGGCTCTTCTTCAGCGAGCGGGCCTTGCCGGCGTTCCAGGGCTGCAGCAGGGGTTCCTGTCCAGCCCAGGCCAACCCGGCACTGCCCAGGGTGCCTGCAGCGAGAAACTGTCGTCGATTCAGTCGTGACATGGCTCTCTTCTCTCGTTACAGCAGCGGAATGAACTCGCCACCGAGCACCACGTTGCAGCGCATGGTGAAGATCCCGATCA
>JARGFW010000430.1 GCA_029211085.1 Deferrisomatales bacterium | reverse complement strand
CCGCCGGCAAGGGCTACCGCCAGGACGGCGACGAGATGGTGTGCCAGAACTGCCGCATGCGCTTCGCCTCGGTGAAGGTGATGGAGGTGAAGGGCGGTTGCAACCCGTCGCCGCTGCCGAACCGGGTGGAGAACGGACAGGTGGTGATCCAGGTAACAGACATCGAGGCCGGAGGCATGTACTTCAAGCCGGGCCAGGAGGGCTGACCATGACCCTGCGCGACATCGCCCTGCTCAACCTGCGCCGCCGCAAGGCCAAGGCCGCGTTTGTGGTGGCCGGGTTGCTGGTGGGAGTCTCGACCGTCGTGGGGCTGGTCAGCCTCACCGGGGCTCTCACCGACGACATCAACCATAAGCTGGAGCAGTACGGCGCCAACATCCTCATCGTTCCGAAGACCGAGAACCTGTCACTGAGCTACGGGGGGCTGTCTCTGGGCGGGGTGTCCTTCGAGATGGAGGAACTCCGCCAGGCCGATCTGGAGAAGATCGCCGGCATCCGCAACGCCGGCAATGTGGCCGCGGTGGGGCCGATGGTGCTGGGGGTGATCGAGGTGCCTGGTGCGGCGGGCGCCCGCAAAGCGCTGCTCACCGGGGTGGATTTCCAGGTTGCCCCCATGCTCAAGCCCTGGTGGAAGGTCACCGGAGAGCTGCCCGACGAAAACCAGGTGCTGCTGGGTGCCGAGGCGGCACAGAAGCTGGGCCTGGGGGTCGGCGACGTGCTCACCACCGCCGGTTGGGAGCTGCCGGTGTCCGGCGTGTTGGAGGCCACCGGCTCCCAGGACGACCAGATCGTGTTCGCCCACCTGAACACCGCCCAGTTCATGCTCGGCAAGGAAGGGCGCATCTCCATGGCCGAGGTGGCCGCCCTGTGCAAGGACTGCCCGATCGAAGACATGGTGAACCAGCTCTCCGAGGCACTTCCCGGGGCCGAGGTCATGGCCATCCAGCAGGTGGTCAAGGGCCGCATGGAGGCCATCGGCCACTTCCGCGACTTCACCCTCGGCGTCTCGGCGCTGGTGGTGCTGGTGGGCGGGCTGGTGGTGCTGGTGACCATGATGGGCAGCGTGCGGGAACGCACCGCCGAGATCGGTATCTTCCGGGCCATCGGCTTCCGGCGCAGCCATGTGATGCGCATCGTGTTGCTGGAGGCGGCGGTGGTCTCGGCGGTGGCGGGGGTGCTCGGCTACCTGGCCGGGCTCGGCGGCGCCAAGCTGGTGTTGCCTCTCTTCACCCGTTCCGCGGGCGTCGGGGTGCACCACGGTGGCCACGCGATCACCGTTCCCTGGCAGCCGGAGCTGGCCGTTGCGGCGATCGCCGCGTCCCTGTTGTTGGGACTGGTGGCCAGCATGTACCCGGCGTTGGTCGCCGCCCGGATGGACCCCAACGAAGCGCTACGGGCGCTGTGAAAAGGCCGTGACGCGTGATGCGTGACTGGTGATTGGTGAAACCCAATGAATGAAAGGATTTCAATGAACTACATAGAAGCGAAAGGCCTGAGAAAACAGTACGGCAGAGGCGATGCCAGTGTGGCGGCCGTGCAGGAGATGTCCTTCGCCATCGAGTCGGGGGAGTTCGTCGCGGTGATGGGCGAGTCCGGCTCGGGAAAATCCACCCTGCTCGGCATGCTCGGCGCGTTGAACACCCCGACGGAGGGAACCCTGACCGTGGACGGCATCGACGTGTACGGCTTGGGGGCGGACCAGCGGGCTGACTTTCGCCGGGAGTTCCTGGGTTTCGTGTTCCAGAGCTTCCACATGGTGCCCTACCTCACCGTGGCGGAGAACGTGATGCTGCCCCTGGCCACGGTGAAGGCGAAGCGCGCCGTCAAGCGCCAGATGGCACTGCAGGCCCTGGCCCAGGTCGGGCTGGAGGGCAAGGCGGATCGGCTGCCCAGCCAGGTCTCGGGAGGGGAGCAGGAGCGGGTGGCGATCGCCCGGGCCATCGTCAACGACCCGCCGATCCTGCT
>JARGFW010000429.1 GCA_029211085.1 Deferrisomatales bacterium | reverse complement strand
GCTCGGGTTCTGAGCGAGGGGTCAACCGTAGAAGTCCATGAATCGGGCCCCTTGGGGCCTGGAGGGAAAGCGAAATGTCCGTAACCTACAATCCCAGCCAGTTCACCAAGGGCGCCCGTGCCATCTTCATGATGCAGGCCATGGCCGAGCCGGAGAACTACATCGACCGTATGGCCACCTACGTGGACTCGGACTCGGCGTCCGAGGACTACTCGTGGATGGGTGAGCCGAAGCAGCTCGAGGAGTGATCCTCCCCTGGGTTGATGGACACCAAGAAAAGCGAGTCGATAATGCTCGCAACGAGGTGTTCGATGACCAGGAAGCAATACACCAAAGAGTTCAAGCTCGAGGCATTGAAGCTGGCCGAGAAGATAGGCGTGCCCCGTGCCGCTGACGATCTCGGGGTCGGTGAGAGCCTGTTGTACCGATGGAGGAAGGCGGCTCAGAATGAGGGTGAGGACGTATTCCGGGGCCACGGCAAGCTGACGGAACGCGACGAGGAACTCCGCAAGCTGCGGCAAGAAGTCAAAACGCTCACACAAGAGCGTGAGATTCTCAAGAAGGCGACAGCGTTTTTCGCGAGCCTGCATCGGTAAGGTACCGACTGGTGCATCAAGAGAGACGATGGTACCCGATTGATGTCCTGTGCCGAGGGCTCAGGGTGTCGCGTGCTGGTTATTATTCTTGGCTGCGAGGTCGTGGCCGGAAACGTGAGCAGGGGAATGCTCTCCTTCTGAACGAGATCCGGCGGATCTACGCAGACAATGACCGAAACTACGGCAGCCCTCGCGTGTATAGAGAGCTGCGCCAGAATGGCGTCTCATGCAGCAAGGAACGTATTGAGCGACTGATGCGGGATGACGGTCTGCGGGCCAAGCACGCGAGGAAATACAAAGTGACCACGAACTCAAAGCACAAGCTGCCGGTGGCCCCAAATGTTTTGGCCGGACGATTCGATTGGGAGCGTCCGAATCAAGCGTGGGTCGGCGATATCACATTCATTGCCACCGCCGAAGGCTGGCTCTACCTCGCCGTGTTGATCGATCTGTTTTCACGCCGCATCGTCGGTTGGGCAATGGACAAGCGGATTACACGCCACCTGGCGCTGAGGGCTCTGCACATGGCGGTTCAAAGGCGACGGCCACCGCGCGGCCTCATCCACCACACCGATCAAGGCAGCCAATACGCCAGCGGCGATTACCAGAAGGCGCTCAAATCATACGGCATGATTTGCAGTATGAGCATGCGTGGTCGGTGTTGGGACAACGCTGTGGCCGAGTCGTTCTTCCACACGCTCAAGGTCGAGCTGGTCTACGACCGCAAGTTTGCCTCACGCGAGCAAGCGATGAGTGCGATCTTCAATTTCATGGAGGTCTACTACAACACGAGGCGTACGCATTCGTTGCTGGACTATGTTTCTCCCGCCGAGTATGAGCGAGTAGCTCTGCTCAAAGCGGCTTAACCCCGTGTCCACGATCCCGGGGGAAGATCAATCTGTAGCGGTCGTATCGCCGCCCAGAACTCGGGCTTGCGCATCCTTGATTGGAGCAAACAATGCCTCAGGGACGTACACATTCTGTCGACAACCATGCAGCTCGCGTGGCCCGGTCTTTGACGTCCTGGGCTCTCTTGCTGGTCACATCGCTGGCCGTCGCTTGTAGTGGCGACGATGAGGAATCCGACAACGGAGCCGAACCGCTGACGGTTGAAAGAGGCACCGCCTTCGTCGCTGACGGAGTCGAGGTGGCGTATCGCTGGAAAGGTGGCACGGCGAGCTCTTTCCGCACGGTGATCGCCATCAATGGCGGGGTGCGCGCGTAGCCAGTGGGCGGCATGCGCCAGATCGGCGACCGAATCCAGGCGCTTTTCGACGTCGTCGAGGTGGGCGTAGGCTTTGCCGTAGCCGGTGGATCCACGCACGTTGGGGGCGAGGATGGCGTAGCCGTGATGCAGGAAGTACTGGATG
>JARGFW010000428.1 GCA_029211085.1 Deferrisomatales bacterium | reverse complement strand
TTGGCGGTGGAAGAGGCCGTGAGTCGTGAGCCGTAAGCGGTAAGCCGTTCCAAACGGGTGCATACCCTATTTGTTCTCCAGCCGGAGGGCTGATGGACGTTGGGTAGCCATATAATGCTCGAAGACCCGATCGAACGTTTCATTGTAGATGGCGCAGCGAATGCGCAGCATCTCGTTGCAGCTCTCTTCGACCCACCAGGCTCCGGAACGCTTGATCCGGGTGTGGCAGATGGCCTTATGCGCGGACTCCATTCCCCCGCTCCCCGTCGGGTAGCCTTCCTGCCGGTTCACTTCGTAGTTGATCCGCTCGGCGTTGGCGAGCAGGTAGTTGATGAGCTTGCGGATCTCGTCCGCCGCTTTGAGGTTGCGAGGGGGTACGCCATGGCGCAGGTGGTGGACGGCGCCCTTGACCTTGCCGAGCCAGATCCGGGTCTTCATCGCTTCCGCCCACTGCCGGGCCAGCAGGGACTCCCCGTACTGGATGCGCGCCACCGCGTGGATGTGTTGCGCACAGTGGTAGTAGTCCAGAATCGGGCGACCGGTGGGAAAGCAGGTGGTGAGCACGTCCCAGAGATAGGGCGCACCGTCGGCCAGCAGCGCGATGTGCACCTGCTCGACCGGGACCCGCTGGGCGACGAACGCAAGCGCCTCTTGCAAGCCCGCCTTGTCCTGCACCTGGTGCCAGCTGGCGAGTTGGAGGAGGCGATCGCCGGGCCCGATCAGGAACAGGCGAAACCCCTTGGCGTCCTTGTAGTCGCCTTCTCCACGCTTGGCCTTGCGCGGGGCCCTCGGGCGAAGGGGCATGTTGGCGCCGTCCGCCGTGACGACCAAGATGGGTTTGTCCTCCGACGCGCCGCGGGCTTCCGCAATCTTGCGCTCGATCGTCTCCTGGTCCGGAGTCACGAGTTCGAGCGAGGCCATCTTTCCCACGGCCAGCAAGGTTTCGTGGGAGAAGTGGTTGCCGATCCCGATACCCGTCAAGCGAGTGAACCACTCGGCGCTCGTCGCGAAGGGCATCTCCGCGGCCAATCCGGCCGCGTGGGCCTGGATGTCGAACTGATGGCGCTGCGGGGCCACACCCAGAGCTGCATCGGCAGGGTGAAACCCTTGCCGGCAGTCGGGGCAGTAGAAATATCCCCGCGCCAACGTGCCCTTTCCCTGGAGCGTGGACACCTCCTTGGTGGACAGCCGCTTGCGCGGCAGGGACTTACCACAGCCCGGGCACTGGGCCACGTCGGGGTCCAGGTCTCCCGCGTGAAGCCGTTGGGCGAGTTCCACCAGGCCAGGCCCCAAGAACTTCGACCGCGTCGCCTGGAACATCTCACTCAATTCCCGCAACGTCGGGCGCTGTCCCTCCTGAAAAAGCGGCGCCACCTGTTCATCGATCCAGCGGTCCACCTTGTCATGGAACATCTGGCGGAATCCCTCCAAGTCATCTTGGGTCGAGTGGAGAACGGCGACGCTCTGCACGCGTCAGCCCTCCGTGCTCAGCCCAGCCCGGGCAAGACAACGATCGCGTCGGTTTGGAAACTTGGTCATGAGGCACACCCTCCTTTCCGAGTTTCCAATACACGGCACCGATCAAGATGTCCAGCCAAACCTCACATCACGCCACAACGCCGGGGCTTCGGCCCGCCGCGAAATGCCAGCCCCCGCCACCCCAAAACAACTGGGGTATGCACCCCCACAGGACTGTTTCTGGGAACGGGCCACGCATCGGGGGTGCAATATCAACGGGTTCATTGTTGGAGGAAGCGGCCCTAATTAGGAACCAGGGCCTCGCGCCTACCAAGACGAGGCGCGGGGCCCGAGGGACGCCTCGGACACCCAGGACTAGCCGTTCTTGCTGTTGCGCGTCGGAGCCCCGTGGGGTGGTGTACGGCGGTGGCGTCGGTATTTGCCAACCGCTAGTGTTTTTAGTCGCTCCTGAAATATTGCAAGATATTGATATCATTAATGGAATAGAAGTTTGTAGTAT
>JARGFW010000132.1 GCA_029211085.1 Deferrisomatales bacterium | reverse complement strand
CGCCCTGTGCCTGCTCTGCCACGCCGAAACCCTGGCCCTACCGATCCAGTCCACCCTGCACGGCAAGGTGCCGTGCACCAAGTGTCACGACCCCCACGGCGGCCACACCCCCATGCTGTTGGCCCAGAAGGGAAATCTATTCTGCGCCACCTGCCACCCGGACGTGGCCCAGATGCAGTCCGGCCACCCCATCCCCGGCCACCCGGTCGAAGCCGATGTGGACCCGTCCCACCCGGGACAGCCCTTCACCTGTCTGAGCTGCCACCGCCCCCACGGCATCAACGACGTAGCGAAGCAGAAGATCCAGGAAGACGACGCCGCGCAGATCCGGTTTTGCCGCAAGTGTCACTACTGAGTTTCCATGCCTGACGGCGCCCCAAGGCATGCAACGGGGGGCGGCCGGGCGACCCAGAGCATAGCGGCCGTTCTCGTGCATCCTGCGCTGCACGGCACTCGCCCATCCGTGGGCAGCGGCCGTTCTCGCACATCCTGCGCTGCACGGCACTCGCCCATCCGTGGGCAGCGGGACGCGGCCTTGGCACCGCGGGCTGCAACGGCAAGGGTAGGGTTCCCTCAGTGCCGCCCCAGAGAACCCGAGATCGCTCAGGGATCGTCCCGGGTCGCGGCGGGGTGCCCGGATGCTTGTTCCCCCGCAGGCTGGAAGACCAGGGAGAAGGCGGGGACGGGTACCTGCGCTCCATTGTGCGCGGCCCTAGCGCACGCTCCCCGCGGCCCGCAGGGCGGCTTCCACATCGGGCCACAGGGTGCGGCCATCGCCGTCGAAGTAGGCGCGCAGGCGGGCGATGCGCTGCGGATCCCCCTGTTCGGAGAGCAACACAGCCGAGCGCACGCGAGCGATGCGCGGTAGGACCCCCGCCACAGACGACTCCAGCGCATCCCAGGCGCGCGGGTTGTCGAACATCGACAGGGCCTCTACCGCCTGTTCGGCGGCGGCATCGGTGGGAGCCGCATCCAGCAGGCGCAACACCTCGTCCAGCCCTCCCTCCCCCATCTTGCTCAGGCTGCGCCCGGCCAACCAACCCAGCCTGGGGTCATCCAACAGGGGAGCAATCACCGACGCCACCTCGGGATCGCCAATCTCCCCCAGGATCCACAGCGCCGCGGCTTGGCGCCCCACATGGTCGTCGCGCAGGGACTCCACCAGGAACGGCACGACCTCGCTGCCGAGGCGCACCAGGATCTGGGTGCGCACACTCATGGTGGGATCGTTGGGGCTGGCGGAAAAAAACAGGGCGGGATTCTCGTGGCCCACCTGCTCCAGCGCCAGCGTGGCGAACCAGCGCAGATTCTCATCCCGCAGGGCGTCGAGGAGCGCCTCCACCGAGCGTCCGGTGCCGGTGGCGATCAAACCCGCGGCCGCGGCCACCCGCACTTCGCGGCTCCGGTGCTGCAACAACTCGAGCATTGTGTCTTCGGCGTCGGAACTGCCGATCTTCCGTAGGGCGTTCAGGCTCGCCAGCACCACACCTGCCTGGTTGCTGTGGCACGCCTCGAGGAGGAGAGGCACGGCCCGACCGCCGTAGTAAACCAGGGCATCTCGGGCCGCCGCCACCACCTTCTCGGCTGGGTCGGAGAGCCCGGCAACCAGGGCCGCCACCGCATGTTCTCCCTCGCGGGTATGCTCCGCCAACTGCCCCAGTCCGAACGCGGCGTTCTGGCGTACCCCGGGATCCTCGTCCTCCAGCGCCTGGGTGAGAGGGCCCATGGCCCGCAGGTCCTCGAGTTGGCCAAGCAGAAACGCGGCCTCCCGTCGCACTCGCGGGTCCAGGCTGGTCATGCTCAGGATGACCGGCTCGACGCTCTTGTGGCCATAGCGAATCAACGCCTCGACGATGAAACCTTCGACCGCCTTGCCCTCCCGGGTCAGGCGCGAGAGCACCGCCTCCACCGCCGGCGCACCGCCAATCTGGAGAAGCCCCGTCACGGCGTACATGCGCACCCTGTCCCGGGGGTCGTCCAGATGGCGGGCGAGCACGGGGATGGCCCGGCGGTCCTGGATCTCGCCCAGAAGATAGATACAGTCCACCGTCGTGGACTCGTTGGCGTCGCCCAGCAGTTCCACCAGGGGGTCCACTGCCTCGGAACCCATCTTCACCAGGGCACCGCCGATCAGCCAGTTGTTAGGCACCCGGTGCATCTCTGAGACCAGGCGCGGCACGGCCCGGGGCCCCAGGTCGGCGAGCACCTCCATCGCTTCCAGGGCGGCAGGCAGGTCGTCGGCGATGAGCACGTTAATGAGCCCCTCGACGCGACCCTCGAAGGTGGGGGAGGAGAGCGCCTTGCGCACCGCGGGTGCGCTGCGCACCTGGCCCTTGGGCACGGTGCGCATGAGGGCCGGGGAGGGTTGCGGAAGGAGGGCGAGGAGCAACCCCGCGCCGGCGGCGACGCAACCGGCGCGGAGAATGGAGCGGGTCATCAGGAGACTAGGGTTTGCAGGCCGGGTCGGCGAGGAGTTCGTCGAGTACGAACGGCACCTCGCTGACGCCGTCGGCGTAGTCACCCACATGAGAGTAGCGAATCACCCCCTGGCAGTCGATGATGACCTTGAGCGGGATGGGGCCGGACAGCCCGTAGATCTTGGTGGCCACCTCGAACTCGGTATCCAGCAGCAGCGGGTAGGTGATGTTGTGTTTCTCCTTGAGAACGCGGATATTCTCTCGGTCCTTGTTGTCACCGCGGCTCAAGGTGATACCCAACACCTCGTAGCCCTTGGCCTTGTACTGCTCGTACTCCTGCACGATCCGCGGCATCTCTGTTTTGCAGATGTCGCACCAGGTGGCCCAGAACTCCAGCAGCACCACCTTCTTGCCCAGATACTCGCTCAGACTGAGTTGTGTCCCGGTGGTAAACTCCTCGAGACGAAAATCCGGCGCCTTATCGCCGATCTCCAGGCGCATGGCCGTGCTCTGCGCCCCGGCCCGGGGCACGGCAGCCAGCCCGACCCAGCCCAGCGTCAGCATCCCCAGCAGTACCTTCTTGGCGATCATGGTCCACTCCTCCTTCTGCGCCCGGGCGGGGTCGCGGTGCAGCCGGTCTGTTGGCAAACGCCACCACTGCGGCTCGCCCTGCTAATGGTCTAGTTGCACCGGCGCGCGCCAGCCCGCCACGGTGCGGCGAGCCCACGTCACATCCTTTTCGGGGTGGCACTTGGCGCACCGGTTTTCGATTTCCCGATCGTAACAGTTATTCACGTGCTGCAGGTAATACCCGTAGGTGTGGATGTCCTTGCGTTCGCGGGAGTTCATGATCTCTTTGACCTGTGGCACGTGGCAGTCGAAGCACACCAGCGCGGTCCCCACCGGGTGGTGATGGTGCTGGGCGTAGTTGTCCTTGAACTCGTGGCAACCAAAACAAAAATTCTGGGTTTCGTCGCCGGCCGGTTTCTCCTCCTGCCCTGCGCCAGGGATACCGCAGACCTCGCACTTGTCCTTCCCTCTGGTCTCCCAGGCGGCGAACTCCCGCAGGACCGCCGCGCTGTTGCTCTCCCCCTCGGCTTTCTTGTCAGGCACCAAGTAGAGTCCCAGGTCTTCCCCAGGGATGAACCCCACCGGGAAGAAGTACTCGCCGCTGGGATCGCGACCCCGCACGTGGCACGACGCGCAGATCATGTCCCCGCGATCCTTGGGCAACGTGCGGGGGTTGACGATGGGGGCATCGCCGCCGGCTTCGGCATGGGCCCAGCCGGGTCCGTGGCACGCCTCGCAGCCGATGCGGTTCTCGGCCACCGCAACATTGCCCTTGGGGTCGTAGGCAGTGACGTGGCAGCCCTTGCAGTACTTGCTGTAAGGCATCTTGCGCCAAGACCACACGTTGTGGTCACGCCAGGTCTGGGACTGTACGCTCCACAGTTTAGGCAACACATAGAAGTCGTCGCCGATCTTCTTCATGTAGCGCTGGTCCCAGTGACCGCCGATGGTGTACTCCACGTCGTTGCTGGTAAACCGCAAACCCGGGGCCGAAAAATCGCCGAGGATCGCAGCCGGGTTCTTGCGCGCGTCCTGCACCGCCGTGGCGTGGAAGGTCTCTCTCCAGCCGTCGTACTTCTCCCGGTGGCAGCTGGCACAGCGCTCGCTGCCGGCGTACTCCAAGTCGGCCAGTCCGGCCACAGACGAGCCCAACGGCGCGCCGGCCAGCAACAGCAACAGGGACAGGATAAACCGCATGCTATTCCTCCAAGATCCCGACCAGTTCCGCCTCGATCACCGGGTCGAGCTCCGGTTTGTACCCGGTATGGACAGCCCGCACCACACCCTGGCGGTCGATCAGCACCGACACCGGCACCAGCCATTGGGTGTAGTGGGCAGCGGCGGAAAACTCCCGGTCCAACATCACGGGATAGCTGGGGCTGATGCCCCGTTCCGCCATCGCCCGGGTCAGTTTCACCGCGTCCAGGCCGTCGGTGTTCACCCCCAGCACCAGCAGCCCCCGATTGCGATACGCCTCGTAGAGCCGGTCCAGCAGGCGGAACTCCTGCAGGCATGGGCCACAACGGATGCCCCAGAACTGCAACAGCACCACCTGCCGCCCCACCGCCTTGGCCAGGGAGAACTCACCACCCCTCAGCAACGGGCCCGTGAAGTCGAAGTAGGGTTGCCCCACCTCGACCTTGCCGGTCTCCCGAGGGGTCGGCGCCTCCACCGGCACCACCTCGCCCTCGGGACGCACCGTAGCGCACCCGGCGGCGCCGGCCAGGGTCAAGAACGACAGCAGGAAGACGGAAGGGAGGCGCAACAACCCGCTACCGGGCCAGCAGTTTCTGGACCACTTCCAGATAGTGGACTTCGTCCCCGTCCTCGTAGCCCTCGTGGCGGAAACGGATCACACCTTCCTGATCGATCATCACGTTCAAGGGGGCCCCCATCAGGCCGTAGGTATCGATCGCCCCGAACTCCTCATCCGGGGCCAGGGGGAAGGTGACCCCGACGTTCTTTAGGTCATCGCGACTGGCGAACTGTTTGCGGATGAACTCCGAATCGACACCGTCGGCGTTCACCCCGATGATCAACAGCCCTTTGTCGGCATATTCCTGGTGGATCTTCTGCAGGGCCGGCAGCTCCCGCACACAGGGGCCACAGCGCAGCCCCCAGAAGTTGAGCCACACCACCTTGCCGCCCAGTTCCGCCAGGTTCAGGGCGTTTCCGTCCAAGTCCTTGAGGGCGAACGCGGGTGCGGGCTTGCCCAGCCACTCGTCGCCTTCCTCACCGCCACCGGCCATGGCCGGCACCGCCACCAATACCGCCCACACCAACACCACCTGCCATAGTTTCACCCGTTTCATGGTCCGACTCCCTCGATAGCAATAAGGCAAACAATGGGATTGTAGGGATCACCCCAGAGGGGTGTCAATGTTCACATGTGGTGAGGAGGGGGGGAGGGAGGGGGGAGCTGTAAGCCGGGTTCTGTGCCCCTGCGGGCGACAGTCATTCATCTGGGGCGCGAGTCTCCCCGCGCCTCGTGCGGCCTACCCGGAAGCGCGGGCGGACCACCCTTGATGCTTCCCTATTTGGCCTTGCTCCGGGTGGGGTTTACCGAGCCGATCCGGTCACCCGGGTCGCTGGTGAGCTCTTACCTCACCGTTTCACCCTTACCCGGCACCAGGTGCCGGGCGGTCTGCTCTCTGTTGCACTTTCCTTCGGGTTGCCCCGACTGGACGTTATCCAGCACCCTGTCCTGTGGAGCCCGGACTTTCCTCCCCGACCCTAAAGCCGGAGCGACTGTCCGCTCTCCCCTCCGCTCTCCCCAACCAATTTCCACGGTACACCGTACACCTACCGCCGCACCGCAAGCGGATACGAGCGCACGACAAAACGGTTACTCGACCTCTGCCGTCACCTCTACCGGGTGGGGCGGCACCAGGATACGGTGACAGTTTGGGCACTGCAACACCTTCGACCGGCGGATCACCTCGATGTACATCTGCGGGGGGATGCGCATGAAACAGGCGGTGCATGCCTCGTCGCGAGCCTGGACCACCGCCAACCCACCCCTGCGGGAGCGGATCAACCGGTAGCGGTCGACCACCGCAGCGGGCATGGCCTCCAGCAAGCGGCTCTCCTCCGCACGGTGGCGGGCCACGGTACCGTCGGTCTCCTCGGCCACCTTGGCCAGGCTCCGCTCCGCCGCGGCGAGATCCTCCTCGATCCCGGCCACTTTGGCCTTGATGTGGTCTACCTCGGCGGTGATCGACTCCAACTCCTGTTCGTCCTTGGCCAAAGCCTCCTCATGGTCGGCGATGCCCTGTTTGGCGGAACTGGTCTCGGTCAGCACTGCCTGGTACTCGCGGCTGGTCTTGACCTCACCTAGGCGGCTCTTCACCCGAGCCATGCGGTCGCGCTCGCCCTTCAGGGCCAGTTCCCGTTTGCGGCGCTCCATGTCGATGGTGTGAGCCTTCTCTTCGCTGCGACCCAGTTCGGCCTGGGCGGCGGACAAACTCTCCGCCACCTGATCGCGTTGTTCGGTGGCTTCACGCCGGCGCGCATCGAGCCGGTCGATCTCGTCGGCCACCCGCTGCAGCCCTTCCAACTGTTCCAGAACATCAGCTGCCAAGACCTCCTCCTTTGTTCGCGGCCCTTTGCCGCCACGATCACGGGGTTACAGGATAGAGCAGGGTCAGCGGTGCCGCGCGGCACCCCGGCCCGGGGTTTACGGCATGTTCCAGTGAAACGGATCGGGCTCCCGGAACGCCACCAATTCCAGTTGCGCCCCTCGCTCGGCGACCCAGCCCGCGAGCCAATCGTGCAGCACCGGCAGGGCACAGGCCTCACTGGGGCCGTGGCCCACATCCACCACGGCGAAACCCGCGGCCACGGCGTCCAGGGCGGTGTGGTACTTGAGGTCTCCGGTGACCAGCACGTCGGCGCCGCTGCTGCGCGCGAGTCTCCACAGTTCGGCGCCGCTGCCTCCACACACGGCCACCTGGCGCACGAGGGTGTCAGCAGCCCCAACCCAGCGCACCCCCGAGGCCCCCAGTGACCGGCCTACCTCGGCCGCCCACGGCCCCAAGGGGCGGGATTCCGGGAGGCGGCCGAGACGTCCCAGGGCGCCGGTTGCGGCCGCATCCCCGAGGTCATAGACGTCCACGGCCGGGCGTTCGTAGGGGTGGGCCTCGCCCAGGGCGCGCCGCACGGCGGCGAGGCGGGTTCGAGGAGCCAACACTTCCAGGCGGCTCTCGGCGACCCTCTCGGCACGCCCCACCGCACCGAGAAACGGCGCCGCCCCCTCGCCCGGGAAAAACGTGCCGGCCCCACGGCCTGCGAACGAGCACCTGCTGTAGGCCCCCACCCGCCCGGCACCGGCGGCAAACAAGGCTTCCGCCACCGGGCCTTCGTAACCCACCGGCACGGTCACCACCACCTTGACCTGGGCCTCACCCGGTCCCAGGGGGGCCACGTCCGTCAGATGGAGCAGGCCGGCCAGGGCATCGTTCACCCCCCCTTCAGCCCGATCCAGGTTGGTGTGCGCGGCATACAACGCGATCCCGTTGCGCACCAACTCCGCCACCACCGCGCCGGGGGGGGAGGAGAGGTCGATCCGCTCCAGGGGTTGCAGCAGCAGGGGGTGGTGGGTAATCAGGAGTTCGGCACCGGCCCGCCTGGCCTCGGCAACCGCCGCCAGGGAGGGGTCCAGGGTTACCATGGCGCGGGTGACGGTCTGTTCGGGGTCTCCCACCTGGAGTCCGGAGCGGTCCCAGCTCTCCGCCAGTCCTGGCGGAGCGAGGGTCTCGATGGCCTCGGCGATTTGCCGCAGGCTCACCTGCATCGAGTTTTTCCGAACAGCCATTGGCTAGGGTGGGGCATGGCACTTCGCAGCGTGTGGTGGGCCCACCTGGATTCGAACCAGGGACCGACCGGTTATGAGCCGGCAGCTCTAACCAACTGAGCTATGGGCCCCAATTGGGAGCACGGGATTATGGTCCCCATGGCCCGTGGGTGTCAAACTGGATATGGCCCGATGGTCAGTAGGCGAAGCGCAAGGTGCCCAGGACACCGGTCAGCACCAGGGTGAGGTGGCGATGCGGCTCCTCCCCTTCCAGCAAGGGAAAACGCAGGTGGTACTCCCGGGTCCACGGAGAAACATAGGGGTACTCTACCCGGCTCTTGTCGGTCTTGCGCAGGAACACCACCTCCAGGGGCTCCAACCGGCTCCCGTCGGGAAGTTCCAGGTAGGCCCTCCACAGGGTCCCGGCAGCTTCCAGATCGTTCCACTGTTTGTGGGGGGTATACAGCGCCAGGTGGATCTCGCGCACCGACCGCGCCTCCCGTTCCTGCTGGTCACGAAGCCGCTCGCTCGCTGCATCGTCCAGCAGGTAGCGCTCCACGCTCGCCGCCACTGCCGCGCGCCGCAGTTCCGGGGCGCGCCAGGTGGCGAACCCCTTGGCCACCGTATCGAACCCATCGTAGAGCTGGGCCTCGCGGGTGTAGCGGGGCAGCAGCTGCCCGTACGGCGTGGCATCGGAAGCGTAGCCACTGGTCAGGTCCACCGTCGGCGGTGCCGCGCCACACCCGGCAAGCACCCCGGCAGCCAGTACGGCCACTCGGGCGAATCGGGTTCTCATGCCCACCCCTTCTCCTCTACCCCCCACGCTGCCCCAGCTCCCTGCGGATTCCGACAGAACCCGCAGGGCTCCGCCGACCCTTCGACCCTCCGCCGGGGGGTCACGCCCCCCGGATCTCCTCTTTTCCGAACAGAGCTTCGAAGCGCAGCCCGCGCCCCTCAATCGTCTCCCGGCCCCCCTCCTCCCGGTCCACCAAGGAGAGGATGCCGAGCACCTGGTACCCCTCGGACTCCACATTGTCCACCGCCCGCAGACTCGACCCCCCGGTGGTGACCACGTCCTCCAGCATCACCACCCGGGCACCGGGGCGCAGGTTCTTGGCCCCCTCGATCCACCGTTGGGTACCGTGTCCCTTGGGCTCCTTGCGCACGATGAACGCCGGCAGTGGCCGCCCCTGCAGCTGAGTCACCAGGCTGGTGGCCGTGCCCAGGGGATCGGCTCCCAGGGTAGGACCGCCCACCGCCTCCACCGCACCGAACGCCCCCAACCGGTCGGCGAACAGGTGGCCGATGAGGTACGCACCCCGGGGGTGCAGCGCGGTTTGTTTGCCGTCGATGTAGAAGTTGCTGCGTTTCCCCGAGGCCAGAGTCACCTCGCGCTCCTCGTAGGACTTCTCCCGCAGCAACTGCAGCAGCTCCGCGCGCATCTCACTGATCGACTCGCTCACTGTAACCTCCCAGAGTTCCGTGCAAACCAAGAGAGTGATTTCATCATGCAGGGCATGAAGGTCGCGAAGGAGACCCTACGGGACCAGGGGGGCACCGACCGCAAGAGCAGTTCTTCACACCCTTCATGTCCTTCATGGTAAGGAAAAGACCTTCCACGGTCAGAACAACCCCAGTTGCACCCCCTCGGCGGTGTCCCTGCCGCCGATGGGGTAGTTCCCGGTGAAGCAGGCATCGCAGTACACGTAGGGGCCGTAGTCGGTGGCCTTCTCCAGACCCTGGTGGCTGATGTAGCCCAGGCTGTCGGCGGTGAGGAACTGTGCGATCTCCGCCACCTGTTGATTGGCAGCGATCAACTCGGCCCGGGTGGGGGTGTCGATGCCGAAGTAGCAGGGAAAGCAGGTGGGGGGCGAGGAGATGCGCACGTGCACCTCGGCGGCGCCGGCGTCGCGCAGCATCGCGACGATCTTGCGGCTGGTGGTGCCGCGGACGATGGAGTCGTCCACGACAACCACCCGCTTGCCCTCCAGCACCCCCCGCACCGCGTTGAGCTTGAGTTTGACCCCGAAGTGGCGGATCGACTGTTCCGGCTCGATAAAGGTGCGTCCTACGTAGTGATTGCGGATCAGCCCCATGGCGAACGGCACCCCGGACTCTTCGGAGTAGCCCAGGGCGGCGACGATGCCGGAATCGGGCACGGGCACCACCACGTCCGCCGGCACCCCGTGCTCCCTGGCCAACTGGCGGCCGAACTCCTGGCGCACGGAGTACACCGAGCGTCCGAACACCACCGAGTCGGGGCGGGCGAAGTAGATGTGCTCGAAGATGCACTGCCGGGGTTCCACCTTGGCGAACGGACGGAAGCTTTCCAGCCCTTTGCTGCTGATCATGATCACCTCGCCCGGCTCCACGTCGCGCACGTACTCCCCCTCGATCAGATCCAGGGCGCAGGTCTCGGAGGTAACCACCCAGGCGTCCCTCACTCGCCCTAGAACCAGGGGGCGAAAGCCGAAGGGATCGCGGGCGGCGAGCAACCGCTTTTCCACCAGGCACACCAGGCTGTAGGCTCCCTGCACCTTGCGCAGAGCGTCGATCAGCCGGTCTACCAGTTTTTCCTTGTGGCTGCGGGCGTAGAGGTGGGCGAACACTTCGGTGTCCATGGTGGTCTGGAAGATGCTGCCATACTCCTCCAACCGGTGGCGCACCTCCGCGGCGTTCTTGAGGTTGCCGTTGTGGGCAAAGGCGATCGGGCCGTGGGCGGTCTCCGCGAAGAACGGCTGGGCGTTCTTGAGGTGGCTGGCCCCGGTGGTGGAGTAGCGCACGTGGCCGATGGCGTGGATACCCGGCAGCGTCTCCAGGGTATCTTCGTCGAAGATCTCCTGCACCAATCCCATGCCCAGATGGGTGCGCATCTGCACCTCGTCGGAAGTGACGATGCCGGCGCTCTCCTGGCCCCGGTGCTGCAGCGCGTGCAACCCCAGGTAACTGAGGTTGGCGGCCTCGGGGTGGTTGTAGATGCCGAACACCCCGCACTCCTCGCGGAACTTGTCGAACATCGGTCTCCTGTGCCCGGCCGTGCCGGGGTGTTCCCCCGGGGTTACAGCAGATGCTGGCGGACGAACTCCACGGCGTTGCGGAACAAACCCAGGCCCTGCCCTTCTTCGGGCAGTTCCTCCCGGGTCCAGCGCGGGTGGTTGGTGCGGTGGGTGAACGCCTCAGGGTGGGGCATGAGCCCGAAGATCCGCCCACTGGGGTCGCACACCCCGGCGATGGCGCCGACGCTACCGTTGGGATTGAGGGGGTAGCTCTGGGTGGGCAGGCCGTCGGCGTCGGCATAACGCAGTGCCGCCAGGTGCCCGCCCTCGATGGCCGTGAGCACCTCGTGCTCGCCGGGCACGAACTTGCCCTCCCCGTGGCGCACCGGCAGGTACAGGGTGCCGAGGCCGCGGGTGAACACGCAGGGGCTGTCCGGGTCCACCGCCAGGTGCACCCAGCGGTCCTCGAAGCGGCCCGAGTCGTTGTGGGTGAGGCTCGACACCTGATGGCCGTAGGCGCCGTCCAGAGCCGGCAACAGCCCCAGCTTAACCAGCAACTGGAAACCGTTGCACACGCCCAGGATCAGCTTGCCGGCGGCGATGAACTCGAGCAGATCCTCCAGAAAGCGCCGCGCACCGTCTCCCTGGACACGGCGGTACTTGAGACGCACCGCCCCGGCCTTGGCCGAACCCAGGTCGTCGCCATCCAGAAACCCCCCGGGGCAGTTGAGGAAGTGGTAGTCGGCCAGGCGCACCCGACCGGCGAACAACTCGGCGGTGTGCACAACCGTAGCCTCGGCCCCGGCGAGCCGGCAGGCGTGAGCCATCTCCCGCTCGCAGTTGGTCCCGTTGCCGGTGATCACCAGCGCTCGAACGGCTCCCATCAGGTCAGGCTCCTCGCGGGCATCGTTACAGGGTTATCCATTTCGTTCTCGCCGCCGCTGTAAGCGCAAAAACCTTTTCTTGGAAAGGATTTCACGGATCGCACGGATGAACTCGTACAGGTTCCTGCCCCGGTCTTTGCCACTCAAATCCGTGAGATCCGTGCGATCCTGTCAAAAAACGCCTCTGACCTTGCCTTCGACCATCCCCGCTCAGATCCCCGCCAGGGGCTCCTGCCAGGCGCGCTTCAGCGAGCCGAGATCCGCACGCACCACCTCGGAACCGTCCAGGCCGCTGAGGGACAGCAGCGGCTCTTCCGTGACCTCTCCCACCCGCGCCGCGGGCCGCCCGGCGAACAGGGCCTCGAACGCCTCCCGGTGCTCGGGCCGCACCGTGGCCACCAACCGGCTCTGACTCTCGGAGAACAGCAGTTCGTCGTCCCGCTCAACCCCCTCCGTCGGCCCCTGGGCCAGCGCGGCGCGGATACCGTAGCCGCCGGAGAACGCAGTCTCCGCCAGGGCCACGGCCAGGCCACCGTCGGAGCAGTCGTGGCACGACGTCACCAGCCCCTCGGCGATAGCTTGTTCCAGTGCCCGGTACAACAAGAGACTTTCGTCCATCCGCACCCGAGGCACACTGTTGCCCAGGTAGCCCTTGGCCGCCCAGTACTCAGAGCCACCGAGTTCGGCACGGGTGGTGCCCAGCACGTACACTCCGTCACCCGGGTGTTTGGCGTCCATGGTGATGCAGCGGGTAACGTCGGCCACCTTGCCGATGACGCTGAACAGCACCGTCGGCGGGATGGAGATCTTGGTGCCCCCCACGCTGTAGTCGTTCTTCATCGAGTCCTTACCCGAAATCAGCGGCACCCCGTAGGCCACGGTGAAGTCGTACAGGGCCTGATTGGCCCGCACCAGTTGGGCCAACTTGTACTCGCCGTCCGGGGTCTTCTCGCTCTGCACCGGGTCGCACCAGCAGAAGTTGTCCAGGCCAGCCAGGTGCTGCAGGCTGCCCCCCACCGCCAGGGCGTTGCGCACCGCCTCGTCCACGGCCGCAGCCATCATCCAGTAGGCGTCGATATCGCTGTAGCGGGGGCAGATGCCGTTGGCGGTCACCACTCCCGCGAAGCTCTCCAACAAGGGGCGCACCACCGCGGCATCGGAGGGACCGTCATTGGCCACCCCCACGAACGGCTTGATCACGCTGCCGCCCTGCACCTCGTGGTCGTAGCGGCGCACCACGGCTTCCTTGGAGCAGATGTTCAGCCGACCGAGCAGGCCCAGCAGTTCGCCGGTGAGATCCACAGGGCAAGGGAACCCGGGCTCCTCGTGCACCGGTTTCTCCCAGCGGGCGCGTAGTTCCATGGGCGGCAGGCCGTCGTGGAGAAACGCCATGGGCAGGTACGCCACGGTATCCCCCGCGTACTTGACGTGGAACACGGGCTCGGCAGTGAACTCGCCGATCACCACCGCCTCCACCCGCAGTTCCGCGGCCAGGGAGAGGAACGCGTCGATGCTGTCCGGCGCCACCGCGAAGCTCATGCGCTCCTGGCTCTCGGAGACCAGGATCTCCCAGGGGTTGAGGCCGGGGTACTTCAACGGCGCCTTGTCCAGTTCCAGGATCGCGCCACCGGACTGCTCCGCCATCTCCCCGATGCTCGAGGACAGCCCCCCGGCGCCGTTGTCGGTGATCGAGGTGTACAAGCCACGCTGCATGGCCACCAGCAGGAAATCGTAGAGCCGCTTCTGGGTGATCGGGTCGCCCAGCTGCACGGCGGTGACCGGGCTGCCCTCGTGGAGTTCCTCGGAGGAGAAGGTCGCCCCGTGGATGCCGTCCTTGCCGATGCGCCCCCCGGCCATCACCACCAGGTCCCCGGGTCTGGCCTTCTTCTCATGGCCCGGCTGACCGTGCAGGGTCCGCGGAATCAGCCCGGCGGTGCCGCAGTAGACCAGGGGCTTGCCCAGGAAGCGGTCGTCGAACACCAGGGTGCCGTTCACCGTGGGGATGCCCGACTTATTGCCGCCGTGCTCCACGCCGCGCACCACCCCTTCGTAGATGCGCCGCGGGTGCAGCAGCCGCGGGGGCAACTTCTGGTCGTAGAACGGGTCGGCGAAGCAGAAGGTGTCCACGTTGAAGATCAGCCGCGCGCCCATGCCGGTGCCCATGGGATCGCGGTTGACGCCGACGATGCCGGTGAGCGCGCCGCCGTAGGGATCCAGCGCCGACGGCGAGTTGTGGGTCTCCACCTTGAAACATAGGGACCAGTCGTCGTCGAAGGCGATCACCCCGGCGTTGTCCACGAACACCGAGAGGCAGAAGTCGTTCTCCCCCAGGCCCTTGCGGATGCGCGCGGTGGACCCCTTGATGAAGGTGCTGAACAGGCTCTCTATGACCTGAACCTCTCCCGCGCCATCGTCGTAGTGGATGGTGGCGTTGAAGATCTTGTGTTTGCAGTGCTCCGACCAGGTCTGGGCCAGGCACTCCAGTTCCACATCGGTGGGCT
>JARGFW010000427.1 GCA_029211085.1 Deferrisomatales bacterium | reverse complement strand
GGCACAGATGATTACCCCAAATCTGTGTCCAAGAAAACCGGCGGCGCCATACCACCAAAAAAAACCACGTACACCAGGGAGGCGTAGCGGCCGCGGAATGCTGCGATGAAGCGTCGCTTCCCCCTGCACGTTGGCTTCTACCTTGGTGCAGAGAACTAGGTCAAGGGCTTGCTCCCCACTGGGCTGAAGCACCCAATGTGAGCCCGTGTCGCCCGAAAAGGTTGAGTTCAGGGACAAATGGCCGGCTGATGCCGGCCATTGCTATTAGGGGAGTATTTGAAAGGAGTGCGGGAAGGCGTTGCGAAAGTCACTTGAACCCTGGATCCGTGAGTGGGTCTGAGCATCTTCTCCCCGCGTGACTCAGTCGCTGATTTTCAGCTCGCCGGGATGGGTTCGCGCCGGTTACGACGACTACTTGTGTGGTTCTCGCCGTTGATCTTTGACAATTCCTCGGTTCTGGATGGCTATTTGCCGGCGCGGCCGCTCACCGGTGGCTCTGGGGGTGTGTGCCCCGCTTGGTTGCTCCTGCATACTCCCCCCAAGAGATGCTCAGACGGTGCGCAGATGGTGGTAGACCACCTCAAAAGCCCGAAAGGCCGGGCAGTGGTGGGCGAAGCGCAGTCGCAACCGACGTCCACTGTCGATCACCCGGGCGGCCACATACATCAGTTCCTGCATGACCGTCTTCAGCCGGCGCCGTTTGGCCGGGTGGCGCATGGGGGAGAACTCCCCGAGCAGGCCAATTTGGCCGATGAGCCGCAAGATGTTGTAGGCCAGCCCTGCCAAGGCCAACACCAGCGCGTTGGTGGCGAACTTGCCCGAGGGCAAGCGCTCGACATCGAGATCGGTTTTCAGTTCGCTGTGAAACTGCTCGGAGGTGCCGTGGTCGTTGTAGAGCTTCACGACGTCCCGAGGGGCCAGGTCCAAGCTGGTCCACCAGCCTTCCAGTTCTCGTTCCGGCAAGAGCAGGAGCCGCCCTTTGCGGTCGATGGTGCGCTCGACCACCTGCACGATGCGCCGGCAGGTGAGGGTCTTGCCATCATGCTCGGTCGAGACCACCTCATCGAGCACGGCTGTGCGCTTGCCGGGTCGTTTGGGGTCCTCCACCACGGTTCCCGATTCCAGGCCGCGCTGCCACCAAGACTCGCTGTCTTGTTTGCGAGGATTCCACTTGATAATCCAGTCAGTCTTGGGCGTCTCAGCCAGTTTCCACCGGGTTTCGGCGGCATCATGGGCGCTGTCGAGGCGTACCAGAAGGCGCTTGTCCGAGCCCACCAGGCGCCGCGCCCGATACAGGACTCGACCCAGAAAAGGGATGAACCCCTTTTGGCCGTGTTGGCTGCCCGGGCGAAGCTCCAGTTCCAGACACCAACCCTCCTGTCCCAGGTAGGCCGCCATGGGGGTGTAGCCATCGTGGCCCTTGTAGGTGTAGGACACGCCCTCTTTGTGCGTGCCGGAGTTGTCCATGGGCGAGCCGTCGCAGTCCAGCGCGATGTGGCCGGTGGCCAGCGCCGTGATCGGAGCCTTGGCGCGGCGGATCAACTCCGTGCCGGCATCGGCGACGGCAAACCGAAACGTATCCGGCATGGCATCCAGACGCTGGCGAAGCGTCTCGGCCGAGGGCACCGTCACAATGCCCAACGACTGGCGAAAGGTCTGATCATCCCGGAATCCGGTGATCGCCTCGAAGTCGGTCTTGCCCACGCACAGAAGCCCGGTATAGCTGAAGACGACGTCGGACGTGGCAATCCCCTGACAGGGCAACTGCTCGTCGGCCCGCGCCGCCAAGTTGGTGTGTCGGTTCAAACACAAACCTGCGAGGGCCATTCCAGAGTAAGAAGTGAGGACATCACGCTTGGATCGCTCCAGGACAAACCGTTTCATCGCACCACCTGTTGAGTGAGTTTTTGTAGGCGATACGATAGCACAATATGCTCAATTATACCAATAGCTTGCAGCTCATGATGCACCAGATATTGGAAACAAATTCACGGATTCAGGTT
>JARGFW010000131.1 GCA_029211085.1 Deferrisomatales bacterium | reverse complement strand
TGCATGATACCAGAAATCCTCTTTATATGAAAGAACTAACCGCACGATACACTAGACAAAATCCGTTCCGGCAAACGGCCCCCACCGTCCCCAGCCCTGCACTCACCGTTGCCGGCGCCGGCTTGGCCGCTCTCACCACTCATCGGCCACGGACACACCTGGCTCAAAGGAAAGCCAAGGATTCCTTGCGGGAGTGCGGCGTATCGGGGCGCACGCTTGGGGTTCGGGCACGATCCACAAGGGAAGAACAGCCAGGGTCGCGCCGTCTCGGCGGCCAGGTTTCCGACTTCGTCAGGCGTCCGTTGCACATGCCGGAAGACAACCGGCCCGCAGAGGGCATGTCCCTGCGGGCCGGTTTCATCAGGTCCAGTTCACGGGTTCGACGCCCCTCTCAGCACTTGCCCTGGCGACTCCCCCTACGGCACCAACCCGCTCGGCCCCGGGGTGCCCAGGAACATGGACTTCAGGATCGCCAGATCGCCGAAGTTCACCCCGCCGTCGCCGTTGAGATCCGCGTCGGGGTCCCCGCTCAGGAACACTGACTTCAGGTAGGCCAGGTCACCGAAGTTGATCCCGCCGTCGTTGTTGAAGTCCGGATCACAGCGGTTTCCGAACCCGTCCCCATCGGTGTCACGCTGGTCTGCGTTGGCTACCACCAGACAGTTGTCTTCGGCGTCCGGCACACCATCGGCATCCGCATCTTGAGGAGCGAGGGGGACCACCGCGTTCCAGAATCCAGAGTAGGAAACGTAACTCGCCGACCCGGGAGGCTCGGCCGACGCCGGGGTCGGCGGACTCAACGTCCCGGCGAGGCTGTAGGAGGTAGAAGTCATCACTTCGCCTCCTGTGCCAGAGGGGGTTAGGGAGTCGATGCGGTAGGTGGGGCCTTCTACTGCTGACCAACTAGTCCCAGCAAGAAGAGAGGCACCCAAAAGGGAAAACATCACGAGCAAGCCATGTCTCATCCTTGTCCTCCTCTGTCAATACTTGGCACAAATATATCAAGGGCAAGAGCTCTGATAGAAATTAAAATTGTCATCCACAATTCCTGCACAAATTATCTGACCAGAAGAGGAGTTATTAGTTGTCGATGCTTCAAGTTTTGAGTTTCCAATTTTAATTACATTTGATGAATTGTTCCATACGGTGTTAGTACTTGCTGTAACGACTCCAAAATTCAATTCTATGCTCCCGCCATCGCTATACATACCATAATTACCCGTCCCTCCGGATGCCGCAATAAATACGCCGCGTGCCTTTACACCTCCAGCAGTGGAAACTATGCCGTAATTTTCTCGTGTACATTGTGAAATCAGTTCAGCATCGACAATATCTGTGTTGGACCTAGACACCAATGATTCACAGCTTGCCAGAACATTTTCTCCACTATCCATTGAGATTCGAACCCTTGCGATTCGCAACCCAGAGGTGTCCGTCCCAGAATCTATTCCTCTGTTGCCATTTCCTCCATATACTTGAACATATGAATCAAACAATGAGACATTGCTTACCATTGTATTAATAAACAATCCGTATGTGCTGTAGTTTATTGTTCTATTTCCAGATGCAACCAATTTTACTCTACTTAAAGATATATTACTAGAGTTCCAAATTGCCAATGCTATAGACTTATATCCAACACCGTTTCCTTTATTCATTATTGTAATTTCACTAATACTTGCGTTTGATGCGTAGTTTATATTTACCAATCCAACAAATGAAACTGAACTACTATAATTTCCTACTATCAAAGTAGATTCGATGCCACTACCAACAATACTAACGTAATCATTGACAATTCCAGTGGGGTTATTTCCTATATCATAGGCTCCTGGCATTATTTTTAACAAACATCGGTTTGTCTCGGATGGCACACCACACCACGTTGCAATGTCGGCAAGCGCGACGCGTGGATCCGAGTAGTCCCCACCGCTCTTGGCCACGACAGCCACTCCGCCGTAACTCGTTCCCCCGCCTACGCCGGCGTCGTCATCCGCACACGCCCACGCCGCCCCATTCCACTTGGCCACCTGCCCCGCAGCGCAGACAAGACCTCCCACCGCGTCGTTATCCACCCCGTCGGCAAACCCTGCAGGCTTGTTCTGCACGGCGTTCCAGTCCAGTTCCGTCGTGTGGGGGCCAGTGGTGATGGAAACCCCACCCAACAGGGTTCCGGCGTCGAGGTTCAGCGGCCCATTGGTGACGTAGTTCTCCACCTCGCCCTCGGAGAGCTGGCTGTTGGCGTCCACCCCGTCCGCGAAGCCGGCCGGCACGTTGGTGAGGGAACCCCAGTCCAGCGAAGTCGTGTGGGCACCCGTGGCAAGGGGCAGTCCCCCCATCGACGACCCCGGGAACAGGTCCAGGGCCCCGTTGGTCACGTAGTTCTCCACCTGAGCCTCCGAGAGGGTCGCCGTGTCGTCCACCCCGTCAGCGAAGCCTGCGGGAACGCCCGTGAGGTTCGTCCAGGTGAGCTCGCTGTCCCGGGCGATCGAGGCCGGCAACTGGGAGTCCGCCGCCTGGTCGGCGAGGTCGGCGAAACTGGTGGTCTTGGCGTGGTGGGCCGCTGCGTTCCCGGTGTGCCCCGCCAGATCGGCGGCCGACACCGCCCCCACGTCCGTTGCCGTCACTTGATGTGGGTTGGCGGTGTCCGCCAGGTGCGCCCGCTGATCCAGGTCGGCACTGTCGAGCCCGTCTACCGTGTCGGCGGTGAACGCAAAGGTGGCGTTCTCTGCATACAGCGCCTGCAGCGCATAGAGTGAACTCGCCAGCTGCTGACGCGGGCTGAGCGCCTCGCCGTTGACCACCACCTCCAGCCAGGCGCCCTCGGGGGGGAAGAGCTCCACAGGCACCCCAGAGACCTCTACGGAACCGATGCTGACGCTGAAAATGCCGTTCTCAACCGGCACGTCCAGATGCATCTCGGACCACAGGGTGGCGAGACCATCGGCGTCCGATGAGAAAATGAACTCCAGGTCGACCAACCCGGTTACAGGGCCGCTACCGTCTTCCAGCCGTCCCTGGTATTGCACCAAACGGGGAGCAGACCACCCGGAACCCACGAGCAGGAGCACCATCCCCAACGCCACGATGCCGATCAAGCCTTTCCTGTTAACGCCCATTGAGCTTCCTCCTTACAGGAATATCGTTGATAAATCACGATGATGACCAATCATCGAACTTTGCTAACGTGGCTGAAACCAAGAGCGGCCTCCAGACCCGCATCGGAGTGGACCGGGCAGGCGGGCAATACAAGCGGCACCGGGCGGTGGCGCATCAGTCCTTCCGGTGCAAGTACATCACCGACGATCCTGGAGAGTACTCCAGCGTAACCCGGGTCATACTAAACTGCGTGCCACTGAACCCAACGACGTACGCTTTCCCACCTGCTGTTGACGCGGAGCCGTGGGTGAGTGTCATGGGTGAGGCCTCCTTCTCAGCCCAGGTGTCAACCACAGGTGAATACGTTTCCGTAACATCGGTCGTGGATCCATTCTCAAAAACGCTGCCTCCGAATGCGTAGATGGCATCGCCCAGTACGGTCGCGCCAAACGCGGCCCGGGGCGTCAGCATAGGCGCCAACGCTCGCCATGTGTCACTGGGGGGGTCGTATTCCTCCAGGGTGCCCAGAGTCGTCCCGCCGGACTCTAAGGCATCGTACCCACCCATGGCGTAGACTTTTCCGTTGAGGCCAACGGCGGAGAGCAGTTGTCGACCGGTCAACATAGGCGTCTTGACCGTCCAGGTGTCCGTCGCGGGGTCGTACTCCTCGGTGGGCGTGTCCAGAAGGTGTGTCATGCTCACTCCTCCGACGGCGTAGATCTTGCCGTTTACCACTGCTGCGGCCCCATACACTCGGGGGAAATTCAGCCCCGCCTTCTGCGTCCAGGTGTCGGTGGTTGGGTCGTACTCAAACGTGCTGGTGGAGATCTCTCCTACCGGCTCGTTCATGCCCCCCACCACATAGATCTTCCCGTCAACTACCGCGAGGGCCAATCCCTCTAGCGCCAACGGCATGGGCGCCCGGGTAGTCCAGGTATCCGTCGCGGGGTCGTATTCCTCGGTGAGGTTGGTGTCTGCACCATTGCTCGCGAAGGCGCCGCCGATCGCATAAAGCTTGTTGTTCACCGCAGCAACTGGGAACCACCCTCGCGCCGACGGTATCGGGGCCTTCGTCATCCAGGTGCCGAGCCCGGCACTGGTGGCGGCCACAGTGCTGCCGGTGTACGTATACCCAGGGGGCGCAGCACTCGTGCTGCCGATGATCATGAACCCGCTCGGCACGCCGCTGGCAGCCGGCGTCTCGTCGGCACAGACCCACACCGCGCCGTTCCAACGAGCGATCTGGTCCGTCGCGCAGTCTAAAGAGGCCAAGGTATCGTTGTCGGTATCGTCGTCGAACCCCGCGGGCTTTCCTGTGACAGCGCTCCACCCCAGGCTGGTTGTGTGCACCCCGGTAGCGATCGATTGCCCTCCCACGGTGGTTCCGGGCGCAAGGTTCAGTGCACCGTTGGTGACGTAGTTCTCCACCTCAAACTCTGAGAGTTGGCTGTTGGCGTCCACCCCGTCGGCGAAGCCCGCCGGCACGTTGGTGAGGGAACCCCAGTCCAGCGAAGTCGTGTGGGCACCCGTGGCAAGGGGCAGTCCCCCCATCGACGACCCCGGGAACAGGTCCAGGGCCCCGTTGGTCACGTAGTTCTCCACCTGAGCCTCCGAGAGGGTCGCCGTGTCGTCCACCCCGTCAGCGAAGCCTGCGGGAACGCCCGTGAGGTTCGTCCAGGTGAGCTCGCTGTCCCGGGCGATCGAGGCCGGCAACTGGGAGTCCGCCGCCTGGTCGGCGAGGTCGGCGAAACTGGTGGTCTTGGCGTGGTGGGCCGCTGCGTTCCCGGTGTGCCCCGCCAGATCGGCGGCCGACACCGCCCCCACGTCCGTTGCCGTCACTTGATGTGGGTTGGCGGTGTCCGCCAGGTGCGCCCGCTGATCCAGGTCGGCACTGTCGAGCCCGTCTAGCGTGTCCGCGGTGAAGGCAAAAGTGGCGTTCTCCGCATACAGCGCCTGCAGCGCGTAGAGCGAACTCGCCAGCTGCTGGCGCGGGCTGAGCGCCTCGCCGTTGACCACCACCTCCAGCCAGGCCCCCTCGGAGGGAAAGAGCTCCACCGGCACCCCGGAGACGTCTACGGAACCGATGCCGACGGCGAAGACGCCGCTCGCGACCGGCACGTCCAGATGCATCTCCGACCACAGGGGGGCCAGACCGTCGGCGTCCGCCGAGAAGATGAACTCCAAGTCCACCAAACCGTTGACCGGACCGCCCGCGTCCTCTAGGCGCCCCTGGTACTGCACCAAGCGGGGCGCCGCCCAGGCGGAACCCGCGAAGAGCACTGCCAACGACCAGGCAAACAGCCCAACCATCACGATCCGTACCCGATTCATCTGTCCCGCCTCCTTTGCAAGCGCAATACAACCCCTCCTGACACCAGACCCCGGAGCGCCCTCCGGGGGACCCGGTGCCGACCCCGACAAACTCTCGCCTGAGGAACTTCGCGCAACGCGACCTGCTCCACTGTGTGACATCGCACAGTTCAGAGCAGGCCGGGCACCCGTTTCACCGGGACCGCCCACGGACGAGCTAGGGGGAATGTCCGGCAGCCGCCACCGGGCCTAACGCCTCCTGGCGCCCTTGCCTGCCACCTCCCCCGATGAAACCGCCGAACTGGCGCCCTGGGAACACACTCAAAAAAAAGCCGACCTCCCCTGCAAGGGGAAGCCGGTTCCTTGGGCACCACGCGGACCGTGAGTCAATTCTACCCCCCCAGGAAACGTCAAGAGGACTCAAACGACAGTTGGTTCTAAGCAATATCTATACCACGATCGTCTTGAAGACCACCGCCTGCTCCGAAGAGCTCTTGTTGCAGGTGCTCGTCCCCCAAGCCCTCAATTTTCAAAGCGAATCGGGCCGCGCAACGGGACATGGGCGCGGCCCGTGCAACCCAGGCACGATTCGCGCCGGCCTCGCGCATGAAAAATTGTTCTACAAGATGGAAAAACTCCTTTCTCCCCATCGGCCTTCCCATGTCACCGGGCTTGGGTCACGGCGCTGGACAACTCGGCCCCGGCGACCCCAGGAACATGGATTTTAGGATCGCCAGATCACCGAAGTTCACCCCACCGTCCCCGTTGAGGTCAGCGTCGGGGTCGCCGGTCAAGAATACCGACTTCAAGTACGCCAGGTCGGCGAAGTTCACGCCGCCGTCGTTGTTGAAGTCCGGGTCGCAGCGGTTTCCGTAACCGTCGCCGTTGCTGTCGCGCTGATCGGCATTGGGCAGGAAGGCGCAGTTGTCGTTCACGTCGGCCACGCCGTCAGCGTCCGCGTCGGGCAACTCCTCGGTGGGCAGCAGGGCCCCCTTCTGGATCCAGCCGCCGTCGAAGGCGATGACGTCTTCGCCCGGCAGGAACAGGTCCCGGATCCGGGTCATCACCCCGCCGATACTGGCGTACACCTCAAGGCCGTCCAGAGAGAGGGTCGACCCGCCCAGGATGCGCAGCCCCTCCGGGTCGCTGGCCAGACCGAACAGGTACAGGGCCTCCCGGGCGGTGCCGCACAGGTCGTGGTTGTTGCCGTTGTCGACGGCATCACGCAGGTGCACGGTGGTGGCCTGGGCATCCTGCCCCACGACCAACTGCCCGAAGCCGAAGTTGTCGTCGGCCGGCGGGAGCGTGCCGATGTCCCACCCGCCCACCTCGAGGTACTGGGGGCCGATTCCGTCGAACTGGACGACGGCCCCACCGAGGACGAGCTTCGACACGTCGGTGTGGGAGAAGGAGAAGTTTTCGCCGATCCGCACCAAGCTTTCATCTGCGGCGGTCAGTTCGACCTTGGCGGCCGGCAGGAACGAGCCCGGGGCCACCAAGCTACTCGCCGCATCATTCAGCAGGATGCGGACTCTTCCAACACCCGTCACGTCGCCGAAGTCACCTGCCCAGAGTTCGCCACCGGTTACCGAAAAGTCCAGACGGTCTGTAGTCCTGGCTGGTGCAACGACCTTTCCAATCCCGGACAGATCGATGGCACCACCGTCCGAGGCGGTGATGGTGTGGGCCATTGGGAGACCACTGGTGGGATGGAACGCCGCACTCAGGCTCTCGAGTGACGACAGATCCAGCAAAGAGCCGGGGTTGACGGAGGAGAACAGGGTGGCGGTGGCAGGGGTCCCGGCAGAGGAATAGGTGAACGGTTGGGCACCGTTGGCGGAAAGAGTTGATCCACCGGAGACATAGAACTCGGTATCGCCCACCACCTGGAGCGCCGGCAGGGCGAGGACGCCGGCGGCTGCCACAGAAAACCGGGTAACCCCGGCCCCGCCAATGGTATGCAGAGCCGAGAAGTCCATTGAGGCCGTATCACTCAAGGTGAAGTCGATGCGGTCCAAGGTGCGCGCAGGGCTCGTGATGATCTCGAGCCCGGACAGATCGATGGCACCACCGTCCGAGGCGGTGATGGTGTGGGCCATTGGGAGACCACTGGTGGGATGGAACGCCGCACTCAGGCTCTCGAGTGACGACAGATCCAGCAAAGAGCCGGGGTTGACGGAGGAGAACAGGGTGGCGGTGGCAGGGGTCCCGGCAGAGGAATAGGTGAACGGTTGGGCACCGTTGGCGGAAAGAGTTGATCCACCGGAGACATAGAACTCGGTATCGCCCACCACCTGGAGCGCCGGCAGGGCGAGGACGCCGGCGGCTGCCACAGAAAACCGGGTAACCCCGGCCCCGCCAATGGTATGCAGAGCCGAGAAGTCCATTGAGGCCGTATCACTCAAGGTGAAGTCGATGCGGTCCAAGGTGCGCGCAGGGCTCGTGATGGTCTCGAGCCCGGACAGATCGATGGCACCACCGTCCGAGGCGGCGACGGTGTGAGCGGTGACAGAGCCGCTGGAGCGATAGAACGCCGCACTCAAGCTCAAGAGTGACGACAGATCGAGCAAGGAGTTTGGGTCTCTGGAAGAAAAGAGGGTAGTGGCATTCGTTAGTGCACTAGAGGTATACGATGTCGCACCGATGATAGCGTTTCCCTCGCCTGAGACTCTCAGGAGAGCCCCATCGATAACCGCAAACGAAGCTGTGTAGCTCTTACCACTGATGACGGAGAAGACACTCCCGCTCCCCATCCCAAGACTGTTAACCTGGCATTCCGAACGGTCTTCTGTGTTGGTAAACGTGACCGTGCCGACGCCCGCCGGGACCGTCACATCGAAAGCGCTGCCGCCAACGTTGCACGGCACGAACGGGATGTCCCAGTTGGCGGCCGCGTCGTAGTCCCCACTCCCGACGACCCACGTCGCGGGAATGGCGTGGGCGAGCGTCACACAGCAGAGCACACAAAGAGCCGCAGGCGGTATCCTCACCATCCACCATCTCGTTCCGACCATTCTGACCTCCTTTCGGTGTCTCGAAAAAGCGCTTCCCCAGTGCTTGCCGCACATAGTCAAGGCAGCCACTCAGACTCAGTGGGCCGCTGAAACTCAATCTGTAGGATGATGACTCGGCCTGTGTCAGTAGGAAGCCTTCGGACGAACCCAGCGAACCGGGACGCAGACCACTGCCCCTGCGGTGTCCTGCCCACCCCGGGCAAAACCCCTTCAAACCAACCGCAGCGAAGCGGTTGACAGCAAAGCTGATCACTGGTGAGGCGGTGAGTGGAGACCCTGCAGGCGTCCCCCCTGTCCCCCAACTGACCCACACCCCCGGTTGGCTCAAACCTAACAGAAGACCTGTGCGTTACCAGTCATGCACCGCAAAATAGGGAAACCTTATCGACCGCTTGCACCTCAGGTGCGGACACGCGACGGCCGCCGGGATTCCTGCGGTAGGGCCCACGATGCAGGCGCTACCTTGGATCGCCCGACGATGCGGCGACCGCGTCGATACCCCACCCAGGGCCGTCGGGTGAAGCCGCTAGCAGGCCACGCCCCCCGGCTTCGGGCACCAGGGCCTTCCCACGGGGCCCCGGTTGATGGGAGAGGACAGCCTGCCCGCGGACAGGCCATCCTCCAGAACCGTCATTCAACCACGAAGAGCTCCTCCTGCGCCGCAGGAACCCGCCCACCCTACGGCATCGGCGTCGGCACCAGCCCGCTCGGTCCCGGCGGTTTGAGGAACATGGACTTGAGAATCGCCAGGTCGCCGAAGTTCACCCCGCCGTCGCCGTTGAGATCCGCGTCGGGGTCCCTGCTCAGGAACACCGACTTCAGGTAGGCCAAGTCGGCAAAGTTCACCCCGCCGTCGTTGTTGAAGTCCGGGTCGCAGCGGTTTCCGTAACCGTCGCCGTCGGTGTCGCGCTGGTCGGCGTTGGCTGCCAGCGTGCAGTTGTCGCAGGCATCGCCCACACCGTCCTTGTCCCCGTCCGCCTGGTCCCGGTTCGGCGTGTCCGGACAGTTGTCCACCTGGTCCAGAATCCCGTCGCCGTCGCGGTCGCTGTTGGGATCGAACAGGATGCTGGCGTGATAGGTCTCCGACACGTTGCCGGCGAGATCCCGGAAGCGCGCGCACACGGTCTTGCGACCCACGACCTGCGGGTCTGCGAGGACCCAATCCGCGACCTCCCCGGGGTTGGGCTCCCACTTGGCCGACTCGAACCGGCACTGGTTGGCGATCATGACCTCCTCGTTGTCTGCAGCCGGGTCCAGCGTCAGCCGGACCTTCCCGGAGGGCGTCGTCACGGCGCCGTCGTCGATGGTGATCCAGCCCTTCGGCGGGATCGGGTCCTTCTTCACGGTCCCCTGGACCAGCGGGCTCAGTGACGTCAATGCCCCGCCGCACCCCACCGCCTGCAGCCGGTAGTAGAACACCCGCCCCTCGGAGGTGGCGTCGAACGCGTCGAAGTAGAGCCCGGGGACGTCGGTCTTCCTCGGGTCGAACTCGGCGACCGGCTTCAACGTTTCCGGGGTGTCCCCCCGCCAGAGGATGAGGCTCTGGTACGCCGCATGGGTCGGAAAGCGGATGGAGATTGCGTACTGCTTCAGGATCAGATCCGGGTACTCGTCACCGGGGGTCAGCAGCACCTCCACGTCCGAGGGCGGCGGCGCGCAGTCGTCTTCGGGCTGCAGCGGATCGGCTCCCCGCTTCACCTCCGACCCGTCGAGTTCGCCCCCGTCGTCAGTATCGGGATCGCAGGGGTTGGTGCCCGCCGCGTACTCCTCACCGCTGGTCAAGCGGTCGTCATCCGGGTCGCGGTCCGCGTCCGGCTTTCCCGGGTCCAGGCAGGTGAAAAGCCGCTCCCAACGATCGGGCATGCCATCCCGATCGAAGTCGGGGTCTACTTCGAGGTAGCACTCGTACACCTGGAAGGCCCGGCCGACGAGGCGGGTAAACGCCTCGCCGGCGTTCGACCGGCCCTGCGCCGTCACGCTGACCACATAGCTGCCCCGAACCCCCGGTTCTTTCTCCGCCAGGTCCTCGGGCACACCCAGATTGGAGTAGGCTGCGGTCTTGGTGAAGAGGTTCCCGTAGATTCCGTCGCCCGCGTCCCCGTCGTCGTGTTTCCCGTCATCGAGCAGCTCCAGCCGGGTCCGGGTACCGTCCGGGCTGGCAACCACCGCCTCCACGACTGCCCCCGGCACCGCCCCGCGAGCATCGGAGAGGCTGGCCAGGATCGTGACCGGCAGCCCGGCCAGGAACTGCGAAGGCAGGAGGCACTGGGTGGCGGCCGGTACCTGGCTGAAATGCAGCTCCGAGCGCACGCCTGCCAAGAACCTGCCGGACACCGCTGCGAGCAGCTGGGTCGCGCCCTTGGCCGCCACCTCGGCCGTCCACAGGCCCCCGGGAACCTCTTTGAAAAACTGGAACACGGTGTGCTCACTGTCGAAGAAGATCTGCGCGTCTCCGGGCCCGACCGGGTTCCCGGCCGGGTCGAACAGGCTCACCGCCGAGACGGCGCTGGGGTCTTCCCAGTGGAAGGCGAAGGTCGCAGCCGCGATCTTGCCGTCGCCGAGGAAGATCGGGTGCACCGTCACACCGGCCGCCGTGGGGCCCGCACCGAGGAAGATGCGCTCCTTACCCCGGATCTTGTCGCTCACCGCCAGGTAGACCTCGGCAATCCGGTTGCCGAGGGCCAGGTCCCCAGGGGTCACGGCCGCGGCCGTCATCCCGGCAGCAGCGGCTGCCGCATCCGAGACGTCCACGTAGAAGTAGTCGCCCCCGGTGGTGCCCGCGATGTCCTGCAATAGCGCCTGGTCGGTCTGGGGCCCGAAGGCGATCGCTTCGACGACGGTGTCGGCGGCCGTGGCAGTGAACCGGCCTTTCACGTCCGACCCGCAGCCGGAGTTGCTGCAGGAAGGCGCCGACGAATCCCAGCACAGGGCCTCGTTCTCCATGCCGTCGCTGAGCAGCACGATGTGGTCGGTCCCCACCGGGGTGCCCAGTGCTTCGAGCCGGTCCTGGGCCCGGTTGAGCCCGTCACCCAAGCCCGTCCACCCGCCGGGAGCAATGCCGTTGATCATCTTCTTGGCCGTGGGGCGGTTGGTGTCGTCGACCACCAGCAGGTCGTGGCGCAGTTCGGAGTCGTCGTTGCACTCCAGCGTATCGCCCGTGAAGCTGACCACCCCCAGCAGGTCGCCGTCGTGGGCGGCGTCGACGAAGATCTTGGCCGCCGCCCGGGCCGCGTCGATCTTGGGCGTGAGCGCCGGCAGGGACATGCTTCCCGAACGGTCGAGAACCAGCACCTGGTTCAGGTTCCTCTTGCCGTAGAAGACAGCGCCCCGGGAGAGTGCCGACACCCCGCACTCGCCGGCCCCCGCCTCGCACATGCACACCCCGACGTCGTATACGTCGCCATCGGCCGGATCCACAGCCGGCGCCTGGCAACTGAGCCAGTACTGCCCGCCCACGTAGGCCGCCGTGAGCACCGGTGCCGGGGCCGAAAGTCCGGGCCGCTGCACATAGACGGTGAACTCCTCCTTGGAGAGACCCTTCACCGACACCGAGCCGGAACCCTCCGGGGTGAGGATGGCCGGACCCGAGACCAGCATCCGCACCGGGAAGCGGTCCGGGTCCGCGTGCTCCCCGGCGTAGGCCTGCTGGGCCGCCGTCGGCCGCAGGATCGTCACCTTGGGCGCACCGGCCGCGAACACATAGCGGAAGTTCTGCCCGGTGCCGAGCCCGGTCACCACGGCCGCCAGCTTCACGAAGGGGTCGGCAGGGTCGTTGAAGAACGCCTTGTAGAAGGCGTTGCCGCGCCCTTTGTGGAGTTGCACCACGCGGTCGGGAGCCTTGATCCCGATCACCGTCCAGCCCAGATCCGCCCCGTCGTTCGAGGCCTCGCCGCGGAAGCCGATGATGTCGCACGATCCGGCCACGCCGACGTCCACCTCGAAGTAGCGGGCGGCCCAGGCGCTCACTGCTGTGGCGGCGGACAGGGCCGTGCCGAACGCCACCGTCTGGCGGGCCACCGGATCGTAGAGGTGGGTCGCCTGACCGGAGGGGGTCTCGTCGATGTAGAGGTACTTGCCCGACTCCGCCAGGGCGGAGACGTCGAGGTCGTGGGTGTAGTTGGCGGCGGTGAAATCCTGGAACAACGTCTCCAGCGAAAGCGTGGGGTCGTAGTCGTGGATCGTGTCGCGCAGAACCTGCACGCTGTCGGGACTCGTGGGATCGGTGTTGGCCCAGAATCTCTCGACGAAGTCGGTGCCGCGTTCGGGCTCGGCGAGGGTGGTGCCGAGTTGCTCGGAGAAGTATTTCCACCCCAGAGCGAATTTGTAGGAGGCGGCCGTCATCGAGGTGTTGGGGGCCGCCAGGTAGTCGTTGATCTCGTCCAGGTAGGTGATGCACCCGGCGTCCTGGTCCAGGTCTGTGTAGACCTGGTCCTGCATCATCCGGGCGGTGCCCTCGCAGGTCCACTTGCCCCAGGTGCCCCCGCACCCCCCGCACGACGTCGAGCCGTTGTTGATGTAGGCGTATTGCACGTGGTGGAACAGTTCGTGGCCGGCAACCAGCCGTAGGCACGCCTCGTTGCGGGGTTGCAGGAAGGGGGTGTCCAGGGTGATCTGGCAGAAGTCGGCGCCGCCGATGTTGCTCGAGTCGTAGCTGCACACCTCGGGGGGATCGGTGTTGAAGAAGGGATCGAGGAACAGCAGGTCCAGAAAGTCCTGGTGCCCCGCGTCCAGGGCGTCGGCGACCCGTTGCGCCTGAGCGTTGGAAAAGAAGTCCGCGGGGTTTCCTACGCTATCGTCCGTGTAGCTGACGTCGTACCCGAACGAGGGAGTGGTGATGAGTTCCTCGAGGTCCCCCGGGCAGGCACCCAATGCCTGTAGCGGAAGCAGAAACGCAACGACCAGGAAGGTAACAGGGTGAACACGGGCTGTTCGCATGCTTTTCCCTCCTCTGGACTGGGCCCCCCGAAAAGACCACCTATGGAGATGCCCTCAACGCTGCCTGCGTGGCGGAAGACCCCCATGCTCTGTGGCGCGAACTGCAGCGCGGAGTGGCTGGTGCCATACACTCCTCCGTCCCCAAGGCCTGGCCCGCCCGCCTACCGACGGCGGAATCGCCACTTCTCCGGCCCCACGTTGAGCCGGGCCACCGAGCAACCCGACCCCGTGGCCTACGGCGCCAACGCGCTCGGCCCCGGCTTCCCCAGGAACATGGACTTGAGGATGGCCAGGTCGCCGAAGTTCACTCCGCCGTCCCCGTTGAGGTCCGCGTCGGGGTCCCCGCTCAGGAAGACTGACTTCAGGTAAGCCAGGTCGGCGAAGTTCACCCCGCCGTCGTTGTTGAAGTCCGGGTCGCAGCGGTTGCCGTAGCCGTCCCCATCCGTGTCGCGCTGGTCGGCGTTGGCCACCAGCGTGCAGTTGTCGCATGCAGTTCCTACCCCATCCGTGTCGCCGTCCGTTTGCGAGGGGTTGAACGTCAGGACGCAATTGTCGCTGCCGTCACTCCAGCCATCGAAATCGGAATCCGGTTCCGCAGCAATTGTGAAAAACGAGAAATGCGTTGTCCACGCACAAAGAGTCACGATCGGTGGTGGGGGCTCGGTCTGCGTATTCAGAGACGAAGTAGTTAGGACTTCGCAGTTTCCTCCCCCGGCATCACAGGCCAGCATGCGCAGGGCGGATGTACCGGGCGGATCCGGAATTGTGCTGATCTCCATCGTGATACACACTTCCGCCTGGCCCGAAAACGAAGCGGTCGTGCTTATGTCGTAGCAAAGGTCGGAAAGATTCGCCGTAAATCCCTGTGGATAGTCAAG
>JARGFW010000426.1 GCA_029211085.1 Deferrisomatales bacterium | reverse complement strand
CGGGCCGCGTAGAGGATCATGGCCGCGGTCAAGAGCGACCCGGCGAACAGGGCCAGGATGGTGGGGCTGGAGATCATGCCGGGGGTTCCGGGGCGACCACCGCGCCGTCCCGCATCTCCACGGCGGCGGAGAGCAGGTCCGACTCCACCACCAGCGGGTCGTGGCTGGCGATGAGCACCGCCCGGCCCTGGCCGGCGATGTCCCGCACCATCTCCACGAACTCCCCCGACAGTTTGCTGTCCAGGTGGGCGGTGGGCTCGTCGGCGATGATCACCGGCGGGTCGTTGATCAGGGCCCGGGCGATCGCCGCCCGCTGGGCCTCGCCGCCGGAGAGCCACTCCACCTTCGACTCCGCCTTCGGGCCCATGGAGAAGGTCTCCAGCAGCCGCAGTGCCCGCTCCCGCAGGGCCGGCCGCGGCTGTCCCAGGGGGTAGGCGGGGAGCATCACGTTCTCCAGCACCGTCAGGCCCTTGACCAAATTGAAGTGCTGGAACACGAAGCCGAACGTCTTGCGGCGGATCTCGGTGAGGAACTTCTCCGGCAGGCTGGTGACCTCCTCGCCGTCCACGTACACCCGGCCCGCGGTGGGCCGGCTCATGCAGCCCAGCACGCTGAGCAGGGTGGTCTTGCCCGACCCGCTGGGGCCCTTGAACACCGTCACCCCCCGCAGGGGGATCGTCAGGGACACCCCGGCCAGGGCCTGGAACGCGTTGGGGCGGCCGGCGTTGAACACCTTGCGCACGTCCACCATCTCCACGGTGCGGGGGTGGGGGTTCACCGCATCACCTCGTCCGGGTCGATGGTCGCGGCCCGCCAGGCGGGGATGATGCTGGCCACCGCGTAGGGGGCGACGGAGAGGAAGAACAGCACCGCGAACAGCTCCGGCGCCACCAGGGGCGCGGGGCTAAACTCCGGGTACAGGGTCGACCAGCCCTTGAGCACCGCGTCGAACAGGGGCGCCCCGAGGAGGAACACCTGGGTCCACGCCAGCACGGTTCCCCCCAGGAACGCGGTGAGCGAGATCGCCGAGCCCTCCCAGAACTTCAGCAGCAGCACGTCCGAGGTCTCCCAGCCCACCGCCTTGAGGATGCCGATCTCGCGCTTCTCCTCGGCGCTCAGCCCCGAGGCCCGGTCCCAGGCGAGGATCGCGAACGCGAACAGGCACACCGACAGCACCAGCAGGATGATGCCGCCCCGCCAGTCGAACGCGGCGTCGTAGGTGCGCAGGATCTCGTCCCGGGAGATCACCCGGCTGTCGGGCAGGGCGGCCTGGATCTTGGCGGCCACGGTGTCGATCTCCCGGGGGTTGGGCACCGCCACCGCCAGGTCCGTCACCTGCCCGGGGGGCACCCCGTACAGGCGCAGGAAGTCCTCCCGGTCCAGCAGCACCAGGTCGGCGGAGATCAGCTCCGACTCCGCGGCGAACACCCCCTCCACCCGGAAGTGCCGGTGCTCGCCGTCGTAGGCCCGCAGGGAGAGGCGCCCGCCCTTCCCCGCGCCCCGCAACCGCGCCACCCCGTTGCCCACGAACACCCCGCCCGCGGGCGGTGGGTTCTCCTCCCGGGCCATCAGGGTGTAGTTGGCGCCGGTCACCGGGTCGTAGTGGTACCCCCACAGCCGCCCAGAGACCCGGGCCACCCCGGGGATGCCGGCCAGCCTTTCGGCGTGGGCCGCGGGGATCAGGTCGTAGCGGCCCGCCACCAGCTTCTGCACGATCAGGTCTGGGCTGCCGGCCAGCAGCAGCCGGGCCTCGCGTTTGAGAGCATTGGAGAACAGCACCACCGAAGCCAGCAGGAACACCACCGCGGTGTACACGAGCAGCAATACGAGATTTTTCCCGCGCCGGCGCCACAGGGAGGACAGGGCCAGGTCCAGGATGCTCCGCTGGCGCTCGAACCAGACCCTCCCCGCTCTCATCGTCCCCCCCCCGGCATGGCTGCTAGCTCCCGTTGGGGGGGCGGCATCACCATGCCCGACGGGAACCGCTCCAGGGACACCGGGTGGTCCTGGA
>JARGFW010000425.1 GCA_029211085.1 Deferrisomatales bacterium | reverse complement strand
CCGGTGTTTGTCAAGATAGTTGTCGCGTCTAAGTTCCACATCAGGCCGACTCTCGACGTTCCGCCGGACTCTTGCGACGGTCAGCGGAGGCATTGAGCACAACCTCTCGCGCCGGCGCCCAGCGTCGCGTCTGACCTGACCATCGATTCGGGTTCCTTCTCTTGGCCTCCTCGTACACCTCCTTCCGTTCGACAAGGATCTGCTGCTCCTGCCCCGAATGTCTCTGCGCGGGGGTAACGAATCGGATGGCGCTGTGACGATGCTCGTGGTTGTACCACTGAACGAACCCCACCACCCATTCCCGGGCCGCCTGCACGCTTTCAAACGCCGCACTCGGGTACTGCGGTCGATACTTCACGGTGCGGAACAACGCCTCGGAATACGGATTGTCGTCGGGCACCTGCGGGCGGCTCAGCGAGGGTACGATACCCAACCACTGCAGCGTGACCAGCATCGTGGCCCCCTTCATCGGTCCCCCGTTATCCGAATGAAGCACCAGAGTCTCCGCATCGATCCCTTCGCGCAAGGCCGCCTCCCGGATCAGTGCGGCCGCCAGCTCGGCACACTCTCTCTCGTGCACCGCCCACCCCACGATCTTGCGACTCCAGATGTCCATCACCAGGTACAGGTAGTAGAACTGCCCCCGCACCGGGCCCTTGAGGTACGTGATGTCCCAGCTCCACAGCTGGTTCGGTCCGCCGGCCGTCTGCTCGGTCGGCCGGCGGTGAGTGGCCGCTCTGGCCCTGCCACGGTGGGCGGCGAGCTTCTCCTCTCTCAGAATCCGGTAGAAGCTGCGCTCCGAGGCCACATACACCCCCGCATCGGCCAAAACAGGCACAATCTGCGACGGCGGCAGGTCGCGGAACACCGGACTGGTGGCCACCGCCACCACAAGAGCCCTCTCAGCATCACTGAGAGCGTTCCGCGGACCACTGCGTGGTCCCTGCCTCCGATCACCACGCCAGGGCACCGCTTCCCACCTCTGAAGTGTCCGGATCGAGATACCCAACACATCGCACGCCCGCGCCCGGCGAGCTCCCGAGGCCACCGCTTCTCCCACCAGCTCGATCACCATCTGCCGATCTTCCAGACCTATCTCTCGTCCTCGCTGTCCCCCCAGATCGCCTGGGCTTTTTTTTTGAGGACAAGCAGCGCGGCGGTCTCGGCAAGCGCCTTCTCCTTACGACGCAGATCTCCCTCCAGGTCCCGGATCCGTCTGTCTTTCGCATCGCCCTTCTTCTTCGCCTTCTTGCCCAGGGCACCGAGCACCTCTTCACGCCAGCGTTCGATATCGACGGAATACAATCCCTTCTCCCGCAGGTATCTTCCACGGGACTCTTCATCCAGCTTCTCGTACTCCAGGATCGCCGCCAGTTTCTCTTCGGCACTCCAGTTACCCGGCCTCTTCTTCGAGCTCATGTGGCCTCCCGCTGCTGCCACCCTACCATAGTCCTTCAGCCAGCGAGAGAGGGTGGTTTGCGGGACCCCCACCTCCCCGGCCAACGCGGTGGCGCTCATCGCGGGCGGACCCATCATCTTACGAACCATCGCGTCCTTGAATCCGACCTCATAGTTGTTGTTGCCCATCCCAGGCTCCCTCCGCCCCCGGATTTTTCCCTTGGGGGGGACCCCCCAAGGGGCGTAGTCTCGCCCCTCCCACGCGACATCTATCCTGGCACAGGGGGTGGGGGTGCGCATTGATTTCGTAGGTAGCAGGGGACGAAAAAGACCTCCCAATCGGTGGTATAAAGATACCGGCTGAAATCACGACTGGGAGGTAGCAATGAACGATTGGGTAGTATCACAGCTTGTGGAGTTGTTCAAGACAACGTACGGGGTAGGGTTTGACAGTGCCGAAGACCTGCTGCAGACGGAGATCAATATGCTCGAGTTGCTGGTGCAGCTGGGTAGGAAGGCGATGACGGGTCTGTTCGCGGAAGCGGGCACGGGCTATCGGGGGACAGAGCTTGAGAAGGAGGGCGTGGGGTATCGGTTTGAGGGCAATCGAGAGA
>JARGFW010000130.1 GCA_029211085.1 Deferrisomatales bacterium | reverse complement strand
CGAGGGCGCCATCGCCAAGTGGTAAGGCAGAGGTCTGCAAAACCTCTATCCCCGGTTCGAATCCGGGTGGCGCCTCCAGATCATACAGAAGGGGCTGCTCCGCACCGCGGACGCAGCCCCTTTTTTCGGTTGGGATCAGCAGGCGCTACGGGAACCGCGGCTCGGCCTCGTTCTCGCCCTCCGCCTCCAGGCGGACGCGTTCCTTTTCCAACAGGGTCCGCATGGCGTTCCAGTGATCTTCCCAGATATCCAGAAACTCCACCCCCACCTCGTACTTGCCGTCTGCCCCCTGCGCGCAGCGCGTCACCCGGCCCACCGCGGTCAGGGGCCGCGACACGGAGATGTCGTCGTATTTGAGGAACTCCGAGGTGTGGCGGTGCCATCCCTGCAGCAGCAGCGCCACCTGGATCGGGATACCCACCGCAAACCCCTGGGGGGCATCCTTGAACCCCACTCCGCCCGCGCTCACGTCCACCATGTGCACCTCGAACTCCGCGGTCTGCCCCAAGGGATAGGTGATCTCCTGGCAGGTGATGCGCGCCTCCCTGGGGAGGCGAAAATAGCGACGTTTCTCCTCGGCCATCGGTCTCCTCCGTGTCAATGGATCCTCGAAAAGCACCGCCACCCTACCCCAGCGAGGTCCGGCCTGCAACGGCCCTGATACCCACTTCCACCGGCACTCCGTCATCGGCCGGGGCGGGGGGTCGCCGAACCCGGAGCGGGGGTTGATGCGAACGGCAACAAAGGGGTTTGAGACGATCAGCGGATCTGTCCGCCTGGGCCCATGGCCTTGGACGAGGTGCGGGTTCGGGGACCGGGACCATTCCGGCCCGTTTTTTCTGGAGCCCTCGCCGTCGCGCCGGCCGCCCCCCCGCTCCACCAGGGATGGACGGGACCTGCGGGCCAAGGTGGCCGGTATGCCCGCGCCGGTTCCAAGGGTTTCCAGCACCCGCCGCAGGCGGCCGGTTCTATGGGTTGCGGCTGGGCAGGCATCCGTGCCGTGCCCCTGGCCGCATGCCCGGAGAGCCACGCTACTTGACCCCAGCGGGACACATCGGGCCAGATAAGGGCAAACCGTTGCCGCTCTGCGGCCCAGGATGGAATGGAGACGACATGAAGAAGAGTTTCGGGTCGGAGCAGTATTTCGAGGACTTCACCGTGGGCGACGAGTTCGAAGCGGGCCCGGTGGCGTTCGCAGCGGACGAGATCATCGCCTTCGCACGTCAGTTCGATCCCCAGGGTTTCCACACCGACCCCGAGTTCGCGAGAGAACACTTCTTCGGCGGACTCATCGCCAGCGGCTGGCACGTGGTGACCAAGACGTTTCGCGCCCTGGTCGACGCCGGTTTCCTGCGCGGAGGGGGGATGGGGTCACCGGGGATCGATGAGCTGCGCTGGAAGAAACCGGTGCGTCCCGGAGATGAACTGCGTGTGGTGCTGCGCGTGACCAAGACCCGGGCGTCGGAAACCCGGGCCGACCGGGGCTACGTTGACCTCGAGTTCCGTGCGCTCAACCAGCGGGACGAGGCCGTCACCTCGTACCGGGTCGTGGAGATCCTGCGGCGCAGACCCGCCGGCTAAGGGGGTCGCTGCGCCACTCGGCTCGCCCCCCTGCGCTCCCGAGACCTCCCCCCCCTTGCCATCGGAACCAGGGCCCAAGGGCAAGCATCTGGGGGCCCCCGCGGCGTTGAACGTCGTGAGCAGCAGCGGATGGAGTTCCGGGGCCAGACGTGGAGTCCGGGGACTGCACCGCTCATTCGTTGCTGGAGAGCCCCCCTGTGCAAGGCCCCCGGCACCATGCGTCGGCACGAACCCATCCGTGGGGAGCCATGGGGTGCTTCATGGTTGACCGGAGGACTGACCAAGTGTCTCGCGCGCGTTCTGGGCCGCCGCCCGGGAACGGGGGATGTGCTGCCGGCCCCGGGTGCTGTACCATCGGCCCGCCCAGGCCATCGATCCAACCCCGGAGCCCGTAGCGTTCCCCCATGAGAGTTCCCGCGGTCTTCCTCAGTCAACTCTGGGGCCTGCTGTGCGGCGGCGCCCTCGGTGCCGTGCGCACCCGCCAGACGGCCACCCACCTGCTGGCCAAGAACCGCCTGCTGGAGGCCGCCGGCCTCCCCCACCTGCCGGGTGCGGGGCACTGGGAGGTGTTGTCCTCCGGCGCCCCGGCGTGGGCCGGCGCGGTGTTTTTCGGGCTCAGCCTGGGGCTCGGCGCGGGGAGCCTGTGCGCGGTGTGGTGCCGGGTGACCCGCCGCATCCCCGGCCCGGGCGGCCGCTGGCTGCCGCGTCTGGTGCTGGCGCTTCCCCTGCCCGCCCTGGTCGCGGGCGACGTCGCCCTGGCCGGGTGCCTGCTGGCCATCGCCGGGGGCAGTCTGGCGCTGCACCGGATTGCGCAGCCGCCCCGCCCCCTGGTGTGGCGCTTGGTGCTGCTGGCAATCTGTGCCGGGGGCCTGGTCCCCTGGGCCCTGGCACCCGAGGGGCCGTTCACCCGACTGCGTGACCAGGTCTTGTTCACGAACGCTGCGGGTCTGGCCGTGGACCAGTTCTACTACCGCTGGACCCTGTACCCTGCGGAAGTGCTCAAGCCCCTGGCCGCCAGAACCCAACCCCTGGCGGCGGTATCCCCGGACCTGCCCGGGCCCCAGCGGCGCCACTGGTGCAGCGAGGTGCGGCGACTCGGGGTGCTTTGCGTGGACGCGACGAGCGAGGCAGCGGGCGGTGTCGACCTGACGGTTGCGCCCGATGCGGGAGCGGTGGTGCTGGTCTCCGGCACCACGCGCCTGCCCTGGCCGCAGGGAGCAGCAGATCAGCAGGAGACCTGGCAGCAGTTGTCCACGACACGGGACGCCAACCATGCCCTGCGCCGCGCCACCGGGTTTGCCCTGTTCGTGGGGTGCCCCCTGGGGTTGTGCTGGCTGCTCACCTCGGTAGCCCTGCGCCTGGCGTGTGTGTTCCCCTCCGGGCTACGGCGCCGCCTGGCCGCCGCGGTTCTCACGGCCGTGGTCACGGTCGGGCTCGGCGCCGCGGGGCGGGCAGACCCAGCAGTCGTCACCCTACGCGACAGTCTGGCGGAGGTCCCCCCCGCCACCGCGGAGGACCTGGGACAGCGCCTGCGTTCCCCCCGGGTCGTGGAGCGGTTCTACGCGGCCCGCGCCGGACGCCACCTGGGGAGCGCCGGAGAAGCCCCGCTTCTCGAGGCCCTGAGCGACCCGGTAATCAACGTGCGCTACGCCGCCGCCCAGGCCCTCGGAGAGGTGGGGGGAACTGCGGCCCGCACCACCCTGAACGAACTGCTGGCCCAGCCCGAGGAGTGGTACGTGAAGGAGCGCGCCTACGCCTCGCTGCGGAGGATCGGGTGGCCATCTCCATAGCCCGGGATCGAGCCGTGGTGGGCCCCGGCGAAGCGGTAGTGATTCTGGCGGTCCTGGTGGGGTTCGAACTGCTGGTCGCGACGGCCTTACCCTCGCCCACGGGTCGTACCGCCGGTCTCTGGACCGTGGGCGGGGTGCGCGCCCTGGAGCTCCTACTGCTCTGCCTGTACGGATGGCGTCGGGGGTGGAGGCCGCGGCAGTTCGGACTTCTCGGCAACCCCGCACGGAGGGGTCTCCGGGTGGGGTTGCTGGTCTGCGCGGGCATGGGCGTTGCCGTGCTGGCCACGGAGGCATGCGTTCGCCTGGCGGGACGGGGCAGCTTCCTTCCCCTGGTATCCGGCCCCCGCCCCGGGGCTGGGGAATGGCTGCCGCTGCTCGCGGTGGGCGGGTTGATCGCGCCCCTGTTCGAGGAACTGGTGTTTCGGGGCGTCCTCTACGCGGGCCTGCGCCGGCGCCTGCCCGCGGCTGCCGCCACCCTGGCGGTGACCGCCCTGTTCGCCGCCGCCCACCTGCCCACCAGCGGGGTCCCCTGGGTGCAGGCGGTGGGGGGCGTACTGTTCTGCGTCACCTACGAACTCTCGGGGAGCCTGTGGGCGCCGGCGCTGGTCCATGCCACCGGCAACCTGGCCCTGTTCCTCCTCCCCCTCTGGTTCTGACGCCAGCTCCGAACGCAACGAAACCGCCTCGGAGGCGGTTTCGCTGCTGTTCTTGCCGGCGACCAGCGCCCTAGCCGGCACCCCTCAGATGTAGCACTCGTCCCGTTCCATGGGCACCAGGATCACCGGCACGGTGGAGAGTTCGGCGACCCGGTGGGAGGAGCTGCCCAGCCAGATCTCCTTGAGCCCGTGCCGGCCCTTGGTGCCCATGACGATCAACGATGCCCGGTGGTCGGCGGCCGTCTGCAGAATCTGGGAATGAATCTCCCCGGCCAACAGGTGGGGAACGGCGTCGAGCCCTAGCTCCGCCAGTTCGGCGCAGATCGCGTCTAGCTGTTTCCGTGACTGTTCCTCCTCGGAGTGGATCTGCTCCACCGAGGACTTCTTGAACTCCCGTTCGGCGATCACGTGCACCACACCGACCTTCTGGGCGACCCCCGCCAGGGACTTGACGAACTCCAGGGCGTGACCCGCGTTCTCGGAGAAGTCGGTGGCGAACAGTACCCGCTCGAAGTCGTGGCCGCCGACCGGGGTGCACACCCCCTCGGTTCCGTGTTTGCACACGAATACCGGGATCCCGCTGCGCCGCAACAGGCCCATTGCGGTACCCCCCAGGTACAGGGAATCCGACGCCACGTGGCGCTGGCGCCCCGAGGCGATCAGATCCACCTCTTCCCGACAGGAGATCTCCAGAATCTTTCCCTCCGGGCGGCCGATCTCCACCAGGTGGCGGCAGCGCACCCCGCTGGCCGCCACTTCCTTTTCCCAGTCCTCGAAGCGCAGACGGGCCTCCTCGCGAAACTGCTCCACCAGCTGTTTGTCGAAACCGCGGAACAGGTCGCCGGCCACCTCTTCCCGGTCGATCACGAACAGGAAGATGATCTCCTCCAGGCCCGCCCCCTTCAGCGGATACAGGCGCTCGATACAGGGAAACGACAGGTCTTCAAACTTGGTCGGGAACAGGATCTTGCGGATCTTTTTCATCTGCGAACCTCTCCTCTCCTCTTCCTGTTACAGGAAGTACACCCAGGTGACCACCCCGAACGTGGGCACCAGGATCACCAAAGAGTACTTGAGAATATAGCCGAAGAAACTGGGCATCTCCACACCCGCCTCCTCGGCGATGGAACGGACCATGAAGTTGGGGGCATTGCCTATGTAGCTGTTGGCTCCCATGAACACGGCCCCGCAGGCGATGGCCAGCAGGTAGATCTCCCGCTGCTCGATCAAGCCGAGCACAGCGGTCTTCTCCATCACCCCGGGGAAGAAGTTGCCCAGGGCAGTGTTGAGGAACACCAGATAGGTGGGTGCGTTGTCCAGGAAACTCGACAGGATGCCGGTGACCCAGAAGTAGTGCACCGGCTCCTGCACGGCCCGGATGATGAACGCCAGTTGCCCGTGCTCACCGGCCTTGAGGATGTCCAGCACCGGGATCATGGTGACGAAAATCCCTGCGAACAGGTAGGCGACCTCCAGGATGGGGAACCACGTGAACTCGTTGCGCTCCCGGATCGACGGGCGGGTGGTGCGCAGGGAGAGAATGCCCATCGCGATGAGCAGTCCGTCTCGCAACAGGTCGGCCACCGGCCGGTGTACCCCGAAGAGATTCACCTCGCCGATGTGCAGCAAACCGCTCATCAGCACCCCGGCGATGATCCCCCCCAGGAAGAGCAGATTGTGCAAGCCCTCGATCTTCAGTTTGCTGCCATCCGACTCCGGCGGGCGGCCTTCCTCCCTGCGGTGAAAGTAGGTGTCCATGGCGAAGAACACCGCCAGCAGGATGCCGCTTACCAGTGCCATCGGTTTCAGCAGCGCCAGGGTCCAGAAGAACGGCACCCCGTGCAGGAAGCCCAGGAACAGGGGGGGGTCGCCCAGGGGGGTCAGCGACCCGCCGATGTTGCACACCAGGAAGATGAAGAACACCACCTGGTAGGTGCGCCGCTTGCGCCAGGCGTTGGCGCGCAGGAACGGGCGGATCAGCAGCATCGCCGCCCCGGTGGTGCCCACCCAGGAGGCGATCAGCGTGCCGATCACCAAGATGGCCAGGTTCACCAAGGGCGAACCCGACAGACTGCCGGTGATCAGGATGCCCCCGGCCACGGTGTACAGCGCCCACAGCAGGATGATGAACGGCACGTAGTCGGCGATGTAGATGTGGAAGATCTCGTACAAGGCGGTGCCCCCGTACATCACCAGGAACGGCACCACCAGGGACAGGCCCCAGAACGCGGAGACCTTTCCGAAATGGTGGTGCCAGAAGCGCGGCGCCACCAGCGGGCACAGGGCGATGGACAGCAGGATCCCCACAAACGGGATGCCCATGTACAGGTTCAGCTTGGTGCCGAGTTCCTCGTGGGCGGCGCCGCCCCCGCCGGATGCGAAGGCCGCAGCGGCGGCGAGCAGCAGCACCAGCACGGCCGCCACCGTTCCCAGCACGTGTGTGTTCTTGATCTTCATGACTCCTCCTGTGGGAGACAGCGATCGGTGATCGGTAACCCGTCACGACTCCATTAGAACAAGGCTGCCACGAACTCCTCGGCGTCGAACGGCCGCAGATCGTCCACCTGCTCGCCGATACCGATGAACTGCACCGGGATCTTGAGTTCGTCGCAGATCCCGACGATCACCCCACCCTTGGCGGTGCCGTCCAGTTTGGTCAAGACAATTCCGTCCACATCGACCGCATCGCGGAAGATCTTCGCCTGGTTGATGGCGTTCTGGCCGGTGGTGGCGTCCAGCACCAGCAGCACCTGATGGGGCGCCCCCGGCATCGCCTTGCCGATCACCCGACGCACCTTTTTCAACTCCTCCATGAGGTTGCTCTTGGTGTGCAGCCTACCCGCAGTGTCCACAATCACCAGGTCCGCCCCGCGGGCCTTGGCCGCCTCCACCGCGTCGAAGGCTACCGCCGCCGGGTCCGAGCCGTCCTGGTGCCGCACCACCTGGGCACCGGCCCGCTCCCCCCAGATCTGCAACTGTTCCACCGCCGCCGCACGGAAGGTGTCGCCGGCAGCGAGCAGCACCTTGTACCCACGGCGGTGGTACTGGGCGGCGAGCTTGCCGATGGTGGTGGTCTTGCCGACCCCGTTCACCCCCACCACCATCAGGACCTGAGGGCGCGCGGCGCCCAACTCGAAATGCCCCTGGTCGGCGGCCAGGATGGCGCGGATCTCGCGCCGCAGGTGCTCCCGCAGGGCCTCCGGGCTGGTGAGCTCCTTGCGGCTGACCCTCTCCTGGATACCCGCGATCAGCCGCAGGCTGGTGTGCACCCCCAGGTCGGCGCTGACCAGCGCCTCTTCCAACTCTTCCAGGGTATCGGCATCGATCTCCTTCTTGCCCAGCAGAACCCGGTCGACCTTCTGGACCAACCCCTTGCGGGTCTTGGAGAGACCGCTGCGCAAGCGACCGAACAGGCCGCGAGACGTCTCCGGTTCGGGTTCCCGCCGCAGTTCCTGCCCGTGCCCGTCCCCGCCCTCTGCCGGCGGAGACGGTGGGGGCTCGGCCGCCAGCGCCTCCGGGGCAGGCTCCGGCTCGGGGGGGAGCTCCGGCGCATCGAGGCCCTGGTCCCCGGTCCCATCTGCGGACGGCGCGGCGCCCGCTGCTTCCGGCAACGCCTCGGCTTCCGCCGCCGGCCCTTCTTGTTCCTTGGTGTCAGATTCCCGAAGCCCGAACATCCGCGAAAAAAGCCCCCGCCGGGCCGGACCCTCCTCCGCCAGCTCGCCGAGCCCGGAGTCCTCTGCGTCCGGGGCCTCCAGCTCTTCGGCCGCCTCCGGGCTGCCCGCTGGAGGAGGGGTCTCCGCCTCAGGCTCCTCCGGCACAGCGGGCAACTCCGCCACCGCCTCGGGCGCCTCCGAGGGGCCGTCCGCCGTGGCTTCCGCGGGCGCCTCTGCCCCCTTTCGGAACAGCCGCCCGAACAGCCCGCGCTTCGGTTGCTCTTCTTCCGACACGAAACGCCTCCATACCCAGATGGCCAGCGAGCCGGCTGGCTCGCTGACAACAGAACCTTCCATTTTTTGGACAGGAGCTACCGGATGACGCGGATCTGAAAACCCACTACAAAAGGCCCGTTGCCTTTCATGCCTTGATTCTTCATCCGTGAAATCCGTGCAATGCTGCCAAAAAACGACGTTGTCTTTGCCGTTCACCCTTCACTGTTCAGACGCCCAGCAGCTGCTCCCAGAACCCGGGGTAGGACACCGCCGCTGCCTCGGCACCGACCACCTGGGCCCCACCGGGAATCGCCAGGGCGAGCACCCCCATGGCCATGGCGATGCGGTGGTCACCGTGGCTCTCGAAGCGCGCCGGTGAGAGTCTGCCGCCGCCGGTGATGCGCATGCCGTCGGGACAGGTATCCACCGCCACCCCGGCCTTGCGCAGCTCGCCGGCCACGGCGTCGATGCGGTCCGACTCCTTGTGGCGCAACTCTGCGGCCCCGCGCACCTCGGACTCCCCCCGGGCCACCGCGGCCAGCGCACAGAACACCGGGAACTCGTCGATGGCCGCGGGGACCTCTTCCGGGGCCACCTGGATGCCCTGCAGGGGACCGTACTCCACGCTCACATCCCCCACCGGCTCGCCACAGGCGGTGCCCGTCTCGGTCAGGGTCACCGGCGCCCCCATGCGCTGCAGCAGATGAAAAAACCCGATGCGGGTGGGGTTCAAACTCACCCCGCGCACGGTCACCCGGGAGCCCGGCACCAGCAGCGCCGCTGCGGCCCAGAACGCCGCCGAAGAGGGATCGCCAGGCACAACGCAGTCGACGGCCCGCAGGCGGGGTCGGCCGACGATGCCGACGCGCCCGGGTTCGGTGCGCACCACGGCACCCATGGCCGCCAACATGCGCTCGGTGTGGTCCCGGGACGGGGCCGGCTCCACCGCCCAGGTGGTGCCCCGGGCATGCAGCCCGGCCAACAGTACGGCGCTCTTCACCTGGGCGCTGGCAACCGGCAGGGTCCAGGTCAGCGCCCGCAGGCTCCCCCCCCGAAACACCAGGGGCGCCCGGCTGTCCTCGTCGCGCCCCAGGGCCAGGGCCCCCATTTCCCGCAAGGGGTCCAACACCCGGGCCATGGGCCGGCGCCGCAGGTGGCGATCACCGGTGAGCACCGAGAGAAAACTCTGCCCGGCCAGGATGCCGGACAACAGCCGCATGGTGGTCCCCGAGTTGGCGCAGTCGATCACGTCGGCCGGCTCGGCCAACTGCCCCAACCCGCGCCCCTCGACCCGCACGGCAGCACCTGTGTCCTGTACGACCGCGCCCAGGGCCTCCACCGCGCGGCGGCTGGCGAGCACGTCCAGACCGGCCTGGAGCCCCTCGATGCGGGTGGTCCCTTCGGCCAGGGCCGCGAACAACAAGGCCCGGTGGGAGACCGATTTGTCCCCGGGGACCGCGAGTTCCCGCACCAAGGGGCCAGAGGCAGAGATGCTCAGGGCTTCCACGTCTTGTCCTTGAGTTGTTGGCAGTGTTCGAAGTGTTGGTGCAGCGCGTCGGGGTCTCCGGTGACGATCCGCTCCCGCAGCGCCCGTAGGTTGTCGGCGTATCGATCCAGGGCCTGCAGCAACGGCTCGCGGTTCTCCAGGCATATGTCCCGCCACATGGTCGGCGAGCTGCGCACCACCCGGGTGAAGTCCTGCAGGGCCCCGCCCGCGAGCCCGTACCGGCCGGCCTCGCACCCAGCAGCGGCGGTCTCCACCAAGCTGAAGGCGGCCATGTGGGGCAGGTGGCTGAGAAACGCGAACACCCGGTCGTGGGTGGGGGCGTCGAGGCACAGCACCTCGGCCCCGGCGTCCTGCCACAGGGCGGTCACCGCCTCCAGGGCGGCGGCCGGCACGTCGTCCGCGGGGGTGAGCACGCACGGCCGGGTCTCGAACAACCCCGACACCGCACTCTCCACCCCAGTGCGCTCGCTCCCCGCCACCGGGTGGCCGCCCACGAACGCCACCCCCTGGGGCAACCGCGCCCGTGCCTCCTCCACGATGCCCACCTTGGTGCTGCCCGTGTCGCTCACCACCTGGCCAGGGCATACCACCCCGGCCAGCGCCGCGAGCTGTTCGCGGATGGCGCGCACCGGCACCGCCAGGACCACCAGGTCCGCCCCGTCCACCCCTTCCTCCAGGGTGTCGCAGGCGTGGTCCAGAAAACCCTTGTCCACGGCGAAGCGCAGGCTGGTCCGACGCCGATCGACCCCCCGGACCTGCCAGCGATGGGGCGTCCGGGTCTTCAGAGCGGCAGCCAGGCTGCCGCCGATCAGGCCCAGGCCGACGATGCACAGAGTCCGCGGGCGCGGCACCGCCACCATCTCAGTCTCCGCCCCGCCACAGCCCCTGGGCCGCCAGCACCGCGATCAGGGCTGTCTCGAAACACTCCAGTTCCACGGCGCTCCCCACCGTCACCCGCAGCCACTCGGGCATGCCGAAGCTGGCCGTCCAGCGCACGATCACCCCGTGGTCCAGCAAGGCCTCGGCCACCGCGCCCGCCCGCGGCACCCGCACCAGTACGAAGTTGGCCTCGCTGGGTACCCACTCCAGCCCTCGAGCCGCGCAGAAGCGGTAGAGTCGCTCCCGACCCTGACGGTTCAGCTCCCGGGAGCGCACCACGTGATCGTGGTCCCCGAGGGCCGCCCGGGCCGCGGCCTGGGCGGCGGAGTTGGTATTGAACGGCAGGCGCAGGCGGTTCATGTAGTCCACCAGTCCCCGGGGCGCCAGGCCGTAGCCGATGCGCAGGGCGGCCAACCCATAGGCCTTGGAGAAGGTGCGGGCCACCAGCAGAGGGCGCGTCTCGTCGAGGTACTCGCGACCCACAGGGAACTCTGGGGTATCGGCGTACTCGGCGTAGGCCTCGTCCAGCAGCACCCCGACCCGCCGCGGCAACGCCGCCAGGAACGCCTCCCACGGCCGGCGGCGGAACACGGTGCCGGTGGGGTTGTTGGGGTTGCCCAGGATCACCAGGCTGGTGGAGTCGTCCACCGCGGCGAGGATGCCGTCCAGGTCCACGGCGTGGTCGTGCAGGGGCACCCGGCGGACTTCGCCCCCCTGGGCCTGCACGGTGAGCTCGTAGATGCTGAACGACGGGCTGGCCACCACCACGCTGCGCCCGGGCCGCACCAACAGCCGCACCGCCATCTCCAGTATCTCGGAGGAGCCGTTGCCGAGCACAACGTTCTCCACTGCGACGCTCCAGTGCCGGGCCAACAGGGTCTTGAGTTCGAACCCGTAGCCGTCGGGATAGCGGTGCAACTGCGGTCCGCAGGCAGTCAGCGCCGCGCTCGCCGCGGGGGGCGGCCCCAGGGGGTTCTCGTTGCTGGCCAACTTGACCACCCGGTCCAGGCCCTTCTCCCGCTGCAGCTCCTCGATGGGTTTGCCCGGTACGTAGGACTTGAGATCCAGCACGGTGGGGCTGACCAGCGCGGCGAAGGGGTTTTCCGCCGGCGCAGCCGGCGACGTCTCTGTAGGCATGGGGAAATGACCCGAGGGGGGTGGAAACGAAGGGGTCTGTATAGCCCGTTCCCGGCCCTGAGTCCAGAACCGGGGCACAGTAGCCCAGGCCAACCCCACCCCGCCGGAGCCACCTACTCCGGGAGTTTGGCCTCCGGATACGAGCCCAGCACCTTGAGGAAGTGGCACTGGGGCTCCAGTCCCGACAGGGCCCGCTGCACCGGGGCGTCGTCCACGTGCCCCTCCATGTCCACGAAGAACACATACTGCCAGGCGCGCTCCTTGCTGGGGCGCGACTCGATCTTGGTGAGGTTCACCGCACACTCGTAGAACGGCTGCAGCATGCGGTACAGGGCACCCACGGCGTCGCGCACGGCGAACAGGATCGAAGTCTTGCTGGCCGCCCCCCGCTCGGGGATCTCCCGCCCGATCACCAAGAAGCGGGTGAAGTTGTCTGGGTTGTCCTCGATGCGCGCCTCCACGGTGCGCAGACCGTAGAGATCGGCGGCCAGTTCGCTGGCCACCGCCGCGGCGTCCGGGTCCTCGGCGGCCAGTTTGGCGGCCTGGGCCGTGGAGGTGGCGTCCACCACCGGAACCTCGGGGAAGTGCTGCTCCAGCCAGGCCCGGCACTGCCCCAGGGGCTGGGGGTGGGAGTAGATGTGGCGCACCTCCTCCGCGCGGCCCGAGAGGCTGAGCAGGTTGTGGCTGACCCGCAGCAGCACCTCGGCGACGATCTTGAGGTCCGAGCGCAGGAACATGTCCAGGGTGTGGTTGACCACCCCCTCGGTGGTGTTCTCGACGGGGATCACTCCGTAGGGGGTCTTGCCCTTCTCCACCGCGGCGAACACATCGGCGATGGTGCGCACCGGCAGGAACTGGGCAGACAAACCGAACTGCTTCAGGCACGCCTGGTGGGTGAAGGTGCCCTGGGGCCCGAAGTACGCTACCGTGAGCGGCTTTTCCAGAGACAGCGAGGCGGAGATGATCTCCTTCCACACCGAGCGGATCGCCTGGTCCGGAAACGGCCCGGGGTTGGCGTCCTGCAGGCGCCGCACCAGATCCTCCTCGCGGCCGGGAACGTAGAACGCTGCTCCCTGGCGTTCCTTGACCTGCCCCACCTCCAGGGCCAACGTCGCCCGGCGGTTGAGACGTTCCAGTATCTCTTCGTCGATGCCGTCGATCGCCTTGCGGATCTGGGCCAGCCGGGCCCGGGTGGCACCGGCGTTGTCCGTGGGGTCGCTCATGGGTTTCCTTCGCGGTCGCGCGTCACGGGGCTCCGCTCTTGCGCCTGCCCGGCAACCTCGGCGCCAGCGGCGCTACGCAGCGCCGCCACCTCCGTGGGCTCGAGAACGCGCCATTTTCCTTCCCCCAGTCCGTCGGTCGTCAGGCCGGCAAAAGACACCCGGCGCAGGGACTCCACCCTGCCCCCGACGGCCTGCACCATGCGCCGCACCTGCCGTTTGCGCCCCTCCCTAAGGGTGAGTTCGAAACAGGTGCGCCCCAGTTCCCGGCGCAGCGCACCGAGATGGGCCGGCGCGGTCATCCCGTCCTCCAACTCCACACCCCGCACCAGTTGCCCAAGCTCACCGGGACCGAGCAGGCCTCGCACCACCACCGCGTACACCTTCTCCACGCCCCGGGCCGGATGCAACAGCGCGTTGTGCAGGTCGCCGTCGTTGGTAAGCAGCAGCACCCCGGTGGTGTCCCGATCCAGCCGCCCCACAGGCACCACCCGCGCGGTGAGGTCGGCGAGCAACTCCATGACCGTGTGCTCGGCGTGGGGATCCCGAACCGTGGAGTCATAGCCGGCGGGCTTATTGAGCAACACCGTGACCCGCTCGCCCTCCGTGGGCAGCGGCACACCGTCCACCTCGATGCGATCCACGGCGGGGTCGGCGCGAGTGCCCAGCTCGGTGACCACCACGCCGTTGACGCGCACCCGCCCCGCGCCGATCCACCCCTCGGCCTCCCGCCGAGACGCCAGGCCCCTGCGGGCGAGGATCTTCTGCAGCCGGTCAGCGGCCATGGGACGAGCTCCGGGGCGGCGCGACGGGCGAAGAGCCTTTTTCTACCATGAAGGACAGGAAGCCCATGAAGAAGATCGACCCCAAGAAACCGTTGACGTGCATTCTCTCCACCTTCATGTCCTTCGTGTTCTTCATGGTAAAAAAGCGTTATCAGGTCCGTTCCCACCGTTCCGAAACCCCACGCCGCCGATCACTCCGGCGCCGCCTCGACGGATTCCGGGGACAGTGCAACCGGCTCACCGCCGGCCGGTTCTTCCTGCACCCCCTCGTCCTGCTCGGCGAGGATCTCGTCGATCTCCCGCAGGCTGGGCAAGGAGCCCAGGGACTCCAAGCCGAACACCTCCAGGAAGGTGCGGGTGGTACCGTATAACAGCGGCCGACCGGGTACGTCTTTCTTGCCCACGATGCGCACCAGGTTGCGATCGAGCAGGGTCTTGAGCACCCCACCGCAGTCCACCCCGCGCACCTCTTCGATCTCCGCCCGGGTTAACGGTTGGCGGTACGCCACCGAAGACAGGGTCTCCAGCGCCGCGCGGCTGAAGCGCACCGGCCGCTGCTTCTCCAGCCGGGCCAGCCAGGGCCCCAGGTCGGGCCGGGTGCGCAGCTGGTATCCGCTGGCCACCTCGCGCAGTTCCAGTCCGCGGCCCTCGTAGCCCTGCTGCAGCACCCACACGGCTTCCTTGAGTTCGGTGCCGTCCACCCCGTCGGGAGCGAACACCTCTTGCAGCTTCACCAGGGTGATCGGCTCGGCCGAGGCAAACAGCACCGCCTCCAGTGCCCGCACCAGCTCGGGAATCTCCATCGGCTACTCCTCCCCCCCCTCGTCCCCCTCAATGGGCACCGCGTACACCCGGAGTTCCCCGAAGGTGGTCACCTGCATCACCCGGATCGCTCGCGACCGCACCA